>CAZLSU010000132.1:0-2620 GCA_964562225.1 uncultured Sphingobium sp.
GCGTTTATTGCGCGCATTGAGGGCTCTTACTCTGGCATCATGGGCCTCCCTTTGTTTGAAACAGCGCAGGCCTTGCGCGAGGTGGGCTTCGCATGCAACAAGACATCCTGATCAATTGGTCCCCGCAAGAGACGCGGGTGGCCATCGTGGAACACGGTGCGGTGCAGGAACTGCACGTGGAGCGCACGCTGGAGCGCGGGCTGGTGGGTAATGTGTACCTCGGCAAAGTGGCACGGGTGCTGCCGGGCATGCAGTCCGCGTTTATTGATATCGGCTTGGAGCGGGCTGCCTTTTTGCATGTGGCCGATGTGTGGCATCCGCCAGCAGAGGGCGAGTCGCTGAGTGCCTCCCGCGCAGCACAGCCCCAGATTCCGATTGAGAAGCAGGTGTTTGAGGGCCAGTCCCTCATGGTGCAGGTGATCAAGGACCCGATCGGCACCAAGGGTGCCCGCCTGTCCACGCAGATCAGTATTGCCGGCCGCCTGCTGGTGTTTCTGCCGCAGGACGACCATATCGGCGTGTCCCAAAAGATTCCTACCGCCCAGCGTGATGAGCTGCGCAGCCGCATGCAGGCGCTTGCGGGCAAAGAAGGTGGCGGCTTCATCTTGCGCACCAATGGCGAAGATGCGTCTGACAAAGAGCTGGGTGACGACATCGCTTACCTGCGCAAGGCATGGGCGCGTATCAAGGACGCTTCTCTGCGTCTGCCGCCGCAGAGTTTGCTGCACCAAGACCTGAACCTGTTGCAGCGCGTGCTGCGCGACTTGGTGGGTGAAACGACGCAGACCATTCGCGTGGATTCGCGCGAGCAGTTTGACGCGCTTAAAACTTTTGGCGCGGAGTTCATGCCCGCAGCGGCCGAGAAATTGCAGCACTACAAGGGTGAGCGCCCCATCTTTGACTTGTATTCGATTGACGAGGAAATCGCCAAAGCGCTGGCGCGTCGGGTCGAACTTAAATCGGGCGGCTACCTGATCGTGGATCAGACCGAGGCGCTCACGACGGTGGACGTGAACACGGGTGGTTTTGTCGGTGCGCGCAACTTTGACGACACCATCTTCAAAACCAACCTCGAGGCTTCGCAAGCGATTGCACGCCAACTGCGACTGCGCAATTTGGGTGGCATCATCATTGTCGACTTCATTGACATGGTGCGCGAGGACCATCGTGATGCCGTGTTGGCGGAATTCCGCAAGCAGCTGGGTCGTGATCGGGTGAAGACGATGGCGGGCGGATTCTCACAGCTGGGTCTGGTCGAGATGACACGCAAACGCACGCGTGAGTCCCTTGCCCACATGTTGTGTGAACCTTGCCCTACCTGTGAAGGCAAGGGCATCGTCAAAACGCCGCGCAGTGTGGCCTACGACATCTTGCGTGAAATCTTGCGGGAAGCCCGCCAGTTCACCCCCCGTGAATTCCGGGTCGTGGCGTCACCCAAGGTGATTGAGCTCTTGTTGGATGAAGAAAGCCAGCATTTGGCAGGGCTCTCGGAGTTCATCGGCAAACCGGTGTCGCTGCAGAGCGAAGCAGGCATGGCCCAGGAGCAATACGACATCGTGTTGCTGTGATGGTGGTCTGTGACTGAGCGTTTGCGTATCGCGGTGTTGAGCCGCAATTTTTCAGTGACCGGAGGTGGGGCAGAGCGCTATTCCATCTCGGTGGTGGAGCAGCTCGCGCAACAGCATGAAGTGCATGTGTTCGCGCAGACCATTTCGCATGATTTTCCCGGAGTGACCTACCACCAGGTGCCCATGCCGATGGAGCGCCCACGCTGGATCAACCAACTCTACTTCGCCTGGAAAACCTGGCGGGCCACGCGCAGTGGCTTCGATATCGTTCACTCTCACGAGAACACCTGGCATGGGAATGTGCAGACTGTGCATGTGTTGCCGGTTAAGCACACGCTGTTTACCGGGAAGCGAGGCTTTGGCTTGGCTCTGCGCTGGTTGAAAGTGGTGACCAGCCCACGCTTGCTAGCCTATCTGTGGCTGGAAGAGCGGCGCTTTGCATTTGCGTACAAGAAGAAAGTGGTCTGCGCTTCCACTACATTGAAAGAGGTGGTGGAGCGAGCATTCCCTGATTCACGCGGAATGCTGGAGGTCATTACGCCGGGTGTGGATGCAGTGCCCGGGCCGGCCACTGCAGCGGTAAAAGCCGAAGCGCGACGCGCCTTGGAGTTGCCAGATGATGTTCCGGTGCTCCTTTTTGTCGGCAATGACTTCGGCAAAAAGGGGCTCAAAACTCTTTTGGACGCGTTGGCTACGCTTGATAGGACGGTGCAGCTATTGGTGATCGGCCGTTCGGAGCGCACCAGCGACTATGAGCAACAAGCCACAGTGCTGGGCGTGCAGTCTCGGGTGCACTTTAGGGGCAGCTTTCGAGAGATGTCAGTGGCCTACAGCGCTGCGGACATGTTGGTGCATCCGACCTTGGAAGACTCTTACGGCATGGTCGTGTTGGAGGCCATGGCGCATGGTTTGCCCGTGGTGGTGAGCGACGCGCCTTTTAGTGGAATTGCCAAGGATTTGACGCAGGGTTTGAACGCCATCTTGCTGTCAACACCGACCGACGCCATAGACCTTGCTTCAAAGATACAGGCTCTTTTGGGTGATAGAGAGAA
>CAZLSU010000132.1:2720-6684 GCA_964562225.1 uncultured Sphingobium sp.
AGCGGTGTGTCGGGTAGCCGTGATCGTCACTACGAGCATTACCAACTCTGGCCGGCAGGGCCGGCAGGAATTCGCTTTGAGTTGCGTCACGTCTTACGCAAGCATCTGAGTTCTCCGTTGGTGTACAGGCTGGTGATGTTGCTGCTCTCGCTGCCTTTGTTGCCTTTCATGTTGCTCGAAAAGGTTCTCCGGCCTGTGGAGAGCTCTTGGTCTTGGTGGCTATCAGCCTATGTGAAGGGCTGGCTGTTGGCTCGTGACCGGAAGTTCGATCTCATCTATTCCACAGGCGGTGCGTTTGCAGCCCATTTGGCCGGTAACGCCCTAAAGCGAACGCTAGGCGTGCGCTGGCTGGCTGAGGTGCACGATCCATTGGTCATGCCGGGCAGTGAGCCTGTGAGCAAGCAAGAGTTGATGCAAGCTGAGGTTGAGCGCATTATTTGCACCCACGCGGATGTGGCGATTTGGTTCACGGATCAGGCATTGGCAAGTGCTAGGCGCCGTCACCCCCAATTGGGTGAGCGCGGCAAGATGATGTTGCCGGGAATTGATGCGCCATTCAAAGTAATGCCTCCGTATGTGCCGGGCCCGAAGATGGTGATCGGGCATTTCGGGTCCCTGTCTGCGACCCGTAACCTCACCCCCATCATCGGCGCGTTAGAAACCTTGGTGTCCGAGAGCCCCGAGTTGAGAGAGCAGATTGAGCTGCAACTCACTGGTGGGCCACTGGATGAGGTGTCTGAAGCGGCCCTACACAAATCGCCGATCAGAGATATCGTGCGACACCTTGGGCGGATCGAGGTCGACCCGGTCACTGGTCTCTCTGGGCGGGAGCAAATTTTGCGCCGCATGCGCAATACGGATGTATTGCTGTTATTGCATGGTACAGAGCCTATTTGTGCCGAGTACATTCCGTCCAAACTGTATGAGTATCTTTGGATGCAACGGCCGATTTTGGCGACGGTATATGGCAATCCTCAAATGTCCGAGTTAATTGGGTGCGCGGGCCAACGTGCTGTCGAGGCTGTACCCGATGCTCCGACCTCTTGGGATCTTGCGGAATCGGTTCGAGAGTTATTTGTTCGATGGTCGCATTACACGTTATCTGATAACGGGTTTCACAGTCCCCACACCACCAGTGCAGCTGTTGCAGCAATGATTGGCTGGACTAATGCGCAAAAATAAAGCAGGGATGTTGCTTAGTGCAACATATTTTTGTACGCTGAGGGTTGAACTATGAGTGAGTTAGGGCGTTATCTAGTCGACTATGAGAATCCAGACGCAGGTATTGGTCACTCACTTGGACATGTTAACAATGCGGTGAAAATATGCCTGCGCCATGGGCTTACCTTTGCTTATTCGGACTCTCAAGTCCGGAAATCAAGCAGCACCCAGTGGGCATGGCGGATAAAGCAGTGGATACGTCGAATGACATTTAGGCAAGTCTACGAAACACATAATATTGGCGACGATATCAATGCGCTGTTTGGATTTTCCACGCACACCAAAAATCGCAGTGAGATTGAGCTACTTTTGCGTAATAAAAAGCTGAGGCTCGTTCAGCTTCCAGCAACAGCGATTAGTATCCCCTCCAATTGTCAAGACGACGACGAAGCCTATCGTACTGTTGATGAAGCGGTGAGAGCCAACCCAGAGGATGGCATTGTTTTTCGTCTACCTGAGAAACGAACCGGTGATTTTGAATATGAAGCCACCAGAGCTTGGTTCAAACGTTGCTATGACGCAGCGGGGCAAGGCGGCTTCCCAGAGCAATATGCCCCCCAGCTATCGGATACCCTGAAGGTCGCAGTTCACGTTCGAAGAGGTGACCTGCTGCCTGGTCGGCAATTCGCAGATCTCTCAAAACGTATGCTACCTGATGCGTGGTACCTTCAAATTTTGACGACTATTTTGCAATCCAGTGGCAATAGAGCTCTCTCCGTCTATGTGGTGAGTGAAGGTCTTAACGGTGGCTACTGTTCTGAAAATGGCGTTCCAGTGAATTGGCAAGAATTGTTGCCGCCTGGACGATGCAAGGTTATTGAGTTGATTGATAGTCCGTTCATTGAGTCCTTCCGGGTGTTGACCGGAGCAGATATCCTTGTGGGCTCTAAAAGCGGTATGACGCATTTAGCCGGAATACTCGGCGGACAAACTAAATTTGTTCCTTCAATGTGGCATTCATATCGCGGGGCTGATGGTGTACTTGAGCTGGGCGATGCTCTTGGGCAGGAAGATCTCCAAGAGATAGCCCGCTTAACCTCGGCCTTATGTCTTTCGAATTAGTCCTTCATGAACCTGTGGCTCAGGATTTCTTGTAGCGACCTCGCCGAGTCGCCCATAAAGCGATTACCAGGCGTTCTATGCGTAGTAGGGGCGTTAGCCAGCCGTTACTGCGATACTGAAATTCTGCATATAGCTCGTAGTTAGCACGAAACGAGATGCCAGGTATTTTTTGGTTAATCATTTTCATGAAGACTATTGCGTCTTCCCACCGCTGCTTAACCGGCATGGAGTGAGGGACTAAGCTGTTGCCCGTGACAGCCTGTACATATTTGGCTTGGATCGCCTTGAATGAGTTGTTGGCAGTCTCTCTTTTAACAATACTAATTTGGCCGGGGTGCAAACGGTACGTCAACAAGGGGCTTGTGATATTTTTAAACCGCCCGCCTTGTGAGGCAATATCACACCATAGACCATAGTCTTCAGCATGTGGGTAGCTCGGGTCGTAGCGGTGTTGGCGAAGTAGTTCAGTGGCCACACTCGTGCTTGGATTGCAGAGCGGACAGTAGATGGTCAGCAAAGCCCTGATATCGCTGTCCGAAAACGCAGATCGTCGGGAGCGACGCCTTCCACTTTTTGTATCCAGAGTGATGTGGAAAGAACCGCACACATCAGCCTCTCCCGAATCCATTGCTTGGAGTTGCTCTTCCAGTCTGCGGGGGTGAGCAATGTCATCCGCGTCCATGATGGCGGTGTAGCGGCCTTTCGCGGCATCAAACCCCGTTGTTCTCGCAAAGATCAAACCTTGATTTGTATCTAGAGGAATAACGCGAATGCGTGGATCCGTCAGGGCATTCAAATAGGCAAGAGTTCCGTCTTGGGACCCATCGTCCACGATAATCAGCTCAAAATCGTGGAATGTCTGTTGGAGCAAGCTCTGAATGCATTCATCAAGATAAGGTTGAGCGTTATAGGTGCAAAGCACGATGGAAAAAACAGGCGACATAACAGTGAAAAAACGTAAAGTGCTATTCGTCGATGAGTCTGGTGGCGCGTGGCCCTGGAGCAGGCAGATGCAAGAAGTCGGTGACTCGTGGGGACAGACCGACTATTCTTTTGGCACCGATTGTACGGGGGGGTATGACTGGTTGGTGGTTTATTCAGCATGGCCAGATATGCCACTTGTGACTTCCGTGCCTTTGCATCGTCGCATCTTTGTGGCTGGTGAACCTGAGAGTTTTCACCGCTATCAACCGCGATTCCTTGAACAATTCGGTACGGTGATTACCACCCAGAGCAACACAAAACACCCTGGAGCCATTCTGATGCAACCAGGCATTAATTGGTTCGCGGGTGTCAAGTTTGTTGACGGGATTGAGCGCTTTCGTGCGGAGTTGGATTTCTCTTCGCTAGAAAAACAAAGTCCAGTAAAAACAAAGCTGTGCTCTGTGATTTGCTCAAACAATGCGGTGACAAGCGGTCACCGACAGAGAATCAAGTTTGTCGAGCAGTTAAAGGAGGAGTTCGGGGATCAGATTGATTACTTCGGAAGAGGTAGTCGAACCATGGCCGACAAAGACGAGGCCTTAGCCGAGTATCGTTTTCACATAGCCCTCGAAAACTCCATTCACCACAACTATTGGACAGAAAAGCTAGCAGATCCGTTTCTGAGAGATTGTTTCCCGATTTATAGCGGTTGTATCAACGTGGCCGAGTATTTTCCGAAAGGGAGCTATGCCCGCAT
>CAZLSU010000133.1:0-6651 GCA_964562225.1 uncultured Sphingobium sp.
CCAAGGACCATCCGCAACAGGCCACGCCCTACTGGCACCAGTCGATCTACACCGCCGCAGTGATCGAGGGCCTGACCCGCGCCATGCCCCGCGCCCAGCGCCCGGAAGCCGGCCTGACCTACCTGGCGGGCCTGCTGCACAACTTTGGCTACCTGTTGCTGGCCCATGTCTTCCCGCCGCACTTCTCGCTGATCTGCCGGCACCTGGAGGTCAACCCGCACCTGTGCCACAGCTATATCGAGCAGCACTTGCTGGGCATCAGCCGCGAACAGATCGGCGCCTGGCTGATGCGTTACTGGGATATGCCGCAAGAGCTGTCCACGGCCCTGCGCTTCCAGCACGACCCGAGCTACGACGGCCAATACGCCGAATACCCGAACCTGGTATGCCTGGCGGTGCGTTTGCTGCGCGGGCGGGGGATTGGTTCCGGGCCTGAGGCCGAGATTCCGGACGAGTTGCTGGAGCGCCTGGGTCTGAGCCGCGACAAGGCCGAGGACGTGGTGAGCAAGGTGTTGGATGCCGAGGTGTTGTTGCGGGAGTTGGCGTCGCAGTTCAGCCAGGGATAAAGCTGGCGCCTGTTGTACTGCTATCGCAGGCAAGCCAGCTCCCACATTTTGAGTGCATTCCAGCGTTGGAACTCGGTCAAAAGTGGGAGCTGGCTTGCCTGCGATGAATGCAACTCGGTCTTTCAGGCCTTCTTTTTCTTCGGCTTCAAATACTTGGTCAAGCCCTGGAACCACATCACCAGGGCCGGGTTGCCCTTGATCTGGATCGACTTGTCCTGAATCCCCGTCATGAACGCCAGTTGCTTGTTCTTCGCCTGCATCGTGGCGAAGCCATAGGCGGCGTCTTTGAAGGCGATGGCGAACGCAGGCTCCGGGTGTACGCCCGAGCGGCTGGTGATGCGCTGGTCTTTGACGATGAAGTGGCGGGCGACCTTGCCGTCGAGGGTCTGCAGCTGGAATGCCAGGTCTTTGTCACCCAACTGCTGCTGGAACGCGGGGTTGTTGCGGCTGGCTTTGGCCATCATCAGGCCCAGCACCCACAGGAGAAAACGAAATTTCATGCACACGGCCTCAGTGTAATTATTGGGTGGCCGCAGCAGTTTAACGATTTGCGCGCGGAACGCCACCGATCTCCCGCGTTAGCCGGAGATCGGATGGCGTTTACCGCTTATAGCAACAACTTGGCTTAGACGTTAGGGCAAGGCACCGGTGCCCAGTCGGCCAGGTTCGGATCGCGGCAGGTGCCTTCGATCTGTGCTTTACCGGCGCTGGCCACTTGCTTGCTTTCAGTCTGCTTGACCTTGGCGGTCTGGATGCTTCGCTCGGTGCTCACCGCTTCGGTCGGCACCTTGGGCAGTGGCGGACGCTTGGTCACGACCTTGCCGGTCGACTTGCCTTTTTTCGCCGGCACCACCGCCGGGGCGGTATCTGCCGTGGCCACGGTCACCACGTCATTGCGCTGCACACCCACCTGTTGCAGGTCTTTCTCGTAGGCCTGGGTGTAGTTGTTCAGGTCTTCGCTGGCCTTGCCGTTGACCGCGACGATCAGGTCGTTGGATTCCTTCAGGCCGGCGACGATTTCTGCCAGGCGCTTGCGGCCTTCGGTGTCATTGACGGTCTTGGCCTTGCGGTCGGCCACCAGCTTGGTGAACGCGCTCTGGTAGCACTGCTGGGACGCCTTGGCGTACGCGGTGCTGCGGTCGATATCGGAGGCGCTTTTGTTGAAGTCGGTGGCGTAGGACGCGATGCGCTGGTTGTCATCGCTGATCTGCTTCTGGCGCTCGGTGTAGTAACCCGCCGCGCCGCCCGCCAAGGCTCCGCCCGCCGCGCCAATGGCGGCATTGCGGCCACGCTTGTCCGAGTCGCCGGTCAGGGCACCCAACAGCGCACCACCGGCCGCGCCGAGGGCGGCGCCGGTGACGACCGACTTGGTCATGTCCGAATCAGTAGCGCGCAGGTGCTGCACCGGCTCGTAGCAGCTGGGGTAGTACTCGACCTTGGTGCTCGACGCGACCTTGGAGGCCGGCGACGTGGCGCAACCGGTCAGCACGGTGCTGAAGCCAGCCGCGATCAGCAGCAAGTAACGCTTGGAAACCGCCTTACGGGAAAAAAGCATAGGTGTGTTCTCTTTTAAGTTTGTCTTGCCCAGCACGGCCCATGCCGCCTGAGTCCCTTCCAAGCTCGCTATACAACCAACGGTCAAGACCGCTGACCGCTCGCTGCGAGCAATTCCTTCAAAATCGTTGCCGGGTCGGCTCGCTGTTGTTTGCGATAGTTGCCGACATGGCGAACGAATAACGTCGCGCGTGTCACCAGGCTCTTGCCCAGTACCGGCTTGCGCTCCAACTCTTGCTGGATCCGTTGAAACTGCGCCTGGATCACCGCATCGGTGTAGCGCGTGCCGGTGGCCAGGTTGTCGATATAAATCGCCACTGCGCCGTCGAGCGCGCTGCGGCCATTGGCGATGGCCGTGGCGAACAACTGCGCGCTGGCCTCGTCCTTGGCGTCCAGGGACTGCTGGCGACTCTTCTGCAGATTGATCAGGCGGATGTTGTAGTTATTGATGGTCTCGGCCACCAGGGCGGCAGACTGGATCAGGTTGCCAGCCGCCTCCTCACGCTGCTGGGCGATCAGCGACACGTTGCGCTTGAGCTCTTCGTTGACCAGCCCCAGCTCGGCCTGCAGCCGTGGGTCGACGCTGGCGGCGATAATGCTGTCCAGGCGCTTGGTCGGGTCCTGGGCGTCGTCGATAGCGTCGGTCAGCGCGGCCAGGCGCCCCTCTTTCTGCCACTGCGCGAACAGTTCGTTGTAGCGTGAGCGCGGTGCCGACAGCGCGCCAATCGCCACCCTGAAGCCCGTGGTCTCGTTGCTTTGCTCCGTGCCATCGGCGCCGAACAGCGGGTATTCGCGGCGCATGCCGCTGAACAGCGTGCCCTCGCCTTCAAGGTAGTTGCCGCCCTTGACGATAAAGCCGCCGTAGGTGCCCTGGCGGCGCCCGGCGTGAACCAGCTGGAACGACTCCTGGACCATCTCCGCGGCGTTGCCGATCACATCGAACATGCCGATGGGGTTCGGTAACTTGGTACCGATAGGCATCAGCCGCGCCGCCTGGCCGGTGCCGCCGGCGACCTGGTTGAACACCGCCCAATCGCCCAGCGGGCCGTCGCTGTCGCTGCCCTCGATACGCCGGGGGAACAAGCGGCCTTCCAGATCCTGGCGGCTCACTGCCTGGCCGCCGCGCGCGGCGAACTCCCATTCCACTTCGGTAGGCAGCCGCACAAACCCCAGGCCGCCATCTTGCGCCGAAGCACCGCGGCCACTGACCGGCAGCAAGTCGCGGTGATATTTCATCAACCAGGCGCTGTAGACCGCCGAGAAACGCTCGGCTTCAAAGCGCGACAGCTTGACCTTGGGCAAGCGCCCGGCCATGCCCTCAGGCACCTCGCACGCTGGCGCCGGCTCACCACTGGCCAGGGACTGGGCCTGGGACATGACCTGGGCGTACTGGCGCGCGGTGACTTCGTACTTGCCGATAAAGTAGAGCATCGGCTTGAGCGGGGTCTTGGCGTCGGTCTTGGGCATCAGCGGCGCAATGACCTTGTTCCAGCCCTTGGGCAAATCCTTGAGGGTGAATTGGCCGTTGATAAAATCGCGGCGATAACCCGAGATAAACGACTGCTTGTAGCCCGCCTCGCCTTCGCTGAACGGGTAGCCGAGGCTGACCTCTCGGTCGTCCAGGGTGCCCTGGGCCAGGACATAGGCGTAGCGGAACACCATGTTGCCCTCACACGGCAGCGGCAGGCTGACGTCATCGGCCAACGGCTTGGGGTTGTCGAGCTTATCGCTTGCCTCGTCGGCCCAGGCCACAGTGGCCAGGCTCAGCGCCACGGCGGCGCCCAATAACTTATACATCTCTGATGCCCTCAGAAGCCTGGATACGCGCGACCCGCCACCCCCCACACACGGCCGCCACGGCGCTGACGCCGAGCACCGCGACCAGGGCCAGGGCGTAATGCCGCGCCAACAGGTGGCTGGCGTATTCGCCCGGCACCTGCACGAATAATTGATTCAAACCCGCCTCGGCCAGGCCATACAGCCCGGCGCTGAGCACAGCGGCCAACCCCGCGCTGTAGAGCGCCTGCAGCGTCACGAACAACAACAGCGCGCCCGTGGAAACCCCCAACAGGCGCAACACCGATAACTCCCGGCGCTTGCGTGCGACAGCGGCCAACGCCCCGGCGAAAATCGCCGCAAATGCCCCCGCCAAGGCCAGGCCGGCGATGATCCAGAACACAATCGCCAAGTTGCGACTCAGCGACTGCACCTGGGCGATGCTCAGCGCCTGGGTCGAGACCAACAGGTTCTGCGCGGCGAAATACAGCCGTAGCGGCTCAACATCGGTAAGGCTGCGTGCATATAAACGAAACGCCGGGTACACCCGCTGCTCGCTCACGCCCACCGCGTCACCCTCCCAGCCCAGAGCGGGTACGGCCCGACCATCGCGGTAGTCTTCCGCCGCTTCCAGCAGACTCAAGCCGGCAAACAAACCGTCCCGCGCAAACGCCTCCAGGGGCAGCACGGCCACCACCTGCAACCGCGCATCCCGGGCCTCGACGCGCCCTGCCACTTGCCGCGCAAAGCGGGTTTGCAGCCAATCTCCCGGCCGCGCCGCCAGCTTCTCGGCGGCGGTGTGGCTCAGCACGATCTGCTCCAGGCCCGCCGGGATAGGCAAACCGCCCAGCAATGGATCACCCGGCGCGGTGGGCAGCATCTCCAGGGTCAACGTGCCCACCTGGGCCGTGGCCGCAATCTGCCGCGTACGCGGGATGGCAAACGCCACATCGCTGCGCTGACCAAGTTGCTCGACAAAGGCGCGACTGAACCGCCCCCCGCCCAACGGGATGATTTCGCGGGTCGCCGGGTCATTCTCCAAGCGCTCGGTCAAGCTGCTGACCAGCCCGAATTTCAGGCCGAACAACACCAGCAACGGCGCGATCACCGCCACCAGCGCCAGCACCGAACAGGCCGACAGCCAGCCATCGTTGCGGTAATCCTGCCAAGCGAGGGAAGCCAACAGAGGGATACGCATCAACACGCCTCCCCGAGAGTCGCCGTGACGCCACCGTCGCTGTCGCGCTGGCAACTGATGCGCCGCACCTGCAAGCCACTGGCGCGGGCCAGGGGCTCGTCATGGGTGGCGATCACGCAGGCGGCGCGGTGCTCACGGGCCTGGGTCAGCAGCGCCTGCATCACGCGCTCGGCATTGAGGGGATCCAGGGACGCAGTCGGCTCATCGGCCAGCACCAATTGCGGGGCATGGGCCAGGGCACGGGCGCAACTGACGCGCTGGCGCTGACCCACCGACAACGCGCCAGGCTTCTTGGCCAACTGGTCGCTGATTTGCAACTGCGCAGCCAGCCGCGCCACGCTGCCATCGTCCTTCAGGCCCAACAGCTGCCGGGACAGGGCGATATTGCTGCGCACATCGAGAAAGCCCAGCAGGCCACCGGTCTGCAGCACGTAACCAAGATGCCGGCTGCGCAACCCGGCCAACGTGGATTGCTGATTGGCCCGCCACAGCCCGCCGATATCCAACTGGTTGAATTCAAAACGGCCCACCTGATCAGGTGCCAGGACCAACGCCAGCAGATCGAGCAAGGTGCTTTTGCCGCAACCGCTCGGCCCGACAATCGCCAACTGTTCACCTGCACCCAGGTGCAGTGCCGGGATCACCAGGCTATAGCGCTGGCTACCGAGGCCCCGGTTCTTGTGCACCGCGCTCAGGTTCAGCATCACGGCAGCGTCGACAGTGGCACGCGGTACAACGCATCGCCCGGTTCGGCATCACCGAAACGGACCCAGTTGGCCACGTCGTTATGGAAGGTTTCATAGAGGCGGATCTTCGAATCCAGCTCGTCGATAAAGTCTTCCTGTTCGGCCACGCTCAATGACAGCCACAGGTCCTGGGTCATGTTCAGGGACTTGCTGCGGTACGGCAGGCCTTCCAGGTATTCACCCAGAATGCCGCCGTCGGCGAGGTTGCCACCCTTGCGCAGGGCCTGCGGGTCGCGGCTCATGTAGGCCGAGGCGCTGGCGATTTCCTGGAAGAAATCCCTAGGCGAAGTCTGGGTCTTGCGTGCCGCATCGACGATCAATTTCAGCGATTGCTGCAAATCGTTGAGCTGCAGTTTGGTCAGCATCACGCAGACCTGGAACGCCGGCAGTGCCGGGTTGGTCAGGTCGCGGTCGGCAGTCCAGGCGCTGACCAGTTGCGGCGCCTGGCTCGCGCCTTTGTGGCCGAGGAAGTCCATGTGCATGGCATAGCCGACGGCCGCGGATTTGTCCGCCAGGCTCGGCGCGCTGCTGAGCAACGGCACCGGCTGCGGGGTATTGCTGCGCACTTGATGCACCAGGTTGGCGAACACCGTGCCGATCTCATCGACCCGCTCGCCCAGCTTGCGTACATCACCGCCCGGCACTGCCGTGTACAGATCGCCGATCCGTGGGTTGGCGTCGGCGGTCAGGATGCGGTACTGGGATTCGGCGCCGCCATGGGTTTTCTTGCCGGCGTCGGTGCGCAGGTGCAGGGCATAGATCTTGATCTGCTTGCCCAGCGCCGCCTGGCGCACTTCGGCTTCGTTCATCT
>CAZLSU010000134.1:0-6645 GCA_964562225.1 uncultured Sphingobium sp.
GAGAAAGACCGCTTCCGCGCGTTCCGGCAGGCCGGCGTCACGCGCCTGTCCATCGGTGTGCAGAGCTTCAACGACGGGCACCTGAAAGCCCTGGGCCGTGTGCACGACCGCGCACAGGCGCTGGCGGCGGTGGAGGAGGCGGCGCAGGCCTTCGACACCTTCAACCTCGATCTCATGTATGCGCTGCCCGGGCAGACCCGGGCCGACCTGGAGACGGACGTGCGCACCGCGTTGTCGTTCTCGCCACCGCACCTGTCGGTCTACCACCTCACGCTCGAACCCAACACCTACTTCGCCAAGTACCCGCCCACGCTGCCGCCGGAAGACGAAGCCTGGGCCATGCTCGACCGCATCACCGAGCTCACAGGCGAAGCCGGCCTGCAGCGCTACGAGGTGTCGGCCTACTCGCGAGAAGGCCACCGCTGCGCGCACAACCTGAACTACTGGCAGTTCGGCGATTACCTGGGCATCGGCGCCGGAGCTCACGGCAAACTGAGCTTTGCGCACCGCGTGAGCAGGCCTGTGCGCGTGCGCGAGCCGCGCCTGTACATGGAGCGCGCGCTGGCAGGTGATGCGGTGGCCAGTGCAGAAGAGGTCAAGCGCGCCGAGCTGCCCTTTGAGTTCATGCTCAATGCCCTGCGCCTGCGCGAAGGGTTCGAGCTTCAGCGCTTCATGGAGCGCACCGGGTTGCCGCTGTCCAGCATCGAGCCCGCGCTGAAGCAGGCACTGGAGAAGGGCTTGATCGAGCGCGACGCCAGCCGTGTCTGGCCGACCGAGCGCGGCTTCGATTTCCTCAGCGACCTGCAGGCGCTGTTTCTTCCCTAGCGGGTCTGCACGCTGAAACCCACCCGGGTGGAGCCGCCGCTCGACTCGGCGGCCGGGAAGCCGTCGTGCATGCGCGCGATGGCCGCCACGATGGACAGGCCGAGCCCGTGATGGGGTTTCTCCAGCTCGCAGCGCGAGGTGTCGGCGCGGAAGAAGCGGTCGAACAGGCGCGGCAGGTGTTCCGGCTCGATGGCCGGACCGACGTTCTCGACCCAGAGTCGCACGCTCTCGCTGGACTCGCGCACGATGTGCACGCCCAGCCTGGATCCCTTTTCGGCATACCGGATGGCATTGCCCAGCAGGTTGGAGAGAGCGCGCTTGAACAGGGGTTCGTCCAGCGAAACCTCTGCGTCGCCCTCGATCGCAACACTGAGTTGCTTTTCCTCGAGGGGTGCCTCGTGGAACTCCGCCACCTGCTGCACCAGTTGCGCCATGCTCACCGGCACCCCGCGCCGGGCTTTCACACCGCGGTCCGCCTGCGCCAGAAACAGCATGTCATTGACGATGGCGGCCATGCGGTGCAGCTCCTCCAGATTGGAGTGCAGGGTGTCTTCCAGTTCCGCCACGCCGCGTTCTCTGCTCAGTGCCACCTCGGTCTGGCCGATCAGGTTGGCCAGCGGTGTGCGCAATTCGTGCGCCACGTCGGCATTGAAACCTTCGAGCTGCACATAGGTTCGCTCGACACGGTTCATCAGCCCGTTGAACTGGTCGATCAGAGGCTGCAATTCCTCCACCGGCTCGGCCAGTGTGAGCCGTTGGCCCAGGCGGCGCGCGTCGATGGCCTTGGTCTGTCCCGCCAGATCGAGCAGGGGCCGCAGGCTGCAGCGAACGCGCCAGAAGGTGCCCCAGCCGACCAGCGCTGCGCCGGCGATGACAGAGCCGATCAGCAGCAAAGCCATGCGCCGCGCGGTCTTGGCGTCCTGCGAACAGTCAAGCACCAGTTTCCCCACCAGTGCAGTGCCACCCGAGACCGGCACGGTGAAATCCATGGGTCGCGAGGCCGGGTTGTTGACTTCGAAGGTGGGCGCCGCATCGCGGTAAAGCTCGCTGCCATCCGCACGGTTCATCTGCACGAACGTGCCCGGTCGCCGTTCGGCCAGCCAGGCGAGCTTGGCCTTGATCTCGGCTTCACCACCCTGAGCCTCGGCATCGCGCACCACGTCGACCAGCACGGCGGAGTAGCTTCGCAGTTCTTCCTCGTGCTTGGCCGTGAACAGCATGGTGGTCGCACCATAGATCATCGCCAGCAGCACGCCGAGTCCGATGACGGTCTGAATCGCCAGCAACAGCGAGAGGCGCCGTCCGATGGAATACGCGCAGGGCACCTCGGCGGGCTTGTCGCTCAGCACCGGTGCGGTATCCAGCGCGGTGGTGTTCATGCGCGTTCCTCCAGCACATAGCCCATGCCACGCACGTTGTGCAGCAGCTTCGGCTTGAAAGGATCGTCCATCTTCGAACGCAGGCGGCGCACAGCCACTTCCACCACGTTGGTGTCGGAGTCGAAGTTCATGTCCCACACCTGCTCGGCGATGGTGGTGCGCGAAAGAATCTGCCCTTTGCGTCGCGCCAGCAGCGCCAGCAGCGCGAACTCCTTGGCGGTCAGGTCCAGCCGATGTCCCGCCCGCCAGGCCTTGCGGCTGAGCAGGTCCATCTCCAGGTCGCTCACCGCCATGCGGGTGTTGGATGCTGCCTCCGTGGCTGGTGGGCCACGTCGCAGCAACGCGGCCACGCGCGCGAGCAGTTCGGAGAAAGCAAAGGGTTTGACGAGATAGTCGTCTGCCCCGGCCTGCAGGCCGTGCACGCGGTCCTCCACGCGATCGCGCGCTGTGAGCATCAGCACCGGGGTGTTGCGCTTCTCGCGCAGCGCCGCCAGCACACCAAAGCCATCGATACCGGGCAGCATGATGTCGAGCACCACGAGCTGGTAGTCGCCTTCAAGCGCGAGGTAGCGCCCCTCGATGCCATCGCGCGCCACGTCCACGGTGTAGCCGGCCTCGGACAGACCGCGCTTGACGTAGTCCGCCAGCTTGGATTCGTCTTCGATGACCAGCACACGCATGTAGAGGGCCCTTGCAGGGGTGATAGGATCGGCGCCCCTCAGGGCACCACAAGTCCCTGAATTGTCGGGGATTGCCCGGTTTTTCTGGATTACGAATTGGTAATTCTCCTGTTCGGAAAACGACAGACCGGGTTTCTACAGTCTCTCCTGTGCCGAACACAAAGCGGCACGAATCCCCGATCCAACCACCCTCTCACAAGGAAATCATCATGAAGCTCTCTACCCGCATCCTCCTGCCCATCGCCCTGACCGTTGCCGCTGGCGCCTCCTTTGCCGAAGGCCCTATCCAGGGCAATGAAGTCTTCTCCTTCACCTCGCAGGCCAGCCAAGCCGATGTCCGCGGGCAAGCCATTGCCGCTCGCAACGCCGGCCTGATCGCCAACGGCGAGATCACCCCGGTGCAGAAAACCGAAGCCGTGGGCAAGACCCGCGCACAGGTGGCCGCTGAGACCGCTGAAGCCCGTCGCCTGGGCCTGCTGAACATCGGTGAAGAAATGAAATTTGCGACGCCTGCCCAAGCCGAGCAGATTCGCATGGCTGGCCTGCAGGCCAATCAGGTCGCTTCCAAGTAAGCGCCACCGGCAAGGCCGGGCATGACCCAGCAAACCAGACAAAACGGGCCTTTTCAGGCCCGTTGGTCTTTTGTGCGCCTGGCGGAGACGGTGAGATTCGAACTCACGGACGGTTGCCCGTCGGCAGTTTTCAAGTTTTTCGCGAGCTCGTTTCATTCTGCTTCACGCAGCTCTGTGTACCCAAATTTTCCATTGCTTAGCGGCGGGTCGAACGCTACAGGTACTTAACGTCCCTTGTTCGAACTGGTAGCTTCTTGCTAAGCATTTGCTAGACGCAGTGATGGACCAGATTCCCCGGCAGCGGGTGCGACCATTCGAAGCCCACTGCGTCTCATAGTATCCGTTTGCGTAATGACATTACACGAGGGAAAGGCCGACCTCGTCCGACCTGTGACAGACCAACTATAGAAGCGCGTGGTCTAGATGGGCAGCTAAGCGCTTCAAGGGTGGAAGCCTTCCTGGGAGGCTGAGATACAACTCGTCGTAATTGATTGCGGTTGCAATCTTGTACGAGTCTCCAATACGCTTCTTGTAGCGCATACCCACACTTGCATAAATCTTGTCGATAATCTCTGCTGGATGTTCAATTGCTTGGACATCGCATTTTGAGAACTCCAGCCCCGTAATCTCTCTGATTTTCTCGTGGGAGAGGGATGGGTGGATTTTTTCGAACAGAGTGTATTCTGCAAGAAACCATGCTTCTACTTCCTCCACTGCGACTGTTATCTCCACAGCAATTCCGTGCAGTTCTGATAAGGAAGTAGTCCAAGTATCGATAAGTGTTGGATCGACAGCCTTCTTTGTTCTTGATCTGGAGAACTTGTCCCTTAGCCCAAATACGGCGACATAACCCTTGCTTTGAATGTTGCTTATATTGTCATTAATGAACGAATTGACCATTTCATCACCCTCAACATTCAGAATTTGAATGTAATGTGACGTGTCTTGCGGAGCAGGACCTCTATTCTCAATTTCGAGAATTTCTCTGTTGTGATACTTTCTGAGGGAAACGTGAAAGTTCTTTATGGCCACCAGCGATTGCAGAAAGTGCAGAATAAAGACTTGCTCAGTCTGCCCCTCTACTACAAACAGCGTCTTCCTCATTTCTTTCCTTCGCCCGTTGATGCCTCGAAATAACCTCTGGAAAAAAAGTCAAAATTATTGAAGCCATGCAACTCAAATTGGTCAAAGGAATCCTTGGAATTTAGATGATTGAATATAGAAACTATCCCAAGGTCACGCCTAAGTATCGACCAGTACTTTAACGGCACTGCATTCATTATGAACCGGTCGTTCGTAGTCATGGTTAGTTGGATAAATCCTTTCTCAGCCTCATCTATCAGTAAAGCAATTAGTTTGCTTGACCTATCAAAGTCTAGGCCTTCGCCGATGTCGTCGATCAATATGAGATCACGATGCTTTTGCAGCCTAGTCGAGTGCAAAAATACCAGTGTCGAGATTGCGCGAAGCATCCCATTGGATATTGACTTCTGGGAAATGCGCCCTGAGATGCCTTTCTCAATCACGTAGAGCACCTGGGTCGCATTACCGTTAATTATTGGTATGGAGATTCCCTTTTCTGGCATTAATCCCAATTCTTCTATCTCATAGCCAAGTTTCCGCATGTCAGAAATGACGGCAGCTTCAAAGACGTGAGGAAATCTCTCCTTGCAAAACTTTACTAATACGTGCAGTCTATTCTGAAATGGAACTTTTTCTATTGATTCCGGTGTTAGTTTTCCATCGAAAGCGGTTACGTGGCCGACATCGATTTTAGACGATTCGAAATACTTGACCGATTTCGCCCATAAATGGAGATATTCGAAGTACGGGTGTTGGATTGAGTCCCTCCGGGAAGCCGCAGCCAAGTAAGTTACAGGGACCTCAACCTCCAGATTGCCTTGATGCTTTTCAAAATGAAGTTGACTTGGCCCACTTTGTTTTCGGTCAAGTTTGATTTCTCCGTTGACCTCAAGCTTTTCTGATCTAATCTTTTGGGAGTATATTTCAAACTCATATTTGACTGTAATATCGCGGTCAACAATCTCAAATTCCGCGACGTATTGACCACTAGCTATGTTTTCTGGCTTCAAAGAGTTGTTTATTAAGTTGGCTAGCCCGTTAATTACGCGCAGTACTCGGGACTTTCCCGTTGCATTTTTGCCAACGATCAGATTTATGTTAAAGAACTCAATGCAATCGAACTTCCAGGCATTGCTTTTTTCCGCATATTCGGTGTATGCGAGTTTCTTAAGCCTCACGCAAGGAGGTTTGGTGTTGTCATTCATGTCATGAGCCCTTCTTCATCGCAATTCTAAAAATGCAAAATGTTGTGCAGAAAAGGCCGACCGAGGGTGTAAATACTGAAGGCCATTGCACATGCTCAGTTTCACTGGCAGGATCGTATCCGCCCCGTAAGTCGGTGAAGTAGCTTCGTGTTGCTTGGTTCTTGTTGATCAAGCTTTTATGCTCCTTGTTGATCAGCAGAAGCTGTCGTAAGGTGCCCTCCATCGCCCGCAGCGGGTAGACAGGAAGCAACATATGGCGAAACTGACAAAGTCCTTCATCGACAAGGTAGCACCACCAACTGAGGGCTACCAAATCCATTGGGACGCAAGCATAAGGGGTTACGGACTAAGGGTCTCTTCTGGAGGCAAGCGCGTGTTTGTCGCTCAAGGGCGGGTCATGAAGAAAGCGGTGTGTATCACGATCGGCCCCTACGGAGAATTTAGCGAGCACGAAGCGCGCGAAAAGGCTCGTAGGGTCCTTCAAGGCATGCGCGAAGGCAAGGACCCACGCGATGCCAAGAAGCAGGATGCCGCCGCAAAGGTGACGCTCCGCGAGGTCGCTGATGCGTACAAGAACAGGCCGGGAAAATTGAAAGACAGTAGCAAGGCGGCAATCGATCGTCTTGTAAGAACGACTTTCGCGGCTTGGCAGGACAAACCCATCATCACCATCACGGAGGAGGATTGCCGCAGGCGATATCACGAGATGCTAACCAAAGGCCTGCGTGGCAAGGCGCCAGCCCCGGGACAAGCCGTACAGGCCTTCAGCGTGTTGCGCGCCCTGATCAACTTCGCGAGTCGTCGCTTCAAGAAGGCTGACGGGTCCCCGCTCATCAGCTACAACCCCTGCGTATTTCGGCCGCTGCTGGACACACAATTCGGTTTCTCTTGGACAGCGGGA
>CAZLSU010000135.1:0-6632 GCA_964562225.1 uncultured Sphingobium sp.
TCTGGAGTGAAGAGCAGATGCAGCACTGGTTGGTCGACCTTGACCCGATGGCGCCGGCGCAATTGTTGGTGCGCATGATGCAGAACGGCGGGGATTGGGAGGAAGCGGAGCGGCTGTTTCTGGTGGCGGATCTTTGGCCGAATGTGCCGGGGGCTAGCTGATCGTTTTGCGGTGGGTTTGAGGGCCTTGTCGCAGGCAAGCCAGCTCCCACATTCAAGCGCATTCCAAAGGATGTACGCGGCCGAATGTGGGAGCGGACTTGCTCGCGATAGCGGTAGCAGCAGCGCTACAGGCTATCAATATGCCGATAATCCACCTGCAACCCGGCGGCCAGCTCCCGCGCCCGCCCCAGCCGGATCGGCCCACGTTCGATATCCACCAACAGCCCCAGGCAATCCAACGCCGGCAATTGACCAATATCCTTGAGCCGGCCATCGGTAATCACCAGCAACCGCTGCTGTTCAGCCGGATAGCGCTTGCGCCGCGCCGCCAGCCAATGCCCGGCCTCGGTCAACGCCGCCAGGAGCGGCGTCCCTCCGCCGGCGCCCAGGCCATCCAGCCAACGCCCCAGGCCCTTGGCCGCTTTCAAGCCTTGTACCTGCCAGCTCGGCACTTGCCCGCTGGCGGTCAACAACGCCAGTCGCGCCCGCTGCCGATAGGCGTCGTCGAACACCTGCGCGAGCAAGCCCTTGGCATCGCTAAGCGCCTGATGCCGCCGAGTGGACGCCGAGGCATCGACAATCACCAGCCACAGCTCATGGGAGGCACGGCTGCGGTTGCAGTACACCAGGTCTTTACGCGATTGTGGTCGCCCGCCCAACAAGGTGCCCGGCCAATTGACCATCCCCTCGGCGCCGTTGCGCGCCCGCCCTTGCCTGCCTTGATCCAGTCGACCCGCCTTGGGCCGGGCATCCGCCCCCGCGTCAGGTCGGGGGCGAATGCCTAGGGCTTTTTTGGCCAGGTGGGTATTTCACGGCGGGCACCCGTTACTTGTGTAGACGGAGGCATTTCACCCCACTGTCCCTGGCCGCTGCTGGGGTCAGTGGGTTTGGGCGCCGGCGCATTTTCCGGTGGGCGGGCGGCAGATGAATGCTCCTGGCGACGATGGCGCAGGGCAAATTCGGCAACGGCCTCTATATCTTCTTCAGCGATGGCCGCAGCCCCACGCCACGCCGCATGGGCCCGCGCCCCGCGCAACCACACCAGATCGGCGCGCAGGCCATCCACACCAGCGGCAAAGCAGCGCTCGGTAATCTGCGCCAGGGCCTGGTCATCCAGGGCGATGCTTTCCAGGCGTGCACGGGCCTCGGTGCAACGCGCACGCAGCGCCGCTTGCTGGTCAGCCCACTGCGCGCAGAACGCCCCAGGGTCGCTATCGAAATCCAGGCGCCGGCGAATGATCTGCCCGCGCTCGGTCGGCAAAGTCTGCCCGCTCAATGCCACGTTGAAACCAAACCGATCCAGCAACTGCGGGCGCAACTCGCCCTCTTCCGGGTTCATCGTGCCGATCAGCACAAAACGCGCCGAGTGCCGGTGGGAGATGCCATCGCGCTCGATCAGATTGGTGCCACTGGCGGCGACGTCGAGCAACAAGTCCACCAGGTGATCGGGCAGCAGGTTGACTTCATCCACGTACAACACGCCGCCGTCAGCCTTGGCCAGCACGCCCGGGGAAAACTGCGCACGGCCTTCGCTCAGCGCCGCATCCAAGTCCAGGGTGCCGACCAAACGCTCTTCGGTGGCGCCCAACGGCAAGGTGACGAACTGCCCGCTGGCCAACAGGTCCGCCAAGCCACGGGCCAGGGTGGACTTGGCCATGCCGCGCGGGCCTTCGATCAGCACGCCACCGATCTTCGGGTCGATGGCGGTCAGGCACAGGGCAAGCTTCAGGTCGTCGGCGCCGACCACTGCCGACAGTGGGAAATGGGGGATGTCAGTCATCAACTGTCTTCTTCTATGTCCAGCAACAGGTTTTCCAATGCCTCGCGGTACGCCCCCGGTGCCTGCCACATACCGCGCTGCTGGGCTTCCAGCATGCGCTCGGTCATGTCGCGCAAGGCCGCGGGGTTGTGCTGTTGCACAAACGCCCGGGTGTCGGGGTCGAGCAGGTAAGCATCGGCCAGCAATGCATATTGGTGGTCATCGATCAGCGCCGTGGTCGCGTCGAAGGCGAACAGATTGTCCACCGTCGCCGCCATCTCGAACGCGCCTTTATAGCCGTGGCGCTTGACCCCTTCGATCCACTTGGGGTTGGCGGCGCGGGAACGGATCACCCGGTTCAGCTCTTCCTTCAGCGTGCGGATTTTCGGCAAGTCCGGCTGGCTATGATCGCCATGGTAGCTGGCGGCCTTGGCGCCACTGAGGGTTTCCACGGCGGCGAGCATACCGCCCTGGAATTGGTAATAGTCATTGGAGTCGAGCAAGTCGTGCTCGTGGTTATCCTGGTTCTGCAGCACGGCCTGCACCTGGCTCAGGCGCTGGGCGAACTGTTCACGGGCGGCGGTGCCTTCATCCGCACCGCCATAGGCGTAGCCCCCCCAATTCAGGTAGACCTCGGCCAGGTCTTCGCGGCTTTGCCACAGGCGACCGTCAATCGCGCCCTGCACACCCGCGCCATAGGCCCCAGGCTTGGCGCCGAAAATGCGCCAGCCGGCCTGCTTGGCCGCAGCCTCTTCATCCAGGCCCGACTTGCGCAGCGCCTCGCGCTCGCTGCGCACCTTGGCCGCCAGGGGGTTCAGGTCGTCCGGCTCATCCAGCGCCGCGACCGCCTGCACCGCAGCATCGAACAGGCGGATCAGGTTGGCGAACGCATCGCGGAAGAACCCCGACACCCGCAGCGTGACGTCAACTCGCGGGCGGTCGAGCAAGCTGATGGGCAATATCTCAAAATCATCGACACGCTGGCTGCCCGTGGCCCACACCGGACGCACGCCCATCAGTGCCATGGCCTGGGCGATATCGTCACCGCCGGTGCGCATGGTCGCGGTGCCCCACACGGAAAGCCCCAACTGACGCAGATGGTCACCATGGTCCTGCAGGTGCCGCTCAAGCATCAGGTTTGCGGATTGGAAACCGATACGCCAGGCAGTCGTGGTAGGCAGGTTACGCACGTCGACGGTGAAGAAATTGCGCCCGGTCGGCAGCACATCCAGGCGCCCACGACTCGGCGCACCACTGGGGCCCGCCGGCACGAAACGACCGCTCAACGCCTCCAGCAAGCCATGCATTTCGGCCGGGCCACAGGCATCCAGGCGCGGTGCGACGACGATGCGCAGGCTTTCGATCACCGATTTCACCTCCTCCCAGCCCGGCTCCTCAAGCTGTTCGAGCGGGCCTTCCAGCGCCTGTTCGATCAACCGCGCCGCATACAACTCCAGGCGCTCGCGAGTATCGCCAGCGGTACGCCACAACTGCCCGTCGATCTTCTGCAGCACCTCGGGGCGGCGCCCGGTCCAGGGTTCGGCCAGCGCGCAGTCCAGCGGGTCAAAGCCCAGCTCAAAGGCCTTGGCCAATACCCGCAGCAGGCTTGATTGCGGACCCCGCCCATCGCCACGCGGAATGCGCAGCAGGGCCAGCAAGGTGTCGATACGCAGGCGACCTTCGGGCGACTCGCCAAAGATATGCAGGCCGTCGCGGATCTGCGACTCCTTCAGATCGCACAGGTAGGTGTCCAGGCGCGGCAGCCAGACGGCAGCGTCAGCCTCGTTATCCAGTTCCAGCTCTTGATCGATGCGGGTTTCGCGCACCAGCTTGAGGATGTCCTTTTGCAGCTCCAGAGCGCGTCGCGGATCGAGCAACTGCGCCTCGTAATACTCATCCGCCAACAATTCCAGACTGCGCAATGGGCCATAGGTTTCGGCGCGGGTCAGCGGCGGCATCAAATGGTCGATGATCACCGCCTGGGTCCGGCGCTTGGCCTGGGCACCCTCGCCCGGATCATTGACGATAAACGGATAGATGTTCGGCAGCGGTCCCAGCAATGCATCTGGCCAGCAGTTCTCGGACAGCCCGACGCCTTTACCCGGCAGCCATTCCAGGTTGCCGTGCTTGCCGACGTGGATCACGCCATGGGCGCCGTAGGTGTGGCGCAGCCAGAAATAGAACGCCAGGTAAGCGTGGGGCGGCACCAGGTCCGGGTCGTGGTACACCGCGCTGGCATCCACCTGGTAACCCCGCGCCGGCTGGATGCCGACAAAGGTCAGGCCCAGGCGCAGGCCGGCGATCATCATACGCCCGTCGCGGCACATCGGATCGTTATGGGGCGTGCCCCAGCGTTCCAATACAGCCTGGCGGTTGGCCTCGGGCAGGCGATGGAACATCGCCTGGTAATCGTCCAGCCCCAGGCTTTGATGGCAGGGGCGCAGGTCGAGGCTGTCGAGGTCGTTGGTCACACCGCCGAGCAGCTCGTGGATCAAGGCGGTGCCGCTGTCCGGCAAAGTGGGCGGCAGCGGATAACCCTTGGCTTGCAGGGCCCGCAGGATGTTCAAGGCGGCGGCCGGCGTATCCAGGCCCACGCCGTTACCGATACGCCCGTCGCGCGTCGGGTAGTTGGCCAGGATCAGGGCGATGCGCTTCTCTGCATTCGGCACCCGGCCCAGCTCGACCCAGCGCCGCGCCAGCTCGGCCACAAAGTCCATGCGTTCGGGGGCTGCGCGGTAGCACACCACGTCCGACTGGCTGCGCTCGCTGCGCCAGGCCAGGTCCTTGAAGCTGATCGGGCGGCTGATGATGCGCCCGTCCAGCTCCGGCAAAGCAATGTGCATCGCCAGATCACGCGGGCCGAGGCCCTGCTCGCTGGCTTCCCAGCCGGGCTGGTTGTCCTGGGCGCAGATCGCCTGGATCACCGGGATATTGCGGCGAAACGGCCGCAGATGGGGCGCTTCGGGGCTGGATTGGGCAAAGCCGGTGGTGTTCAGAATCACCGCCGCCCCGACCTCATCCAGCAAATCCTCGACCACTGTCAGGCAGCCGGGCTCTTTCAGGCTGGCCACCGCCATCGGCAGCGGGTTAAGGCCCGCTGCCTGCAAGCGTTGGCAGAACACATCAATAAAACCGGTATTGGCCGCCTGCAAGTGCGAGCGGTAGAACAGCACCGCTGCCACCGGCCAATCGGTGCTCCAGTCCGCCTGCCAGTCACTGAGGCGCGCATTGGCGATGCGGGGGTGATAAATCGCCGTGCGCGGCAGGGTTTGCGGTTCGGCCCAGGGGTAATCGCGGCCCAGGTAGCTACTGGCCAGGCAGCGATAGAAATCCAGCGCATTCGCCAGCCCGCCCTGGCGCAGAAAATGCCACAGGCGCTCACGCGCTTGCGCATCCACGGTGCTCAGGCCGCTGAGTTCGGGGTCGGGACGGTCATCCCCTGGCACCAGGATCAACTGCACGCCCTGCCCGGCCAACTCCACCAGGCGCTGGATACCGTAGCGCCAGTAGCCGATGCCGCCATGCAGGGATATCAGGATGACCTTGGCGTGGCGCAACACCTCGTCCACATACAGGTCCACCGACGCGTGATTCTGCACCTGCATCGGGTTGGCCAGGCGCAGGCTCGGGTAGTCGTCGGGCAGTTGCTGGGCGGCTTCGGCCAACAGCGCCAGGCTGGAATCACCGCTGCACAGGATCACCAGCTCGGCGGGGGTCTGTCCAAGGTCGGCGATGTTGTCATCGGAGACGAAGCCACCGGGCTGGGTCCTGAGCAGATGCATGGGTTAAACGCTGAGGGCAGCGCGCAATTGCGCTTCCAGGCCTGCTGCGTCCAGATCCTGGCCGATCAGCACCAGACGCGTGATGCGTGCTTCGTCAGCCCCCCAGGCGCGGTCGAAGTGCTTGTCAAAGCGCGTACCCACGCCCTGGATCAACAGGCGCATCGGCTTGTTGGGGATCGCGGCGAAGCCTTTGACCCGCAGGATGCCGTGCTGCACCACCAATTGGCTCAGGGCGTCGAGCAGCAGCGCTTCATCAGCCTGGGGCAAGTCGATGGAGATGGAATCGAACGCATCGTGATCGTGATCGTGATCGTCTTCACCTTCGTGGTGATGATCGTGATGGCTATGGCGCCCGTCGATATGCTCCTCGGAGCCGGCACCCAGGCCAATCAGCACATCCAGAGGCAGGCGGCCGCTGCTGGCTTCGACGATTTTCACTGCTGGCGGCAGTTCTTCGGCGACTTCCAGGCGTACACGGGCCAGGTCTTCAGGGCTGATCAGGTCGGTTTTGTTGAGGATCACCAGGTCGGCGCTGGCCAGTTGGTCGGCGAACAACTCGTGCAGTGGCGATTCGTGGTCCAGGTTCGGGTCCAGTTTGCGCTGGGCGTCGACCTGGTCCGGGAACGCGGCAAAGGTGCCAGCGGCCACGGCCGGGCTGTCGACCACGGTGATCACCGCGTCAACCGTGCAGGCACTGCGGATTTCCGGCCACTGGAAGGCCTGGACCAACGGCTTGGGCAGGGCCAGGCCGGAGGTTTCGATGAGGATATGGTCGAGGTCGCCACGGCGGGCCACCAGCTCGCGCATCACCGGGAAGAACTCTTCCTGTACGGTGCAGCACAGGCAGCCGTTGGCCAGTTCATACACGCGCCCGCTGGCTTCTTCTTCGGTGCAACCGATGGAGCACTGCTTGAGGATCTCGCCGTCGAT
>CAZLSU010000136.1:0-6554 GCA_964562225.1 uncultured Sphingobium sp.
AATGAATCACGAATAACCTAAATCCGCCAGAGTTTTTGCGGGTGTCCAGCTTGTCGAAGGGCTGCCCTTCTTTTTCTAACGTGGGAAAAGAAGGGCAAGGCTTCGACAAGCTCAGCCCGAACGGGCGTTGCTCAGCATCATACATCAAGCCATCGCACCCTTACCGCCCCAACAACCCACGCGCCTGCCCTGCAATCTCGGCCAGCATCGCGACATTGGGCGTTGCCGCCGCCTTGGCGCGATTGACCAAAGATCGGAACTGCCCGATCCGCGCCTGCTTCGCGCTCAACCATGCCTCGACATGCACGGCCGCGTCCTTGCCTTTACCCTGCGCCAGGAAATCGAGCCGCACCTGCTGCATGTCGCGCGCCACGCCGGAAATCAGCAGCCGCTCCCACGGGTCGCTCGGCTCCATGCGCGCGGCGGCGGACTGCACCCAGTCGATGCCGACCGCTTCGCCCAGCCGGGTGAAGGCTCGCGTCAGGTCAGCCTCGTCCACGCCCAGCCGCCCCGCCAGGCTGGCAAGGCCGACCGCGCCGTCCAGCTTGAACAGCGCCGCCGTGCGCGCCACCAGTGCCTCAGGCGCGCCCAGCGCCAGCAGCCGGTCGGTAATCGCGGCGGTGCGGCGGCTCGCCTCTCCGGTCAGCAGGTCGTCGACCTGTGCCGCCAGCTTGCCGACCCCGCCTGCCAGCAGATCATGGCCCGCGGTGGGCAGCGTGCCCGCTGGCAGGCTGCGCAATATATCGGCGATCTGCGCGCGCATGCCGCCGGCAATATCGGAAAACAGCGCCAGCCGCGCCGCTTCGGACATGTTCGCCGCGTCGATCGCATCCCATAGCGCGCGCACGTCATACAGCCGCTCGGCGATCAGGAAGGCGCTGGCCAGGTCGGCCAGCGAGCAGCCCTCTTCCTCGGCCAGCTCGAACGGATGGATCAGGCCTAGCCGGTTGACGATGCGATTGGCGACCTTGGTCGCGATGATCTCGCCGCGCAGTTGATGGTCACGGATCGCATCGGCTTCCTTCTCCTGCATCGCAGGGGGGAAGGCCGCGAACAGTTCGGCATCCATGCCGGGATCGCTTGCCAGCTTTCCATGCTCGATCGCATCCTGCAACGCCAGCTTGGCGGTCGATAGCAACACCGCCAGTTCGGGCCGGGTCAGCCCAAACCCGTCCTGCGCGCGGCGCAGCAACTGGTCGTTGGCGGACAGCCCTTCGACCGCGCGGTCCAGCCGCCCGGTCTCCTCGAACGTCTCGATCAACCGGACATAGCTGGCCAGGTCCGCCGCGCCACCGGCCTCGGCGATCGACAGGCCCAGCGCCTGCAACCGGTTATCCTCCAGCACCAGCCCGGACACGGCATCGGTCATGCTGACCAGCAGGGCGTTGCGCGCCTCGAACGCCAGTCGGCCCTCGATCATCTCCTTGTTCAACGCGATCTTGATGTTGACCTCATTGTCCGAACAATCGACGCCCGCGCTATTGTCGATGAAGTCGGTGTTGATCCGCCCGCCATGCAGCGAATAGGCGATGCGCGCCGCCTGGGTGACACCCAGATTTGCGCCTTCGCCCACCACCTTGACGCGCAATTGCTCGGCATTGACGCGCAGCCGGTCGTTGGCCGGGTCGCCAACATCGCCATGGCCCTGCGCGGCCGCCTTCACATAGGTGCCGATACCCCCGAACCACAAAAGGTCGGCCGGGCTTTGCAGGATCGCGGAAATCAGCGCGGTCGGCTCCATCTCGCTGTCGGTCACGCCCAGCACGGCCTGCATCTCGGGCGTCAGGCTGATGCTCTTCAGGCTGCGCGGAAACACGCCGCCGCCCTTGGAGATCAGGCTCTTGTCATAATCGTCCCAGGACGAACGGGGCAGGGCGAACAACCGCGCGCGTTCGTCCCAGCTTTTCGCCGGGTCGGGCGTAGGATCGAAGAAGATATGGCGATGGTCGAACGCGGCGACCAGCCTGATCGCCTTGGACAGCAGCATGCCGTTACCGAACACATCACCCGACATGTCGCCGCAACCGACCACGCTCACCGGCTCGTTCTGCACATCCACGCCCATTTCTGCGAAATGGCGCTGGACCGACAGCCATGCCCCCTTGGCGGTGATGCCCATCGCCTTATGGTCATAACCGTTGGACCCGCCACTGGCGAAGGCGTCGCCCAGCCAGAAATCGCGTTCCAGCGCGATGGCGTTGGCGATGTCGCTGAATGTCGCGGTGCCCTTGTCGGCGGCGACGACGAAATAGGGGTCGTCACCGTCGCGGATCACGACGTCTGCGGGATGGACGACCTTGCCCTTCACCAGATTGTCGGTGACGGACAGCAACGCACGGATGAAGATGCGATAGCTTTCGGTGCCCTCGGCCATCCAGGCGTCGCGGCTGATCTGCGGATTGGGCAATTGCTTGGGATAGAAGCCGCCCTTGGCCCCGGTCGGCACGATCACGGCATTCTTGACCCGCTGCGCCTTCATCAGGCCCAGCACTTCGGTGCGGAAATCGTCACGCCGGTCCGACCAGCGCAGCCCGCCGCGCGCCACTGGCCCGGCGCGCAGATGGATGCCTTCGACACGGGGCGAATAGACCCAGATTTCGCGCCAGGGCAGGGGGGCGGGCAGGCCGGGAATCTTCGCGCTGTCCATCTTGAACGCCAGCGCTTCATTCGCCGCCTCGCTGTAGAAATTGGTACGCAGCGTTGCCGCGATGACCGCGCGCAACAACCGCAGCACCCGATCCTCGTCGATCGCGCTGACCCGTTCCAGCCCCTCGTCGATGGCGGCCTGCGCGTCAGTGACGCGCTTGTCGTCCTTGCCCTCGGGATCGTGCAGCGCCTCGAACAGCGCGATCAAACTGCGGGTCACGCCCTGTTCGCGCCGCAGCGTATCGGCGACTGTTGCCATGCCATAGGCCATGCCGGTCTGACGCAGGTAACGGAACAACGCCCGGAACAGAATGACCGCGCGCGGCTCCAGGCCGGCCGTGACGATCAATTCGTTCAGCCGGTCATTCTCCGCCACGCCCTCGATCACCTGCGCGATCGCCTCGGTCACGACTGCGGCGCGCGCGACTACGGCACCAGCGTCGCCTCCCGCAGGCAGCGCCAATACGAAACGCTGGACATAGCCCAGCGCACCGCCGTCGATCCGCGTCGCCAGTTCGTCGATCACCCGCATCCCGAAATTCTCGAACGCGGGCACCACATCGGACAGGGTGACAGGGTGCTGGCTGTAGAGCTTTAGACGCAATCCCTCCGGCGCATCGTCATCGTTGCGATAGATGCGGATCGCCTTGTCGTCGGGACCGGCCAGCCCGTGCAGCAGGCGGATGTCGATCGCCGCTTCTTCCGGCCCGGCGCCATTGCGATAGCCCATCGGAAAACCATTGGCGAAACGCTGCGCCAGCGCGGCGGCGCGCCCCGGTTCCTCGGTCTGGGCCAGCGCCTCCTCGACGGCGGGCAGCCAGCCGCGCACCATCTGCTTCAACTGACGGTCGAGCGCATTGTCGTCGGGCACGACCCCGCCTTCGCGCAGATCCAGCGTGATGCGCAGCAGCGCCAGGCCGCCTTCTTCCAGCGCGATCGACCAACTCAGCACGCTGGCCTTCGCGGCCTGCGCCAGCATGTCCTGCACCCCCACACGGCGCGCGGTCGACACCTCGTCGCGCGGCAACCAGACGAAGGCATAGAGATGCCGGGCCAGCGCGCTGGTCGCCAGCGCCAGCTTGGGTCGGGGCCGGTCGGACAGCGACATGAAGGTCAGCGCCAGCCGCTCCAGCGTCTCGCGGTCGAAGCCGATCAATATGTCATGCGGCAGGCTGGTCAGTGCGTGGATCAGCGCCTTGCCCGCATGGCCGCCGCGATCGAACCCGAACTTGTCCATCAACCCCGACAGCGCCGATCGCAGCAACGGCACCTTGTCGGGATGCGCGGCCAGCGCCGCGCTGGTCCACATGCCCGCATGGATCGACAGCGCGACGATTTCCTTGCCTTCGCGCACCGGCACGATCAGCAGGTCGATCAACACGCGACGATGGACCCGCGACACGCGATTGGATTTGATCACCAGCGGGGTGCGCCGCCCTTCCTCGAACCAGGTGAACGCCGCCTCGATCGACGCGGGGGCCAGCAATGCGTCGTCGTTACGGCGTGCGCAGATGCCCAGGCCATCCTGCGCCTTGCCTTTGCGCGTCCGCAACTCATGGCCGATCTGCGTGAAGTGGCGGGCCATGAACCAGCGCAGCAGCGCCGCGCCTTCCTCGTCGGTGACGGCGTCGGCATCGGACGCCATCGCCTCGCGCATTCGGGGCCAGTCGGTAACGGCGGCGCGCACATCGGCCAGCGTCTCGTCCAGCGCGCTCTGCAACGCACGGCGTGCCTTGGCGTCGGCACGGTCGGCTTCGATATAGATCATCGATTCGCGGCGCGCGCCCGGCGCGTCATCTTCCAGGATCGCGGTCAGCGCGCCACCGGTGTCACGCACCACCGACAGCACGGGATGAAGCAGGCGATGAATGGTGATGTCGAACGCCTGAAGGGTATTGGCGATCGAATCGACCAGGAACGGCATATCGTCGTTGATCAGGGCTATCCGCATGAAGCGTCCGCTCGCGCCTTCGCCCAGCGTCTCGATCGCGACGGCGCTTTTGCCCGGCAGCCGCATGACGGCGGTGCCCGCCAGGAATGTCGCTGCCGAAGCCATGGCGGCTTCGTCAAAGCCCTCGCGTTCGCCCGGCAACGCACCCCTTGCCAGGGCACCGCGCAGCGCGTCCCGTACCGAAGCGTCTACAGCTGCTGCCTTGGGTTCCGCGAGCTTGGTCATCCGTCACCTCTTCCTGTGCAAACAGGTGCGAATGCTATGGGCGCGAACAAGCCGGCCGGGCACCTGAGTCTTCGACTTGTCAGCCCTTATGCGCCGACAATCGCCAAGCCTCAACCCCGCAAAAGTTAGATAATTTCACAAATAGGTAATATAATGACGCGCTGCAACATGCGTTTGAGCGTCGTTGAGAGCCGCCTCAGCTTCCGGCGACCAACACGACCCGCTGCGACAGATCCGACCCGTGGGGCAGTGCAGCAATGATGGACAGAGAACCATCCGCTTCCCGCCGCGCCACGACGACGGCCAACCCATCTTCGTCCGTCACAACATCGTCCGTTGCCAGGGCCGAAGCCCCCCGCAACATCGCCCGAGCGCCAACCTGCCGGTCCTGCTTTGCGGGCCGTTCCGCCCGGCGCAGAGCGCGCTCATCGCGCACCAGCGCCTTCAGGCCACCAGCATAGCGTTCCAGATATTCCGCCAGGCTCCCAGCGGCCATCCCCTGTGCCCAGGCATGTTCCAGCGCGGTTGCATATTCGGTCAGCCGGGTCTTGTCATAGGTCGCGCCGAAAACCAGCTTGGCGATCGCCGTCATCGGGCTGCGCGTCTGCACCTTGATCCCGGCATCGGCCAACAGCTCGGCATAATCATCCGCCGCTTGCGACGTCGCCAGCGCGAAATCATAAGCCAGCCCGATCGCGCGATACAGCGCCGCATGGCTGCGCCGCTCGCCCTGCTGCGCCTGATCGGCCCCATCGCGGGCCAGCGCCAGCCAGTCGGCCAGGGGAGCATCGCTTGCAGGGCTTTCCATGCCGCCAAGGTCCAGCGGCTCGTCCATATCGACCTGCGGCAAGGACATGTTGCTGTTGCTTGTGCTGGTAGGACCGTCCGCCCACACCGGCTCGACATTGCGCGATACCGGGGCGCTGCGAAGCGCCTCATCCACTTCGCGCACCAGATCGTCGGTCAGATCGCGGCTGGCCATTTCCTTCCAGTTGATCACACCGAACACGAAATCGATCGTATCGTCATCGGAGGAGAAGGGCATCAATATGCCGCGATAGATGATTTCCGCGCCGCGCTGGTTGATGAACTCGGCCTCGAAACCGATCGGCGCGGCATTGGCGATGATCTGAAGATAATGGTCGGTCAGCCGCGACAGCAGCGAACGCGACGGAACCTCGGCGATATGGCTGATCGACCCGTCAATCTCGCACTCGCGGCGCAGCGCCGTGCCGAGATAGACGATCGCGGGATTGTCCAGCCCGGTGCTGAAATCCAGCAGGACGCTATGCGGCCCGAAATCCTCCAGTTGGTCGGGATTAAGATCCTCGATCGAAGGCAGGGTGCGATCCCCCAGCAGCGACGCCCAGTAATTATAGGCGCGCACATGCATCCGCCGTTCGTCGCTGACGACCGTCAGTGGCGCATCGATCCCCGCATCTGCGGCATAATCGAAATCATCCTGGTCATTGGCGACATCATGCCCCCGCAGAGTGTCCATCCGGCATGTCCCTTGAGAAGAAAGCTTTTCGGCGCAGACCCTGGCACGCTAATGGTAAAGATGCTGTTAAATCCCATGCGAGGCCGACTGGCTGGACGGAGGAATGCACAGATTATCGACCTTTTCCCGACATTGCCCGCTTGTCCTTGCGGCCAACCGCTGTTATCTGCCCGCCCCAAGCCGCTTTAGCTCAGTTGGTAGAGCATCGCATTCGTAATGCGGGGGTCACAG
>CAZLSU010000137.1:0-6417 GCA_964562225.1 uncultured Sphingobium sp.
CGATCATCGGCAGCACGAAGCTGGCGGTCTTGCCGGTGCCCGTCTGCGCGATGCCGATGATGTCCCGCATCATCAGGACGGACGGGATTGCCTGCGCCTGGATGGGCGTGGGCGTGTCGTAACCGGATTCGGTTACGGCCCGCAGCAATTCATCGGAGAGGCCGAGATCGGCAAAGGTCATGCATATGTCCGGAACAAGGGGAAGGTCCGCCGCGCCGACGGACGGCAGGGGAACAGCGCGCCCTTGGGGAAATACGCCGTGCTTGTCAAGGAAATCACGCTGAAACGGCGTGACCGCGCAGGTTCAGTCGGCCTCTACCAGCCGTTTGAAGCTGTCGATTTCGCAGGCAAAGCCGCTGCGCGCCTGCAATTCGTCGCGGCCGGCGCAAAGCGACCCGTCATCGGGCGGCTCGACATAGAATCCGGAATAGAAGCTTTCGGAACGACAGCCCCGCTCCAACCGCGCGCGATACCGATGATTGTCGGCCAGGACCAGATCGACCCCGTTAGGCACCGCGATCGTCGCCGAACGGATCGACCGCACGGCCACGCATTTGGGGCCTTTCTTCTCTTCCCATTCGATCTTTGGCGGCGGCGGTGCCTGTTTGGCGGTGCGCGACGCGCCGCGCACCATCGGCACGCGGATGATCACGCGCCGCTCGATCGTCAGTTGCGCCCATTGCACAGGCTCCGCTTCGGGCGCGAACAGCAGCAGCAGGACGGAATGAAACAATGAAGACCCCTTTTAACGATAGACGCTATCGGTCGCTGGTTGAACCGTGGATGAATTCGGGGGATAGGATCGGAATGATCGCAGACTCCATCCTTGCCCGTTTGGCCGCCCTGCTCGACGCCAAGGGCGTGATCACCGATCCCGATGACATAGCGCCATGGACGACCGACTGGCGTGGCCGGTTCCACGGCGCGGCAAAAGCGATAGTTGCGCCTGCGACCACGGCCCAGGTCGCTGCCGTGGTCGCGCTTGCCCGCCAACTGTCCGTCCCGCTGGTGCCGCAGGGGGGGAACACGTCCATGGTCGGCGGCGCGACGCCGCCCGCCGATGGCAGCGCGCTGATCCTGTCGCTCCGGCGGCTCAACCATATCCGCAGCCTGTCTGCGGACGACAATCTGGTGGTGTGTGAGGCGGGGGTTATCCTGGCCACGCTGCACGACGCCGCCGAATCGATGGGCCGACGCTTTCCGCTGAGCCTGGGGGCCAAGGGGTCCGCCACGATCGGCGGGCTGGTATCGACCAATGCGGGCGGAACCCAGGTGCTGCGCCACGGCACGATGCGCGCGCTGGTGGAGGGGATAGAAGCGGTGCTGCCCGATGGCAGCATCTTCGACGGGCTTGCCGCGCTCAAGAAGGACAATCGGGGCTACGACATCAAGCAGCTGCTGATCGGTGCGGAGGGAACGCTGGGCGTGATCACCGCCGCATCGCTGCGCCTGATGCCCGCCATCGCCGCGCGCGCGGTCGGCTGGGTCGGGGTGGAAAGCCCGCAGGCCGCGCTCGCTCTGCTCCGCCTGATCGAGGACAAGGTCGGCGACAGCGTCGAGGGGTTCGAGGTGATCGCCGACGACGGGCTGTCCCATGTCCTCGCCCATTTGCCTGCCGCCCGGTCACCCATCGAAACCCGCACGCCCTGGCATGTGCTGATCGAAGTCGATCATGCCACCCATGCCGAACCCGGCCCGGCCGCCCGGCTAGAGGCGGCGCTGGCCGACGCTTTCGAGGCGGGCATCGCGATCGACGCGACGATTTCCGCCAGCGAGGCGCAGGCGGAAGCCTTCTGGCTGATCCGCGAATCGCTGTCGGCGGCGGAAAAGGCGCAAGGACCGGCGCTGCAATTCGACATCAGCGTGCCGATCGCCGCCATGCCCGCCTTCATGATCGACGGCGCGGCGGCGGCGCAGAGCGCTTTCCCCGGCACCACCGCCTCCTCCTTCGGCCATCTGGGCGATGGCAACGTCCATTTCCACGTTCGCGCGCCTGCGGGCACGATCGACGGCCCCGGCTGGATCGCGGCGGCGGGCGGCGCGATCAGCGCGTTCGTGCATGATGCGGTCGTCGCGGCGGGTGGATCAATCTCGGCGGAACATGGCATCGGCCAGATGAAGCGCGCCGAGCTGGGCCGGCTTTCCAGCCCCGCGCGCCTGGCCGCCATGCGCGCGATCAAGACGGCGTTCGATCCGGCTGGCATCTTCAATCCAGGCAAGCTCATCCCCCTGCCCCATGAGGGCTGATCAACCATGGCATCGCGCGCAAAAGCAATTGCCTCACCCCGGCAAGCCCATTAGGGCGCAAGACAGCGACCAGACCGGCGGGCCTTCTCGGCACATCACCGCCCCTTTGACGGAACGGAACAGATATTATGGCCAGTGCGCCCGGCAGCAGCCTCCCCATCTTCTATAATGACCTCATTCCGCTCAGCAGCATGGACCATGCCACCTATCGGATGCAGCCGACCGACAAGGCGCCCCATCTTGCCGTGCAGCATGCCATCCCACTGACGGTTGAGGAATTCTCGGCGGCGCAGCGTTTTCTGCCGATCATCTTCTCGGCGGGCAACGACCCCGTGCCGCTGGCGCTGATGGGCCTCAACGAAGGTGTCAACGTCTTCCTGGACGATGAGGGCAAGCTGCGCGGTCCGACCTATGTGCCCGCCTATGTCCGCCGCTATCCCTGGATGCTGGCCAAGCTGCGCCCAGACAGCGACGATCTGTCGCTATGCTTCGATCCCACGTCCGACGCGATCGGGGCGTTCGACAAGGGTGACGTCCTGTTCGAGGACGGCCAGGCCAGCGAGACTGTCAAGAATGTCCTCAAATTCTGCGAGGAATTCGAGCAGGCCGCCGGCCGTACCAACCAGTTCATGACCGAGTTGAAGGCGCTCGACCTGCTCATGGAAGGCGAAGTGTCGATCCAACTGCCCGGCCAGGACCAGCCCTTCGTCTATCGCGGTTTCCAGATGGTCAACGAAGACAAGCTGCGCGACCTGCGCGGCGACCAGCTTCGCAAGATCAGCCAGAATGGCATGCTTCCGCTGCTTTATGCGCATCTTCTGTCGCTGGCGCTGCTGCGCGACCTGTTCGACAAGCAGGTCGAGCAGGGCAAGGGACCGATCGCCCCGGCAGTGCTTCAGCCTGCCGACGCCTGATATGACGGAGCGGCCGATGGCGGACGCTTCGTTCGGATTGGATGCGATTTATATAAGTCCCCTCTTGCAACGGGACGCCGCTGGCCCTATCTCCTGAGCATACGGTGCACCCGCCCCCCTTTCGGGTGTGACGTATGGATGCCTCTTTCGAGAGGCGTCTCCTCCCTGAACCTTGGCCACCCCGTGCGAAAGCATGGGGTGGCTTTTTATTGGGCGATGGCTTTTATCGGATAGAGGCGAATTGGCGGGCAGATTTGCTTGACGCTGGATAAGTCGCCGCCTAAATGCCCCCTCCTGCCGGCCGCCCAGAGCGGCCCCATGGCCCCTTCGTCTAGCGGTTAGGACGCGGCCCTCTCACGGCTGAAACACGGGTTCGATTCCCGTAGGGGTCACCAAAATACTCTCCCAGAGAGTATCAGAATGTGCCGGAAACGTCGGAATTCTGCGGTTTTTCATGGTATAGGTATCCCATACGGAGCGGTCTCGGACCACCGGATACCAGCAACTTGATGGTATATCTGATGGTAGCGCGGCACTCCTCGAAAAGGAGATACCATCATGGCGCTCACCGCCGCTGCGATCAAAAATGCCAAGGGCAAAGCCAAGCCCTATAAACTCACCGATAGCGATGGCCTTTTCCTCTATGTCGCACCCAATGGTCGGCGCTACTGGCGGATGAACTATCGCCACCTTGGCAAACAAAAGACGTTGGCCTTCGGAATTTATCCCGACATCGGCCTTGCCGACGCCCGCGAGCAGCGCGACGCCACCCGCAAGGTGCTGGCAAAGGGGAATGATCCCGCCGAGAAGATCAAGCTGGATCGGATTGCCGCGACGGTGGCTGCGTCCAACAGCTTCAAGGCGGTTGCCGACGAATGGCTGGTGAAAGTCGAACGCGAAGGCCGCTCTGCCGTCACGATGAAGAAGCTGCGCTGGCTGCTGGCCTTTATCAATGCTTCGCTTGGCAAGCGCCCTGTCACCGCCATCACCGCGCAGGAGGTCTTGACCATGCTGCGCAAGATGGAGGGCAAGGGCCGCTACGAGACGGCCAAGCGCCTGCGCAGCACATGCAGCCAGATATTCCGCTATGCCATCGCCACGGCGCGCGCGGAGCGTGACGTGGCAGCGGACCTTCGCGGAGCGCTGATCGCGCCTAAGCCCGTCCACCGCGCCGCGATCACCAACGCGGATAATGCGGGCGGACTGTTGCGCGCCATTGAGGCGTTTGAGGGCTTTGCAAACACCAAAGCGGCGCTGCAACTGCTTCCGCACGTGTTCGTACGTCCCGGCGAGCTGCGCCATGCCGAATGGGCTGACTTTGATTTCGATAAAGCGCTGTGGACGGTCCCGGCGCACAAGACGAAGATGCGCCGCGCCCATACCATCCCCCTCTCCCGGCAGGCATTGGCGATCCTTGGCACCATCGAACATGATGCCGACTATAGCCGCTACCTGTTCCCGTCGCTCCGCTCGGTGGACCGGCCCATGTCGGAGAACACCATCAACGCCGCGTTGCGGCGCATGGGCTTCGCACAGGATGAAATGACCGGCCACGGCTTCCGGGCGATGGCGGCGACACTGCTCAACGAAATGGGACGATGGCATCCCGATGCCATCGAGCGGCAGCTTGCCCATTGCGACAACAACGCTGTGCGTCGCGCATACACGCGGGGCGAATATTGGGACGAACGGGTCCGCATGATGCAGCACTGGTCCGACCATCTCGACTTCCTGCGCGACGAGCAGAAGGTCGTAACCGGAAAGTTCGGTAAGGCGAAGAGCCAAGCCGCCTGATAACAACCCGTCGATGTTGCCGTGCCCACGCCTGCGACAGGCGGGACACGGCAACAAGATCAAACGCCCAACGCTTACCGGATCGGCAATCCAGCGGTTGATGGCGGACTCGCGCCAGCCAGCGCCATGGACGCTGATCTTCACCTGGCGCGGGAAAGTGCCTTCGCCCATCTTGCGATAAAGCGTCGTGCGGGAAAGCCCTGTGCGGGCAAGTACGGTTTTCAGGCGTATGATACGATCACTGTTGGTCATGGGGCAGTCTCTTCAAATCAGGATGTTGCACGCGCCCCCGGCCACGAGCATTGGATGCCTTGCCGTCCCGGACAAGAGTGTTCCAGGCGTGCAGGCAGCTACGCTTTCATGGATCGGTGAACGCTGGCGGCAATTGGCGGTCAGCGGCGGAAGACGGCGGAATTTGGCGTAGGCTTCTCACTGACGACAATCAGCGAAGATTTTTTCCCAGCCTGTACCAAAATTTCATGCCAAGCCTTCGCATCCGCCCCGGTTCGGGGGACAGCCAGCAGGCGTTAGGTCGAGTCGTTCATTGAAGGCTCCTTTGAAAGGACCACCCTCGGCAGCGTCATGAAGCAAACTCATGCTCGCCCGCAGCCTATGCGCTGTCAAGAAGGCCGATACCGTGTCCTTCCTTCCCATCCATGTTGAACTATAACGCTAAGTGTTATATGCAGCTATAGAACGCAGGAGAACGGCCATCGCGCGCATCTTCAAGAACGGTTGGTTCGAGCGCTTCGCGCGAAAGGAGCGGATTGCCGATGCGTCGCTTCGTGAAGCCGTAGAACGCGCAGAAGACGGTCTGGTGGATGCCGATCTCGGCGGCGGTGTCATCAAGCAGCGAGTTGCGCGCGCCGGGCAAGGCAAGTCGGGCGGCTATCGCACGCTGATCCTGTTCCGGCAGGGTGACAAGGCAATATTCGCTTTTGGGTTCGCCAAGAGTGCGCAGGCGAACATATCAAAGGCGGACCTTGCCTTACTCCGCCACGCGGCAAGCGAGGCGCTGGAGTGGAGCGCCGGGGAATTGGACCGACTGGTGGCGTCGGGAACTCTGGTGGAGATAGACGATGGGAACCGTGATGAAGGATAAGGGCTATCGCAGCGAGATTGCGGGCGCGATCCATGAAATGATGAGCGACGCCCACGACGCGGGCGTGGTGTCGCGCGCGACGCTGCGTACATTCGATGAAACGTGCCTTGCCCCCGCCCCCGCTATTGCAGGCGATGAAATCCGGGCAATCCGGGAGCGTGAGCATGTCTCGCAACCTGTGTTCGCCGCCTATCTCAACGTCTCGCGCAATCTCGTGTCGGATTGGGAGCGGGGCGTGAAGCGGCCCGGCGGCCCTGCCCTGCGCCTTCTGTCGATCATTCAACGTAAGGGATTGCAGGCGGTCGCGTAGCTGGACACCCGCAAAAACCGGCACTTTGATGCTTCCGTTGGGGTAATGGC
>CAZLSU010000138.1:0-6314 GCA_964562225.1 uncultured Sphingobium sp.
TTGCCCGCTACTTCAAGCGGCTGCCGACCACGTGTGCCGAAATGCGCGCTTACGAACAGGCGACTGTGGGAATCGCTGACGCCACCAGCTTCGACAACGCGGGTAGGCCAACCGTTGTGATCGACTGGAAAAGCGATGTGGAGCCGACAGCCGAAACCCTCAATCACTATCGCGCGCAGGTGCGAGCCTATCTCGACATGACGGGGACTGACCGCGGCCTGATTGTCCTCGTCACGACAGGGCAGGTCATCGCCGTCACGCCCACACCCGCGCCCATGGCCGTCTAAAGAGAAGGGAACGGATGCCATGTTGCCGCGAGCGACGGCCAAGGGTTGCATCTTCTCGCCGACGATAAGACCTATCTACTAGAAACTCGTGCGATGCACCGTCGCATCATCGGCGGTGCTTAACTCTTTTCTTCGATAGTCAATGGCTTCCCATCCGCCCCCGGCAACTGCCGAAGGCCCATTGCGGACAAATCAAGGACCAACGGGTGCAGCAGCGCCCGAGTGGCGGCACCCCCGCGAGACAAGATTTCGAGGAAATCCTCCTGGTTGGGCTGCCCCAGAGCTAAGCGGTAGATCATGCGCTGCTCCTTGAGCTGCGCGAAACGTGCGATGTCGCGCCCAAAGGGTCGCTCGAATACGTGGCGGGTGATATCGGCCCCTTCCAAGACCCACCAAGGCTGCATTCCGCTGACATCGCTTTGGCTGTCCGCGAACTTGGCGAGCCGAATCCAAGGCGACCCATCCGCTTTGTCCGGATCGCTCCAGATGTCGCTCGTTAGATTCTTCGCCAATCGTCGGCGCACTGCCAATCCAGCAAAACGCTGAACACGCCCCTCGCGCTGCTCGAGATCGAGCGGATTTGACGACAAATCCCAGTGCAAAACCCGCGAGCACCATGGATGGAAGTCCAGCCCTTCCTGCCCTACCGACGTCGTCGCCAGGACATGCGGCCAGAACGGCGTATTGAAGCTGCGCCGAATTTCATCCGGGCGGGCTGCTGTAGATGGTGTCGAGTCGCCACCCTCCTTGATCTTGACGGCGGGCTCAGCCTCCGCGTCACCAAATGGAACAGCCGCGTGGCATCGAACCTGAATCTTATGATGCTTTCCGCCGACGCTATGAAAATTGAAACTACCAGCACGAAGAGTCAGCGCCGCTTGAAGATCCTTCGCCAGCCCTGCCGCGCCCTCCTGGAGATTTTGTGCGCGAAGCCAGAAATGCTCGTCCAGCGCACTTTCCAAGCCGCCATCGACAACAGCGCGCATGACCTGATCGACGGCAGTCTTGCCATCCAGCGCCGACAATAGGACTGGATTGTCCAGGTAGGCGCGCAGTCCCTGCCAACTCAGACGCACCAACTCCGGAAAACGCTTGGTTCCCAGGATGCTCGGGTCATGGCGCGACAGCGCGCGCCCCAGCGCGACGCCCGGCGCCCCCAATGCGTAGTCCACGAGATCCGACAGTTCGGCCGGGGATATGGACTCTATCGCACCTGCCTGACGCCAACGATTGACCGCGGCCTTGGCCGCGACGTCGTCGCCTACAGCGCTCTTCCAGCCGTCCGCGGACTGGTCGGCAGTTCCGGCAAATTGCTCGATCGACGAGATAACCTTCGCGATCGACCGATGCCGACGGCGCGCCTTCAATGTGTCCTTCTTAACAATGCCTTTCGGCAGGGCATTCAGAATCTGCCGACGAACGGTCTTCTTAATCGTGGCCAACGATCCTCCCGCCGCCGCGAGGGGGTTGGTATTTTGGATCAGCCATGGTGACGGATGAAATGCCGCCATCACCGGTCCCGGTATCGCTGACAACTTGAACCTTCGCCGACGATAGGCCTTTTCGTACCCGCCCCGCTTCTTGGGCAAGCACTGAGCCTCAACGCCAAAGCTGAGGAGCGCAGCAACACTCGGTGGGGTCGCGCGAAAGCGACTAAACATCAGGAGTTTCGGATCGCCATCGGTTGACGACCAATGGGCAGATAACGGCCACCACGGAAGCGATGGCGCCACCCATGGAACGGCCAGACGTCTGGGCGAGGCGATCTTGGTCAGGGCACGCAGCTTCGCATCCGGCCAAGCCGGCGGAGGACTGAGCTGATCGCGGCGTGTCATCGTCATCCGGACGAGCTTGCCGTCGGCTTTAATGCGATCTCGCTTCCAGGCCGCGTATCGCGGACCAAGCGACTGCGCTGGTAGCGGGACAGAGGACCAATACGGCAATGCCTCGTGGCGGTTTCTGTCATCGAAACTTTCGACGAGATGCCGATAGGTTTGAAAATCTTCCGGAAGCGGCTCAGCGTCCAGAAAACGCGTCCCCGCGAGCGGGTCGATCTTCCCTACGCTGTCGCGTTCTGTTCGAGACATCACCAGGGTCAACAGTGCCCGAAGCTCGTCCCGCAGGCTTGCCGCTTCCCTCACCTCTGCGGCAAGATCGGGATGGCCGGTGTCAGTATGCGCAACGATATCACGCAATCGGTCTCCGAAATCCGCAAAGAGTTGCTTAGCCCGCTCCCTGGCAGGTGCCCCGGCAAGGAATTCGACCAGCTCGAGTAGCTCCCGCTGGGCCAGAGCTCCGCGTGCTTCATCCCAGCGCGTGCTCAAGAGACGATAGGGCGTGGCGCTCAGCAGCAAAACAGCAGGCCCGGTCGCTGCCCCATCCGACCCGAGGAGCGCCTTCAGAAGGGGGTCTTGATCCTTCTCGTCGAGAATCTGCCGATAGCGCTGGAACTCGTCCAAAATCACAAGGTCGGGTGTCTGATGTCGTAAGGTCGCCAACGCCAAGGCGCGACGTAAGCGGCCGACGAAGGCCGTTGCTTTACCCCCGGCTGCTAACTCAAGCTGAGCACGTACAGGCTCACCGAATTCCAACGCCAGCGCCTCGCGGAACCGACGCCCGAGGTTTGGAGGGGACTTCGCCAGCTTGCGTTCGCTGTCTTCAAGCACCCAATCCCATGATCCCCGCGCGCCAAGGCGCAGAATGGCGGGATCCAGCTCGCGAGCAAACGCCGGATACGTTCTCTCCAAAAGCACTTTCAGGAAGGCTCGCTCTTCCTTTCGACCACCGGTCAAGCGCGCGCGCGCACCTGGGAAAGATGTCCCCGGCGTTAACGCATAGATGACGACAGAACTTGTTGGAATCTTGGATACGGCGATCAAAGACAACCGATCAGGTGTACCCGTAGCGGCTTCGCGGTCCTCATCACCAAGGAAACCGACCACACGATCCTTGTTCTGATTGGAAACAGAATGACCGTTGGCGATGTAGTAGACGATCAATGGCCGCCTGCCATCTTCCGACATTCGGCGCGCAATTTCCTTCGCCACGACGGTTTTTCCGAGGCCCACTTCGTCGGCAACGAGAAACCGGCGGCGGCCGCCGCCTCCACCCGTAAAGGCTCTCAACGCGGCGTCTACCGCAGCTTCTTGAAAAGGTTTGGGCTGACTCAACGACCGCGCCTCCGGCCGCTCGTGTGGCCCAAACCGGCCTGCACCGTTCGCCAAAGATCGCTGAAAACCCTTATCTGCTTAGCCGCCTTTGGGTCTTCACGTTCGACCTGTTCCAAAACTGCCGGGAGATATGTCGATACGCGTCGATCGATCTCTGCGAATTTCTGCGGGTTTCTAGCCCATGCGGACAGCATTTCCTCGAGCGTGGGCAGGTCCGGATCGATGGCCAGGTTGATATCGGATCGCGCATTCTCAGCGCGGTCGTCCTGAGTCCAATCACTGTCTCCATCCGCGGAGCTATCGGACAACAGGCTTGCAAGCCACAGGAGGAAACCTCGCGCGCCAAGGAAGCGTGCAAACGCGGCTCGGTCACGCTCCTCGCCGAAAGGCGGCTGCGCGGGGGCTCTCTGAAGCCACGACAGCCCCTTTTCCGCACGACTGACACGCAGACGCACAAACTCGCTGCGCTCGTCCCGCAGGACATCTCCGAGGCTCACGCTGCGTTCATCACGCGGCCAAGGCAAAAGCGGCCCGTTGAGCGCACCCACCTCAAGGAGGATGTCAGCATCGTCCGGATGTGGCCCAGAAAATGCCGAGCCCAAGAGATGCATCAACCGGAGGCCGTTGCTTTCGACCGTTAGCTCGCCAGCCCATCGTGCCGCGACCTGCGAACGAGCCCGCTCCAAGGCTTCCTCTTCCAACGCAGAGGCGTCGGGCTCATATTCATCGATCGGCGCCGGGATGAGCCGCGCCGCATCGAGAAGCGAAAAGAGCCCCTTTTCGACCGCCTCGCTGATAAGCAACTCGGCCATGATCTCAACATTGCGTCCGGTCCAGGCGCGCATCGTTGCATTCGCACTGCCGAGCCACAGCCGGCGCTTTTGGCCCGTTCGTGTGTAGAGCAGCTTCGCGTGAAGTCCGCGTCCGATCTCCTCCTCTTCATGGGGGATCTGGCTCACCTCGCCCGGAGTATGCTCGTTCGTATCGGCCGATGGGTCGGGGGCCGGGTAGTCGGGCGCATCCAAAGCTAAAAGATCATCAAAACCTGACAACGCAGGCCCTACGCGCTCAATCTCGCGCATGGTGGTCAAGAGGATGCGCCGAGCCCCGCCACCTTCATGAGCCCTCTGGCGACCGAGGAACGTCTTGTCGATGAACGGACTGACGATCACCACAGTATCAGTCCCGGGGGGTGGAACGGGAACCGCGAAGTCACCGGTCCCTGTCGTCCATCGGATGCGCTGAACCTTCACCCCTAAAGGTGACCGCCACGACAGCGAGCGCATTTCAGAAGCAAGGGCTAGCGCGCGCACTCCCTTCAGTGCGGCCTTTTCGGCCAGAGCGCGCGCAACGTCCTCAACACCCTCGACTTTAGAACCGCCTTTCGACGCAGAAACCAACAGCAAACCAATATCGCGGTTAACGCATTCGGTGAGATTGCGGCTACCAATCCAGAGCCGCCAGGTTGCTGTGCCGTCCCCCGCACGCAGCTTGATCAATGCGGCTTTCGGATGCCAACTGCCGGTCGCTTCGTCGATATCGACCTCGCGCACGAATTGGTCCAGCACCGCGGCGACCTTTGGCGTTCGTCGCATTTTCGCCAACCGGCCGCGTTGAATCACGATCCTGGCCTTGCCCCGAAGCTTCTCGACCGCATCGGCAAAGTCCGACGGGCTACCTCGCCCCGCATCGTTGTCTTTGCCAGCCAGCGCCAACAGCGCCGCTCCGATTGAACCCAAATCTGCGGAGTAGGCGGCAAGAAATGCAAGCTCGACCGTTTCCTCCGGACCTGGTCGTAATCCTTCAAGAAAGGACAGCGCGGGCCAGCTATCGATCGCCGCGCTCACTGTGCTGCCGCCAGATCGTTCAGCAGAGTTCCAACCTGCTCCCAACGATAATGCAGCGGGGTAGCGAGCCCGTGCTCATCACCCGACCACTCTAATCGACGAGTTCGCCCGTTCGGCGTCCGTGCAAGCCTGGCGCGCGTGCCTTTTCTCGCCTCCGCTGCCTCATATGGGTCGAAGAGCACGTCCGCATTTCGGGATCCATCCTCTAACCACGTCTTCGTCGCAGACAGGACTGCTCTCAGCTTGGAAGGCAGGCTGCCGATGTCGGCTTCGAGCGCGTCGACATCGAGCTTCCTGGCGGTCGCACCGTGCATGTCCACGATATCGACGAGATGCTCGCGATGGCGCGACGATATCGGGCGCTTGTCCTCCCGCTCGAACATGGATTCCAACAGCGCGTCGTAAATCGCACGACCGATACCTGCCAAACTAGCCGCCTGCTCGGCCCGAATGAGCGCCGGACGATCCGGTCCCGCAATCGCCCTGACTTCCGCCGACCACATTCTGTTCGGGGCGGCAACACCAGTTCGCACCAGCCGCGCCAGCAAAGACAACTCATGATCATTCGGGCGTCGCAACGCAGACAGTTTTTCCTGGAGGAATTCCGCCTCCTTACGTTCAAGGTCAGGCGTGATATGGCCCTCACGCCAGTTATCCGGACGCGATGGTAAGCCGACAAATGGCGGATCGAAGCCGAACAAGGGCTGGCCATCGTCGTCAGTCGTTGTGCCGATGGGACGAAGCAAACGGTGCGCTTGGCTCCGCGTGATGGTTTTCCCGTTCAACCTAGGTCTGAGCACGCCCCACACAGCTAAAGCATTCCAGTAGACCGTTGACGGTGGCTGGCTTGATGGCTTGGGAAAAACGCGTCTGCCTATCACGCCTGCACCAGCTAGGCGCCCAGCGAGTTCGCACTCGCGATCGCGAAGTGCGCGTGTTGCCGCCGGTCCCGTCAGATGAGAACACCGGTAATAAAAGGGGCCATCCGTCGGCTGAGAGCACCGGGATAA
>CAZLSU010000139.1:0-6256 GCA_964562225.1 uncultured Sphingobium sp.
ACGACGGGCTGATGCCGCAGACGATCGAGGCGATCAACCATACCAAGGCGGCCGGTGTGCCGATGATCGTGGCGATCAACAAGATCGACAAGCCCGAAGCCAATCCGCAGAAGGTGCGTGAGCGCCTGCTGGAGCATGAGATCGTGGTCGAGGATATGGGCGGCGACGTTCAGGATGTTTCGGTCTCCGCGCTCAAGAAGACGGGTCTGGACGATCTGATCGAAAAGATCCTGATCCAGGCGGAGTTGATGGAACTATCCGCCAACCCCGATCGCCCCGCAGAGGGCAATGTGATCGAGGCGAAGCTGGACAAGGGCCGTGGCGCGGTCGCCACCGTGCTGGTCCGCAAAGGCACGCTCAAGGTCGGCGACACCTTCGTCATCGGCGCGGAAAGCGGCAAGGTGCGCGCGCTCGTCAACGACAAGGGCGAAAGCATCAAGCAGGCCGGCCCATCGACCCCGGTCGAAGTGCTGGGCCTGTCGGGCGTGCCGATGGCTGGCGACCAGATTTCGGTCGTCGAGAATGAGGCGCGCGCCCGTGAGGTCGCCGCCTATCGTCAGGAGCAGATCACCCGCAAGCGTACCACCAGCGCGCCGACCAGCTTCGAGCATCTCTTCTCGGCACTGAACACGACGATGATCGAATATCCGGTCGTCATCCGTGGCGATGTGCAGGGTTCGGTCGAGGCGATCGTCAGTTCCTTGAACCGCATCTCGACCGATGAGATCAAGGTGCGTATCTTGAGTTCCGGGGTCGGCGCGATTACCGAGAGCGATGTCACGCTGGCCGCCGCCAGCCGTGCGCCGCTGATCGGCTTCAACGTGCGCCCCAACCCCAAGGCGCGCCTGCTGGTGGCCCGCGAGAAAATCTCGCTGCGCTATTATGACGTGATCTACGACCTGATCGAGGAAGTCCGCAACGAAATGGCGGGCCAGCTCGCGCCCGAACGGATCGAAACGATCGTCGGCCGCGCCGAAATTCGGGACGTGTTCTCGGCCGGCAAGCATGGCAAGGCGGCAGGTCTGCTGGTCGTGGAAGGCACGATCCGCAAGGCGCTCAAGGCCCGCATCACCCGCGACGACGTCATCACCTATCAGGGCGAAATCGCGTCGCTGCGGCGCTTCAAGGACGATGTCGCCGAAGTGCGCGCCGGGCTGGAGTGCGGCGTTACCTTCACGCAGAACTTCGTCGATCTCAAGGCGGGCGACTTCCTGGAGACGTTCGAGGTCGAGGAACGCGCGCGGACGCTGTAAGATTGACGTGCGTTACCCCAGCGAAAGCTGGGGTAACGCGCCTCATGCTTGTGCCCTCTCGCCTGAGACCCCGGCCTGCGCCGGGATGACGAGGATTGATGATGTCGACCCAAGCCGAAGGCCCCTCCGTTCGCCTGCTTCGTGTGGGTGAACAGGTGCGTCACATATTGTCGGACATTCTCCAGCGCGGCGATGTGCATGACGATGTGCTGGCCAAGCATGTCGTCAGCGTGACCGAAGTGCGCATGTCGCCCGACCTGCGTCACGCGACGGTCTTCATCAAGCCGCTGCTGGGCAAAAATGAGGAAGCGGTGTTGAAGGCGTTGCGGACCAACACCGCCTATTTCCAGAAGGAAGTCGCGTCGCGCACCGGCCTGAAATATGCCGCCAAGATCAAATTCCTGGCAGACGACAGTTTCGATGAGGGCAGCCATATCGACAAGCTGCTCCGCGCGCCCAAGGTGGCGCAGGATCTGACGAAGGACGAGGATTGAATTGGTGCGCGGTAAGACGCATCTTACCGGCATGAATGCGAAAACAGTCTTGTCGGCCAAGGGCCAGGTCGTGATTCCCAAGGATGTGCGGGATCGGTTGGGCTATGTCACAGGGCAGGCATTTGATGTCCTCCCTATGGGTGGCGGTGTATTGCTGCGACCGCAGATCAGAAAGTCCGGTCGGAGCTTTGATGAGATCATGGCAGGCATTCGTGCCCGGATAACCTATGACGGACCAGTGGTTACGATCGAAGAGATGAACCAGACGATCGCGGAAGGGTGGCGCAAGGCGGCGCAGGATAGCGATCGTTGAAAGCGGTTGATACAAATGTCCTTGCGCGCGCGCTGATCCGGGATGACGCACGGCAGGCGACTATCGCGGACATGGTGCTGGACGCGGGTGCGTTCGTGTCCCTGACCGTCTTGCTGGAAACGGCTTGGCTCTTGGCTAGCCGATATAAGGTTGCCCGATCCGCCTTGGCCGATACTTTGGCGGATATACTGGACTTCCCCCACGTCGCGGTTGAGGAAAGTGAGGCTGTTCGATGGGCGATCGATTGTTATCGCGAGGGGGCTGACATCGCCGATGCTATCCACGTCGCCGCTGGGGTTCAGGCAGAATGCTTCGCAACCTTCAACGGCGATATGCGGAAACGATTGGTTGGGTCGCCCATCCCGATCGAGATTTTATCATGAAGCGGCTACTGCTGATCGTCGCGTTTTTTTGCGCGTCACCCGCCCTCGCCAAAGAGCCGCCGATCCACCGCGCGGTCATATCGGACCCCGCGTCCGATCCCGCCAACCCCGCCGCCATGCACGCCTTTGTCATTCCCGCTCAGGATGGCGCGATGAACGCGGTGCTCTACAGCGCCGCCGGACCGGGGCTGCATCCGGTCCTGCTGTTGCTCCATGGCTTTCCGGGTAACGAGCAGAATCTCGATCTTGCACAGGCCGCGCGGCGTGCCGGGTGGCATGTGCTGACGCTCCATTATCGCGGTTCCTGGGGTAGTCCGGGCGTCTTCACCTTCGCGGGTGCGGCGCAGGATGCGCATAGCGCGCTGGCCTTCCTGCGCGATCCCGCGACCGCGCGCCGTTATCGCATTGATACCACGACGATCGCGCTGGCCGGGCACAGCATGGGCGGTTTCATGGCGGCCGACGCCGCAGCGGATGTACGCGAAGTGGCGGGGCTGTTCCTGATCGATCCGTGGGATCCGTCCGAAACGGCGGCGAGCCTGGACAAGCCCGAGGGGGAAGCGGCTTGGAAGGCCGAAGTCGCGGGTGACCTGCCGCCGCTGGCCGGCGCGACTTATGACAGCCTGACCGACGAGATCAGGACCAATGCCGACCGGTTCGATCTGGGCCATCGGCTGGTGTCGTTCGGGCGACGGCAACTCACGATCGTCGGTGCCGAACGCGGCATCGGCGCCACCGCACGGCGGGTGGCGGGCGATGCGCAATCGGTCAATCCCGCCGCGCAGTTGATGGTCTGGCCGACCGATCACAGCTTTTCCGACAAGCGGATCGCGCTGGCCGACACATTGGTCCGTTGGCTCAGCGCCATCGCACCGACCGTCCGCTGAACCGAGGCAGGCGGCGCGCATGGCGAAGCTCTATTTCTATTATGCGTCGATGAATGCCGGCAAATCCACGACGCTGCTGCAATCCAGTTTCAACTATCGCGAACGGGGCATGGACACGATGCTGTGGACCGCCGCGATGGATGATCGTTATGCCCCCGGCCATATCAGTTCGCGGATCGGGCTGGATGCGCCGGCGCATATCTTCGACGCGCATACCGATATGCACGCCGCCATCGCCGATCGGGTGCGCACCGGACCGATCGCCTGTGTGATGGTGGACGAAGCGCAGTTTCTCACCCGTACGCAGGTGCTGGGCCTGGCCGCCGTCTGCGACGACATGAACATCCCGGTGCTGTGCTATGGGCTGCGCACTGATTTTCAGGGTGAATTATTTGAAGGCAGCGCCGCGCTGCTGGGACTTGCCGACACGCTGAGCGAGATCAAGGCCATTTGTGAGTGCGGGCGCAAGGCGATCATGAACCTGCGCGTCGACGCCGCGGGCAGGGCGATCATCGACGGCGCGCAGACCCAGATCGGCGGCAATGAAAGCTATCTCGCCTTGTGCCGCCGGCATTTCATGGAACGGCGGGGGTGAGCCTGCACGGCTGGCTGATCCTCGACAAGCCCCATGGGTTGGGATCGACCCAGGGCGTCGCGGCGGTCAAACGCGCGCTGCGCGACAGCGGGGCGGGCAAGTGCAAGGTCGGGCATGGCGGCACGCTCGATCCGCTGGCGACCGGCGTGCTGCCGATCGCCATTGGCGAGGCGACCAAGCTAGCCGGGCGGATGCTGGACAGCGACAAGGTTTACGATTGCACGATCGGTTTCGGGGTGCAGACCGATACGCTGGACTTGGAGGGCGCGGTCGTGGCGACGAGTGACCATCGCCCGACGCTGGCGGAGGTGGAGGCTATCCTGCCCGGCTTCACCGGCCCGATCGAACAGGTGCCGCCCGCTTATTCCGCCATCCTGATCGACGGCCAGCGCGCCTATGATCTGGCGCGGGCGGGTCAGGACGTTGCGATGAAGATGCGGGGGGTGACGATCTACGCTCTCTCCTGCGTTCGGTTCGAGCCTGTCGAGAACCCCGCGCGCGCGTTCTCGACAAGCTCGAACCGAACGGAGGTGGGTGCGCCGCTCTTGGCATCCCTCACGCTCACGGCCCATGTCTCCAAGGGCACCTATATCCGCAGCCTCGCCCGCGACATCGCCATTGCGCTCGGCACGGTCGGCCACGTCACCATGCTCCGCCGCACGAAGGCAGGCCCGTTCACTCTGGATTCGGCAATTTCGCTGGACAAATTGCGGCAGGCTGCTACGGAGCGCGCCATCGGACAGCTTATGCTGCCGTTGACGGCGGGGCTGGACGACATCCCGGCTCTCCCCGTCACCCCCGATCAGGCCCTTATGCTCCGACAGGGGAAAGTGCTGACCGGGATCGCCGCAACCACCGGCCTGTATCTGGCGACCGACGGGGCAATCCCCGTTGCGCTGGTCCAGTCGGATGATCAGCAGATCAAGGTGGTGCGCGGTTTTAACCTGATGTCGAAGGAAGACGAATTATGACGATTACCGCAGAGCGCAAGGATGCGCTGATCAAGGAACATGGCCGCGCCGAAGGCGACACCGGTTCTCCCGAGGTCCAGGTTTCCATCCTGACCGAGCGCATCAACAACCTGACCGACCATTTCAAGGGCCACCACAAGGATAATCATAGCCGCCGTGGCCTGCTGATGATGGTCAACAAGCGTCGCACGCTGCTGGACTATCTCAAGAAGAAGGATCAGGCGCGCTACACCGACCTGATCGCCAAGCTGGGCCTGCGCAAGTAAGCCCATCGAAGGGACGGCCCCCATGCGGGGCCGTTTCTGATTCTGAAACATGTCGCTGCGCAATTCGGCGTTGCGATATGACGGGGGACTTCCCCCACACCGTTCGCCCTGAGCTTGTCGAAGGGCTGCACTTCTCTTGAGGGAGAGGAAGGACTGGGCTTCGACAAGCTCAGCCCGAACGGCCAGGGGAGGTACACTCCCCGATCATGGACCTGGCAAGGGTTCACCAAAGGCCCCGCCCGGCAATAGGGCCGATGCGGGCGAAGGAAAAAATCTATGTTCGATATCAAGAAAGTCTCCTTCGAGCTGGGCGGCAAGACCCTCACGCTCGAAACCGGTCGCGTTGCCCGTCAGGCTGACGGCGCGGTGCTGGCCACCTATGGCGAAACCGTGGTGCTGTGCGCCGTGACCGCCGCCAAGTCGGTGAAGGAGGGCCAGGATTTCTTCCCGCTCACCGTTCACTATCAGGAAAAATTCTCCGCAGCCGGCCGCATCCCCGGTGGCTTCTTCAAGCGTGAGCGCGGCGCGACCGAAAAGGAAACACTGACCAGCCGCCTGATCGATCGCCCCGTCCGCCCGCTGTTCCCCGAAGGTTTCTACAACGAAATCAACGTGATCTGCCAGGTTCTCTCGTTCGATGGCGAGAGCGAGCCTGACATGGTGGCGATGATCGCCGCATCGGCCGCGCTGACCATCTCGGGCGTGCCCTTCATGGGTCCGATCGGCGCGGTGCGCGTCGGTTACAAGGATGGCGAATATGCGCTGAACCCGTCGATGGACGAAGTGAAGGCCGGTGAACTCGACCTGGTCGTCGCCGCCACCCATGACGCGGTGATGATGGTCGAATCCGAAGCCAAGGAGCTTTCGGAAGAGGTCATGCTCGGCGCGGTCGGCTTTGCCCACACCGCGTGCAAGCAGATCGTCGAGGGCATCATCAAGCTCGCCGAAAAGGCCGCCAAGGAGCCTTGGCCGATGGCCGTTCAGGCCGATCTGTCGGCCGCCAAGGACAAGCTCAAGAAGCTGATCGGCAAGGACATCGCCGCCGCCTACAAGCTGACCGACAAGTCGGCCCGCTCGAACGCGCTGAACGAAGC
>CAZLSU010000140.1:0-6083 GCA_964562225.1 uncultured Sphingobium sp.
ATCAGGGATACGCTGCGAGCGTGCGAGGCGCACCTGGGCATTAGCCGTGTTTACGTCGGCCTTTGCCGCTGCGAGGGCCAATGTCCCCTCGGACGATACCGGCTGCGTTGGACCATAACCTCCGACCCGGTCGAACCAGGCGAGATCGAGGACGCCGTTGATCGGTTGACCGATCAATCGCGCCAGATTGCCGCGCGCGACCTCCGCCTCGCGGACGGCTCGCTCAAGTCCGACCTCTGCGTTGATACGCAGAACGTCCGCACGCTGCTGGTCGATCGGCGCCCCTGCCCCTGCGGTCACGCGGACACGCGCGGCCCGAAAGGCATTGCCCGCGATCTCGGCCTGTTGCCGGGCAATATCCACGCGACGCTCGGCAGCGGCGGCTTCGATATAGATCTGCGAGATCCGCAAATTGAGATCGGCCAGCGCGATGGCCGCATCGATCCGTGCCCGGTCACTACGCGAGTCAGCGACTGCAATCCGCGCTGAACGCTTCCCGCCAAGCTCGATCGGCAGCGCTAGGCCCGCCGTCGTCTCGGCGCTACGAACACCCCGATATTGGCCCGAACCGGCGACATTTTCAGACTGTACCTGGATCTCGGGATTGGGACGTAGCCCGGCAACCGTCCGGGCTGCCGCGGCCGCGCGCACGTCGGCTGACGCAGCATCAATGCTGGGCGAAGTCCCGCCCGCGACAGTACGGGCACGGTCGAGGGTGAAGATGGATGGATTTGCAGACGGCGGCGATGTGGCCGTCTGCGCCTGCGCGATCGACGCGCAGGACGTTACGGCCAAAAGGGCCGCGATGACGCGATGCATGGATGAAGAACTCCTGACGAACCTGTAGGAACCCGCCGGTTGATGCCGACGGGAGCTAGGAAATCGTCAGGCCTGGGGAGGTCGCAGGGCGGCCTCAGCCGCAGCGGTAGCCAAGGCGACCGAGCGCGTCGGCCGCATCATGGATGCGTTCTTGCCTTGGCCGATAGCCTCGGCTTTTGCCATCGGTGCCGCCACATGATGGCCATGACAGCTGCCGTGATGGTGCGGATAACCCTTGTCGCTATCGGCAGGAACCTGATCGCCGTCGCCGTCGGCATGGCCGATCTCAGCGGCGCTATTGGCATCAATACAAACGATCGGCTCCATCGCGTGCGAGACCGATCCGACCCCAAGGGTCAGGAACACGGCCAAACAGGCGAAAAGGATCGTCAGTCGATGCATCTATCAGCTCTCTAACAACTATAGGCTCGTAGAGGCCAGCGAATGTTGTGCCGAACCTTCACTTGGCGGTTTCGGGCGCAGTTCTGCACGGGCCTGGCTGATGATTTGCAGGCCGCCCCAGATACCCAGGGCCGCCATGATCAAGGCGACAGCGAGATCAGGCCAGGCGGTGCCCGTGCCGACGACACCGGCGGCAGCGAGCAGGACAGCGAGATTGCCGATTGCGTCGTTGCGCGAGCAAATCCAGACCGAGCGCATGTTGGCGTCGCCACTCCGGTAACGATAAAGCATGAGCGCAACGCTGCCGTTGGCGATCAGGGCAATCACGCCGACGATCCCCATCGTCTCGGCCTGCGGCACGCCGCGGCCCAGCGCCGCAAGTACCGTCGTGACGAGCACATAAAGGCCGAAGGCGAGGATCGTGCCGCCCTTGAGCAGCGCGGCGCGTGATCGCCAGCCCAACGCCATGCCGGCGACCCCGAGACTGATCGCATAATTGGCGGAATCGCCGAGGAAATCGAGCGCGTCCGCCTGTAGCGATCGCGATCCCGAAGCGATGCCCGCGACGATCTCGCCGAGAAACATCGCCAGATTAATCGCGAGCGCGATCCAGAGCATGCGGCGCCAGCGCGGATCCGGCGTCGGCGGTACGTCGGACTGGCAGCTGTTACAGACCATGATCATCTACTCGAACAAGCATCATGGACTCTCTATGAACCCTCTAGCAACTAGAGGGTCAAGGCAAATCATCGTCGTTGTCCCCGGCTGCATCAGCCGACCGCCACAGCAGCACGGCGCCGGTTGAGGAGGAAGCCACCAAGCACCGCGATGAGCATCAGGAGCTGCGCGCCCATTGACTGCAAGGTCGGGAAGATACCGAGCATGGAAACGCGGACGCCGCCGCCAAGCGGCGCGATGTCTATGATGCCGGCTTCCTGTAGCGCCGACACGCCCTTCCCGGCGAGGACGATGGTAAGGATCGCCATCAGCCACGCGCTGTAGGCGAAGAATTTCGCGATCGGGAGATCGCGGCTGTAGCGCAGCATGGCCCACGCGATGAGTCCCAGTAGCAGCACCGCAGAGCCGGCGCCTGCCAGCATCGTGCCGCCATTGCCCTGGGTCCAGAGCGCGGCGTAGAACAGGATCGTCTCGAACACCTCACGATAGACGACGATGAAGGCCAGGCCGAACAGGAACCAGGCCGACTGCCGCGACAGCGCGCGCGACATCTTCTCCCGGATGTAGCGTTGCCACTGGTCCGCCTGCGCCTTGCCGTGCATCCAGATCCCCACGGAGAGCAGGACGACGGCCGCGAACAGCGATCCGAACCCTTCGGTAAGCTCCCGGCTCGCGCCGCTGATCCCGATCGCATAGGTCGCGATTCCCCAGGTCAGGCCGCCCGCCGCTAGCGCCCCGATCCAGCCGCCATGAATATAGGGCAGCACCTCGGGCCGCTCGGCCTTGCGCAGGAAGGCGATCATCGCGACGACGATCAACAGGGCTTCGAGTCCCTCGCGCAGCAGGATGGTGAAGGCACCCAGAAAAGTCGACGCATTGCTCGCCGCGTCCGGGGACAAGGCGGCGTCGGCGTCGTCGAAGAGACGGTCGAGCACCTGGATACGCGTGGCTATCTCGTCGGCGGGGCGACCTTGCTGGAGCGATGCCCGGAACTCGCCCATGGCGCTCTCGATGTGCCCCATGAGCGTAGCATCGCGCGCGGTGAGCATCGGCTCGAGGGGCTCGAAGCCATCCAGATAGGCCGAAAGCGCAAGTTCCTGGGCGGCGTGGCGGTCGCCACCACGATAGGCGGCAAGGCTCTGTGCCAGCTTTTCGCGCGCGATGGTCAGCGAACCGGGAGCCTGCTGGATCACCACATCCGGATGGCGGCGCAGATAGGCGATCACAGCGTCGGCCTTGGCAACCCCAATCGATTTTGCCAGCACTTCGGGCGTCAGCCCCGCGAGTGTCGTCAGGTCGGGGATCATTTGCCGCAGGCCGGGATCGGATTTCCACAACCGCTCGCCCTCGTTCGCGAGAGCTTCGGGAAAAGCGAAGCGGCCGGCATAGAAAGCCAGCGCCCAGCGATCGTCGCTCGGCAAGGTCGCAAAGCTTTGCATCGCGGTGCCATCGATGCCCTGATCGATGACCTGATAGAGCGCGAAGGGACTGCGCTGCCGCGCGCGCACGATCGCACTAAAGGCGATTGGCGGCGTCGAGAGCTTTACGGCATCGGGGCCATGTCCATCCCCGGTCATGCCGTGGCAGCTCGCGCAGTTCTGCGCGAACAACGAGGCGCCGCGAGTAAGGTCAGGCGCCTTGCTCGGCGCGAGAGGCACCGGATAGGCCTTGAGGAGGTCGGCAGCGAGGCTATGGGCGATGCGCGCAACCTCCTTGGGTTCGCCCTTCGCGGCAATCACACCTCGGAGTCGGGTAGCTCCCGTGATCAGCTGTCCGCGCGCTGGCGTGGGTGGCAGGGCCATAAGGCGGGCGGATACCGAAGCCGCGAATTCGGTCATCTCGGCATATTCCGAGGTACTCTTGATCCGGCCGCCGCTGACGGCTCCGCCATAGTCGACCGCCATATAGTCGAGCAGCCGCCATGCGGTCTGTACGTCGGTGGTATCGGCATGGGCTACGCCGGCGATCCCGCCGAGGCAGAGAAATGCTGCAAGAATGGCTATGGCGCGCTGGATCGATGGCATCAGCGCGCGCATGAAGGCAAAGGTGGAATGGCGAGATTCGCCAAGGTCTGCACGGGACATCTCAGCCTCATAAACCCTCTAGCCGCTAGAGGGTCAAGCGGTTTTGCGACTTAGTTGCAATAGTAGCCGCGCGCTTGGCCCTCAGTTTTAGCGCTCGGCCTCCGGCGCCAGCGTCTCGATGATGCGGCATTCGGAGATTTTGCCGTGCCCGCACTGGACGATGAGGCTGCTGAGTTCGGACCGCAGCGTTGTCAGATCCTTGAGCTTGCGATCAATCTCCGCAAGATGTTCGCGCGCGATCAAATCCACCGCCGAGCAGGATATATCCTTCTGATCCGACAGGCCGAGCAGCGCCTGAACCTGATCGAGCGAAAAACCCAGTGCCCGCGCGCGCCGGATGAAGCTGAGCCGCGCGAGATGCTGCGTGGAGTAGGCACGATAATTGTTCTTGGTCCGCTCTGGCGCGGAAAGCAGGCCCGCGCTCTCGTAATAGCGGATTGTCTCGACCTTCGTTCCCGTTGCGGCAGCAAGTTTGCCGATGCTGAGCGAACCTGGCGACATCATTAGCGACTCTATAGTGACTTCAGGCTTTCATAGGGCAGGTCTCGCGCAAATGTCGAGGCAGCGTCCATTTCTCGCCGGCAGGCCACGCGCACTATTCATGCGTCATGTCGGTGCCGATGGTGCAGGTCGGGATAATGGGCATGCCTGTGGACCATCGGCGCGTGCCAGTGATGATGGCTATGCGGCTCGCCGGGCGCGGTGCCGGGCGCATGATCATGCTGATGATGGCTGTCATGGATGTGACGATGATCATGCTCGAGCGGTTCGTGCGCATGCTCATGGCCGTGCGATTCGGTCAGGTGCAGCCACAGCCCGATCGCCATCAGGATGCCGGCGATGATGAGGGGCACGGTGACCGCTTCGCCGAACATCGCGACCGCCAGCACTGCGCCGATAAAGGGGGCCGTCGAGAAATAAGCGCCCGACCGGGCGGTACCGAGGTGCCGGAGCGCGAGGACGAACATCACGAGGCTGACGCCATAACCGAGGAAGCCGATCAGGGCAGCGCCGGCAATGACCGGCACGGGCGGCAAGAATGCGCCAAGCGTCAGCGCCAGCACGAGATTCACGGTGCCTGCGGCCAGTCCTTTCAGCATCGCGATCTGGACGGGATCGGCGCTGCTGAGCTTTCGGGTGAGATTATTGTCGATGCCCCAGGCGAGGCAGGCGCCGGCGATCGCCAGCATGCCGAGGCCGCCGCCGACTGGGCCGCCGCGCCACGATAGCAGCACTGCGCCGCCGAGGATCGCTGCCGCGCCGATCAGCAGACGACGATCGACATACTCGCGAAACACCAACCAAGCGATAGCGAGTGTCGCCAGCCCTTCGAGATTGAGCAGGAGAGACGCTGTGGATGCCGCCGTCGTCGCCAGCCCCACCATCAACAGGACGGGCGCGATCGCACCACCGCACAGTATGACGAGCGCCAACCACGGCAGATCGGATCGAACGAGCGGGGTCTCCGCTTCCCCGCGCCCGATCGCTTTGCGCACCTGATGGACGAAAGCGAGCCCGACGCCCGAGCCAAGATAGAGCAGGCTGGCAAGCAGCCAAGGGTTCAGGCCATTGCCAAGGATAAGCTTGGCGAAGGGCGTGCTTGCGCCGAACAACAGGGCTGAGAGCATCGCGAGGATTGGGCCCGCTCCTCGTTTGCCTGCTTTTAACATACGATAACGCCCCGTGTCGTGGAAACGCTCTCGAACAAGAGTTTCCCTGCAATATCATGTTCTGTAGCAGGCGACTAAGCGCCCTATGTCTAGACTGGCCTAGGCTGAGCAAAAATTCCGGCGGGCGTCTCGACGGCACCGCTGGGCCTAGGGCTGAACGGAAAAGTTCTCCAGCGACGCGTCATAAGCCTTATCAGATTTGCAAGGTTTGACGCCAACGATACCGCATCTGTTCCCAACGCGAAAAGAGCTCCAACGATCAAATTATGGGCGAGCCAAAATGGAGCCCCCACGAGGAACAGACCCTTCATACGCGTCGTCGATGTCTGCAAGCGGGCTAGACTACCCAGCGAACTGCCGGTCAACGCCAGCGCGGATGGTATTCCGTGCCATGTTATGACCGATAGGAAGGACAACACAATGAGGCTGG
>CAZLSU010000141.1:0-6077 GCA_964562225.1 uncultured Sphingobium sp.
CGGACGCGGCGGCGACGGTCGGGGGTATGCCGTAGAAGATCAGCAGCGGCGTCGTCAGGAAGCCGCCGCCGACCCCGAACATGCCCGACAGCAGCCCGACCACAAAGCCCAGGCCGATGATGACCAGGGCGTTTACGGACAGATTGGCGATGGGCAGATACAGGTCCATGGAGCGCCCGGCTTAAGGCGAAAGCGCGACGATAGGAAGGCGCGGACTTAAAAATCCGCCGCCAATGTGAGGGCGAGGCCCGACCGGGGAAAGGCACGGCCCGCGATCCGTTCGCGCCATTCCAGCATCAGCCGACCGGCGGAGGGCTGGATCGGCAGGCGGAGGTGGACCGCGGGGCCGACATCGACCCGATGGACATGGGGCTGCGCGCCGCCCGAGACCGTGCCGCCAAGGGTAAGGGGCGTTCCCGCGATCGGCCTGAGCAGGGAGGCGCGGCCGTCGATGAAGGTGTCGCGGGCCTTAAAGCCGACGACCCCTGCCTGCGCATAGCCCTCGGCCATCAGGCCCGGTGCGACCGGCGTCGGGCCGAAGCCGCCCACGACCATCGCCGCCATCGCGTTGCGTGCGCCATCGCCAAGCGCGATGCGCCGTTCGAGCGCCAGGCTGACGGGCAGACGGCGCGAAGGCTGGATGCTGAGGCCGATCGCCGCTTCGGGCTGGGCCGGGCTGACGAGCGCGCGCGAAACGCGGGCATAGGCGGCGACGCGCTGGGCGGCGGTCGGCGCAACGTCGAAGTCGATCCGCGCGCCGACCTGCGATGCACCAAGCTGGCCGGCCGATGCGATGGTGGCGGCGTTGGTGCGATCGGGCCGCCAGAGCATCCAGGCGCTGGCGCGCCAGCGGTCTGTTTGTGGCGCGCGGTCGGTCGACGCAGGCGGGAACGACGGAGGAGGGGCGGGGTACAGCATCGGCGCACGGATGCCCGGCTCCGCGTCCAGGCCGTGATGGCGGTTGGAAAAGGCGACGGTGAAGTGGATGAAGTCGAGCAGGTCGATCGCCATGCCCGGCTCGGTTCGGGGGGACGCGGCCGCGCGAACGAGCGGTGCCGCCCTGCGCGGGAGCGGGGGGAGCACTGCCATGGCCTGCGCCGCCATGGCCCAGCGGGGCGTGACATGGGGCGCTGCGACCGCAAGGGTTGTCGGTGCCGTCATCGGCGGGCGCGCGCCGGGCATCGAGAGGGCGATCCGGCTGATGATCCAGAGGGACAGGATCAGCCCGAAAAATTTGAGCGGCCGTCCGGCCTGCGCGCGGGCGGTCATGTGCCGCTTTCCAGATCGGGAAAGCGGTGCGCCGTCTTGTCCCAGACGAGCGGCTTGCCGAGCAGCGAACGGATGTAGAGCGACACGGCACGGCGTGCGGCCATGATCGCGATGACATTGCCGACCAGCGTCCGGGGGATCGCCGCCAGCCCCTGCCGCCAGCCATAGATCTGCCCGACGAATAGCGCGCGCATGGCGAAGCGCCAGAGCATGAGGCCAAGATTGATGGTGAGAAGCAGGCGGAGGGCGGGTGTCAGGGTCCGCCATGGCACCGCGATGACCAGGTCGGCGGCGCGCAAAATCCCCCAGAGCAGCAGCGCGAGATAGGCCGCCAGCAGGATGAGCGCGGCCAGCGCCGATCGCCGGTCGCGAAAGCGCATCCATATTTCCATCGGCCCGCCGTGCCACCCCATCCGGTCCCAGCCGGACAGTGCTATGCCCACCATCCAGCGCGCCTTCTGCCGCACGGCGGCATCGAGCCGGTCGGGAAAATGCTCACGGATGCAGACCAGTTGCCCTTGCGCGTCGCGGATGCGCAGGAAAATGCCCTTGCCGCCGCTATCCGTGATGCGCAGGCCGGTCTCATAATCCTCGGTCAGCGATCCGGGGTCGAACGGGCCATCGGGCGTTTGCGTCGCAAGATCGCCCAGCGCATCGCGCGAAAAGGCGCAGCCCACCCCGGCCGATGGCACCGACGCGCCCAGCGCTTCCCGCATGGTCAGCGATTTACCGTGGGATTCGGCGAACTCGTCGCCATAATGATTGGCGATGGCGCGCCGCCAGAAACCGCCATCGCCAGGCAGCGGCAAGACGGGCAGTTGCACCAGGGCGAACCGGTCGATCATCCGGTCGAACAGTGCGATCTCGTCGGAGTGAACGACATCTTCGGCGTCATGCAGCACGACTGCCTTGAACGGGCGACCGGTGCGCGCCTCTTCCCGCAGCAGGATGCGCCAAAGGGTATTTAGGCAGTCGGCCTTGGTCGTGGGGCCATCCCGATCGTTGATGCCCAGAATAACGCGGGAGTCGCCCGCCGCGACGGCACCCGCCGCCCTGATGGTTGCAGGATCATTGGGATAGGCACCGACGAACAGGCGATAATCGGTATTGCCCCAGCGGCGCAGCGCGGTGCGCAACATCGGGCCGATCACGTCGGATTCCTGCCAGGCGGGCACGAAGATGGCGATGGTGCCGGGATGGTCGGACGGAGGCAGGGTGGCCGTGGTCGTGCGCGCATAGCGGGAGTAGATGGCGATCCGGCGCCAGCCGCGCCGCATCAGGAACAGAATGTCGATGATGAAATCATCCAGGCCGCCGATCGCGAGACCGGCGGCCGCGAACAGCATGAGTTCAAACTGCACGAGGACCAACAGGTTGAGCAGCACATCCCCCAAGCGCCTTGTCCCTCTTCAAAGCCGGTGCCATGATCGCGATTATGCGATCCAGCGCAAGCCATCATGATTTGTCCGGGGTCATCCTCCCCATGCCTTCACCTCTGCGAGCATCCTGCCTATGACCAGCCGACCCGCGCCATCGGCATTGCGCGATTTCCTGACGAGCGAGGCGGGCGGCGGCGTGCTGCTGATGCTGGCCGCCGGGCTGGCGATCCTGCTCGCCAACTGGCCGGGCGCGCCCGCGCATCTCTATCACACCTTCGTCCATGCGCGGACCGGCCCTGACCTGACGCCGATGCTGGGACCGATGACCGTGCATCTGTGGATCAACGACGGGCTGATGGCGATATTCTTTCTGCTCGTCGGTCTGGAGATCAAGCGCGAGTTTATCGACGGGGAATTGTCGAGCTGGAGCAAGCGCCGCCTGCCGGTGATCGCGGCGGGCGCGGGGATGCTGCTGCCCGCGCTGGTCTATCTGGGCCTGTCCGGCGGTGATGCTGCGCTGGTTCGCGGCTGGGCGATCCCGGCGGCGACCGACATCGCCTTTGCCATCGGCGTGCTGGCCCTGCTGGGCAAGCGTGCGCCGACCTCGCTCAAGCTGTTTCTGACGACCGTGGCGATCGTCGATGATATGGGCGCGGTGGCGATCATCGCGGTGGCCTATACCGCCGGGTTGAACGGTTTGGCGTTGCTGGCCGCGGGGGTGATCCTGGGCGTGATGATCGCGCTCAACCGGCTGGGGGTGAAGGCGCTGCCCATCTATCTGATCGGCTTTGCGCTGCTCTGGTATGCGACGCTGCTGTCCGGGGTGCATGCGACGGTCGCGGGCGTGTTGGCGGCGATGACGGTCCCGATCCGCCGGACGCCGGGCGCGCCCGATGCGGCGGACAGCCCGCTCCACCGGCTGGAGCATGCGATCCATCCGTGGAGCGCCTATCTGATCGTGCCGTTGTTCGGTTTTGCCAATGCGGGGGTCAGCCTGGCCGGGATAGGTTGGGCGCAATTGTTCGCGCCGCTGCCGGTCGGGATCGCGCTCGGGCTGTTCATCGGCAAGCAGGTCGGGATTTTCGCCGCGATCTGGCTGTCGGTGAAGCTGGGGCTGGCGGTGCGGCCGCAGGGGGCGAGCTGGTTGCAGGTCTATGGGGTCGCGCTGTTGTGCGGCATCGGTTTCACGATGAGCCTGTTCATCGGGGCGCTTGCCTTTCCGGGATCGCCGTTGCTGATCGAGGAGGCGAAGATCGGGACGCTGGCGGGGTCGATGCTCTCGGCGCTTGTGGGATTTGCGGTGCTGCGGTTCGCGCCGAAGAGTTGATCGTCGCCCCGGCCTCCGCCGGGGCGACGGATATTCCGCTTGAGCCATGCGTTCCCTTCTCCCGACCGATGGAGAGTGCGCCTTGAAAATCCGCCCGCTGCTTGCAACCCTGCTCTGTACCGCCTGCAACGTGTCGGTGACCGATGCACCCGCCCAGAATGCCCAAAGCCCCGAGCCTGCGCCCGCTGTCGTCGCGGCCGATCCCTTCGCGTTCGAGGTCGTGGCCGAGCCGGGCGGCAAGCCGTTCCAGCCCAACTCCATCCTCCAGGCGCAGGTTCAGCTCGATCGGGTCGGTTTCCCGCCGGGCATATTGGACGGTAAGGAGGGCATGTCCTTCACCGCCGCTTTGCGGGGTTTTCAGGAGGCGAATAATTTGCCGGTGACCGGCCAATATGACCAGAAGACGGCGGTTGCGCTGCTGGAGGGCGAGGCGAGGCCGACGACCTGGCTGGTGCGCATTCCGGCGGGCTTTGCGCGTGGTCCCTATGCCAATATCCCCAAGGGCCTGAACGAACAGGCCAAGCTGCCCGCGCTGTCCTACCGCGATCTGGCCGAGCAACTGGCCGAGCGGTTCCATACCACGCCGCAGATACTCGCCGCGCTCAATCCGGCCAGTGGCCGACAAGCGGACGGCATCATCCGTGTCCCCGCAATCCCCAACCAGCCGGTCGCGCGCATCGAAGGGGATGAGCGCGGCTGGGGCACGACGCTGGCAAGCCTGGGCGTTTCGGCGCAGCAGCCGCAGGCCGATCATATCGTGGTCGACAAGTCGGAAGGGGTGCTCAAAGTCTATGATGCGCAAAACCGCCTGATCGCGCAATTTTCCGCGACCATGGGGTCAAGCCACGATCCGCTGCCGCTGGGCAGTTGGGAAATCAAGGGCGTGAGCCGCAATCCCGACTTCCACTATAATCCCGATCTGTTCTGGGACGCGAAGGCGCAGGATGAGAAGGCGGTGCTCAAGCCCGGTCCCAATGGTCCCGTGGGCGTGGTGTGGATCGACCTGTCAAAGGATCATTACGGCATCCACGGCACCCCAGAGCCGCAGACCATCGGGCGGACCGAAAGCCATGGCTGCATCCGCCTGACCAACTGGGACGCGGCGCGGCTGGCGCAGATGGTGAAGACGGGGGTGAAGGCGGTGTTTCAGGCTTGACTGATAAACCTGCATCCGTTCGGGCCGAGCCTGTCGAAGGGTCGCACTTTCTTGCTGCGAAGAAAGGACAAGGCTTCGACAAGCTCAGCCCGAACGGGGGTGGGGTGCTGGCGCGCGCGCGGCGTTGGCTCTGGATCGCCTTTGCACTCGTCTCCTGCCTCGCCTTCGCCCATTTTTGCGTTCGGGTGGTGCCTCCCGGCGCGCCCGCTTCCCGCGAGCCTGTCGCCACCGGCCCGCTGCTGATCCCCGTCGAAGGCGTCCCCGCCTCGGCCCTTACCAACACGTTCGCGCAATCCCGCGCCAATGGCGCGCGGGGGCATGACGCGATCGACATCATGGCCGCGCGGGGTAGAGCGGTGCTTGCCGTGGCGGACGGGCGGATTGAGAAAATCCATTGGAGCGAGGCTGGCGGGCGGACCATCTATCAACGATCCGCAGATGGACGGCGCAGCTATTATTACGCGCATCTCGATCGCTATGCGGCCGACCTGCGCGAGGGGCAGAGCATCGCGCGCGGGGCGAAGATCGCAACCGTGGGCAGCACCGGCAATGCCGATCCCGCCGCGCCGCATCTGCATTTCGCGGTGCATGACATGGTGCCCGGCGAGAAATGGTATGAGGGCCGGGCGATCAATCCCTATCCGTTGCTGGCGGCCCGGCGGTAGCCCCTCTTGCCCTTCGGCCCTGCTGCATGTAGAGGCGCGTCCGGCTCTTTTCACCTTTAGCATATAGGCAGGCTCTTCCCATGGCGAAGATCAGCGGCGTGGACATTCGTCCCGGCAATAATATCGAATATGAGGGCGGCCTGTGGCGCGCCGTTAAGATTCAGCACACCCAGCCCGGCAAGGGCGGTGCCTATATGCAGGTGGAACTCAAGAATCTGATCGACGGGCGCAAGAATAACGTCCGCTTCCGCTCCGCCGAAAGCGTCGAGCGCATCCGGCTC
>CAZLSU010000142.1:0-6044 GCA_964562225.1 uncultured Sphingobium sp.
TGTGGCGATCGTAGCTCAGTTGGTTAGAGCGCCGGTTTGTGGTACCGGAGGTCGTGGGTTCAAGACCCATCGGTCGCCCCATTTTCAGTCTTCTCCCCTTTTTGCACGGGCGGACTGGCTATCCAGGCAATATTATATTATTAGTCACCTTGGTAATTTTGTTACGAGGTGCGCATGGCTGCCTGGGATCTGCCCGATTTTGACGATCATGAGGGCGTTCATCTGTTCCGCGACCGCGCGAGCGGCCTGACCGCGGTCATCGCCGTGCATTCGACCGCGCTCGGCCCGGCGGCGGGCGGTGTGCGCTTCTGGCACTATGCCGACCGCACCGACGCGATCACCGACGCGCTGCGCCTGTCGCGCGGCATGAGTTACAAGAACGCCATGGCCGGCCTGCCAATGGGCGGGGGCAAGGGCGTGATCCTGGCCGATGCAGGCGGCGTCAAGACCCCTGACATGCTGCGCGCCTTTGGCCGGGCGATCGACACGCTGGGCGGCCGCTATGTGACGGCAGAGGATGTCGGCATCAGCGAGTCGGACATGATCGCGATAGCGGGCGAAACCCGCTTCGTATCGGGCCTGCCGGTCGGCGCAGGGGCGGCGGGTGGCGATCCGGGGCCGACGACGGCCCATGGCGTCTATCTGGGCGTGTGCGCCGCGGCACGGCAGGCGCTGGGCAAGGGCGATATGGCGGGCGTCCATGTAGCGATCCAGGGCGTCGGCAGCGTCGGCGGCGGGCTGGCCCGCAAACTGGCGGCGGACGGCGCGAAACTGACGCTGGCCGACGTCGATGCGGATCGGGCGAAGGCGCTGGCGGCGGAACTGGGCGCGGATGTCGTGTCGGCCGAGGCGATCATCGCGGTCGAAGCCGACATATTCAGCCCCAACGCGCTCGGTGCGATCCTGAACCAGCATAGCATTCCCCTGCTGCGGGCGGGCGTGGTGGCTGGCGGCGCGAACAACCAGATGGCGACCCCCGCCGACGCCGCGCGGCTGCATGCGCGCGCTATTCTCTATGCGCCCGACTATGTCATCAACGCAGGCGGCATCATCAACGTCGCGCTCGAATATCTGGGGCAGGGCGATCGGGCCGAGGTGGAGGCACGCGTGGCGTTGATTCCCGATCGGCTGCGGACCATCTGGGCGGAGAGCGCAGCGACCGGGCGTCCGGCGGCTGACGTGGCCGATACCATGGCGCAGGCGCTGATCGGCCGGGGCTAAAGGAGGGCTTCGCATCGCTGCGCTTGCCCTCTATAGCGGCGCGCATGGACAATGCGCGCGACAGGGGGCTGGCCCTCAACCCGAAATATGACGGCAACGGCCTGATCACCGCCGTCGTCACCGACGCCGACCAGGGCGATGTGCTGATGGTGGCGCATATGAATGCGCAGGCGTTGGCGCTGACCGTGGAGACCGGCCTCGCCCATTTCTGGTCGCGCAGCCGCAATACGCTGTGGAAGAAGGGCGAGACGTCCGGCCATATGCTGGCGGTGCGCGATATTCGCATCGATTGCGATCAGGATGCGGTGTGGGTGAAAGCGGTGCCGGCCGGGCCGGCATGCCATACTGGCGCGCGCAGCTGCTTCTTCCGCCGGGTGGGTCCGCAGGGGCTGTCGGAGGTCGATGCGGCGTCCTAGCCTGATAGCCTGTTTGTTGCTTATGGCGTGCCAGCGCGAGGGGCCTGCCCCCACGCAGGCCGACGCCGGACCGCCGCCGTCTGCGCTGGAGCAAGCGGCGATCGACAGCGGCGTGGTGGCGGACGTCGCGCGCATTTCCCCGATCGGGCTTTATACCCGTCGGCATGAGGCCGGGCGCGATACGTTGTGCGTCGTGCCGGACGGTCCCACCCGTTTCCGCTTCGGGGCGCAGGCGATCTTTGGATCGGACGAGCAATGCCGGGGCAAGGGCACCGCGCGGCGCGCGGGCGACAAGCTGATCCTGCGCTTCCCGGCGACCGACTGCACCATCGTGGCGCAATATGATGGCGACCGGCTGGCATTGCCGGGCGTGGTCGACCTTAAATGCGCGGCGCTGTGCGACGGGCGCGGATCGTTCGAGGGGGTCGCCTTTCCGCGCGTGGCGAGTGGACGGAGTGCCTCCGTGGAGGCGCGGGACCGGGATGGGGATGCGCTTTGTCCGGGCTGACCAAGTTTCTTTACCGGAACAGGAATCTGCGTCTTCACCTAAAAGGCAAAGCTATTACAACCAAGGCTGAGGATCGATTAACATATTAATCGAACGAACCCTCTTGCGATTTAAAGCCAGGCGATATGCCATCGTGGAGAAGGTTAGGCTGCCCCGGTGAGGGGTCCGCAGCCGAAGGACGAGACCAAAGAAAAGCTGCCGCATCCATCAGAAATTTTTGCGCCTCGGGATCGAGAGCATTGAAAAGATCTACAAAGTTTTTCTGATTTTCATCTGCTGAAGATCCTTCTGCACGAATTGGTTTTCCGTTACCCGTAATAAGCCATTCGGGATCCACATCGAGCGCACGCGCAACAATGAAAAGATGATGGGCCTCGGGAAGCGATTCGGCATTCCGATATCGACTAATCGTATTTTTTGGTAGTCCGCTACGCCGAGAAAGTTCGGCATCGCTTAAGTCCAAGCGTTTGATTAAAAAAGATAAACGCTCAGAAAACGCAATTTTTTTGCTTTCCCGGTCAATTCGAGGTTGATTGGATCTAGGCATGGAACTAATGTCCCAATGCCGGGACAAAACTGTGAATTGTCATAGGTTTGAGGAAGCTCTTTGGATGTGGAGTACGAGCAGCGATTTTTAGCGACAATTTTGTAAAACCCTTGGCCTAACAGCATGGTTTAGCGACGAATTAGATAATGGGGGGCGCTTTGTAGTCGCCTCCCGTGCAGCGCCTTCATGCGCAATCACTTTGAATCGCAGCATTTTAGCAGATCATCATCGCACGGCAACAGCCTTCAAAAATTGCATCTTTTAAGGAATATCAGTCGGGGCGACATGGTCGATAGACAGGATAAATCGTCAGGCGCGCAACTATTCAATGCCAGGCGAACATTTGGTAATATGGCTAGAATATATCGCACCTTATTCGCTGTATCGGCTCAGCGTCGGGAAAAAACATCTTTTCGCGCAACTTTGGAAGGGGAGCGTTTTGCCAAAGCGCTTATTCTGGGGTTTGCAGTATCGGCCATGATGTGGGTCGTCATTTTTATCAGCAGCTATTATTTTCTCTTTGTATAGCGCGGGTGGATCATGACGCAGATGGGATAGCAGCGACGCGATGGGCGACCGTATAACATAACGGACGTCCAGCGCCTTAGTAAGCAGTCAGGTGGGCTGACGAGCCAGCGAGTCAACCGCTGGGGTTGTAAACGCAAGCTGCGGATAGGCAGCGTTCGAGATAGCGCGTCCTGCACTGCGCGGCAATCATAACTATCTAATAGCATTCCCCTATAGTATGGCAGATTATCCCCGCAGCCAATTATGGCGATGCGGCGACTGAGAGACGCTGGAGTGCTCCCTTCGACAGGGGTGCGCGCCATCTTTCAGTTCAAATTAGAACCCGCTCTTTCGTTGCTGACCGTCGTGCGGACGGGATTTTGGGCCATTGACGATGTGCTCTCCTATGAGATCGCCCTTCGCCGCGAACTCACCCAACTCAATCTGTCCGACCGTCCCACTTCAGCGATCATCGATACCAGGCAATCGGGACCACAGGCCAAGGATGTCGCCGAGGCCCTGCGCGCCATGGTTCGAGGGCTGGGCCATCTCAACGCGGATCGCACCGCCATCATCGTGTCGTCGGGCGTCGCGAAGCTTCAGGCCATGCGAGTGACCGATAATGATGCAAAGGTCTTTACCTCCATGGTGCTTGCACGGGACTGGGTGACTGGCGGCATGCCCGCAAAGCCGCAGACCAGGTTGGCGATCAATGCCCCAATCAGTGCCAAGGTCGAGGGGAATGTCGTCCATATTTCTGGAGCGGCCGATGTGGACATCACGCTCACGCCCGCCGCCGCGCTGGAAACGGCGAAGCGGATCGGCGGGGCCGCGCTGGAGGTGTTGGTCAAGACGGCGAACGTGCCGCCGCTTTCGGACGTTTGACGGCCATGGGGTTATCCCGCGTGGCTGGTGTCCAGCATCTTGCCCTTGGTGACGATCACGATGTCGCCCAGCTTCGTCACGCCGAACAGCTTTCGGGCGAAGGCGGTGGGCACGCCGATGCAGCCATGGGTCGCGTTGCCCCATTTGACGTCGCTGCCGTGGATGGCGACGCCGTCATTGGTCAGGCGCAGCATATAGGGCATGGGGGCGTCATAGAGGTTGGACACATGGTCGGCGTCCTTCTGGGTGATGGGGAAGGCACCCAAGGGGCTGGGTTTGTCGTCCGCGCCGTAGAGGATCACCGCCGCGCCGATCTCATAGCCGCCCCTGAACACCGATAACGTCTGGGCCTTCAGGTCCACGGTGATGATGATGCGGCCGTCGGGCACGCCTGCATCGTCCCAAACATAGTCGCCGTGGCGGAACGGGCCGCTGATGGGCAGCACACGCTTGACGACCAGCGCATTGGGTTCGAGCTTGAGCGGATTGTCGCGCGACCGTTCCACCGGCTTTGCGGGCGTGGCGGCGGGTTTCGCCTTGGGTTTGGGCGCGATTGTCGCTTCGCTCGGTGCGCGTTCGGGGAAGCCGGTGATCAGGAAGACGGCGAGCATCGCGCCACCGCCGATCAGCAGCTTGGGACCGATGGCGCGGATGAGAGATCTGAACATGCCCGCGATTCTAACGCCAAAAGGTTAATCGCCCCCTTCGCGCGCGACTTCCGCCGCGGCGATAGCGGTAAGGTTGAGGATGCCGCGCGATGTGACGCCGGGGGTCAGCACATGGATAGGCTGCGCCAGCCCCATTAGCATCGGGCCGACGGTGGGCGAACTGGACGAGGCGGCGAGCGCGGTCAGCGTGATGTTCGCCGCGTCCAGGTTGGGCATGACCAGCAGGTTGGCCGCACCCTCGAACCGCGAATCGGGGATCAGTTTCTCGCGCAGCGCCTGCGACAACGCGGCATCGGCATGCATCTCTCCATCCACCGCCAGGTCCGGCGCGGCCCCGCGTACGGTCTTGAGCGCGTCGCGCATCTTGCGGGCGCTGGGGCTGTGCGACGATCCGAAATTGGAATGGGACAACAGCGCCACGCGCGGTTCCAGGCCGAAGCGGCGTATCTCGGCGGCGGCCAGCAACGTCATTTCGGCCACTTGCTCCGGCGTCGGGTCGGGCACCATATGGCTGTCGGTGACGAACAACGCGCCCGCGTCCAGGATCAGGCCGGACAGAGCATAGACGCGGCTGTGGCCCGGCGCGCGGTCGATGATGCGCAGCACATGTTCGACCTGGCCCCAATATTCCGAATTGCCGCCGACCAGCGCCGCATCGACCCGGCCGGTGCGCAGCAGCATGGCGGCGGTCACGGTCGGGCGACGATAAACATGGCGGACGACTTCGGCGGCGGGGACGCCCCTGCGTGCGGCGAGGGTACGGTAAGCCTCGACCAGTTCCTCCATGATCGCATGATCACTTTCGGGATCGATCACCTCGACATCGCGGTCCAGTTGGAAACGCAGGCCCATGTCGGCCAGCTTCTGCGTCAGGATACGGCGACGCGCGACGATGGTGGGCCGCGCCAGCCCTTCGTCCAGCGCATCCTGCACCGCGCGCAGCACGCGCTCATCCTCACCCTCGCCATAGGCGATGCGCCGCCCGGTGCCGCGCGCAGCCTCGAACACCGGCATCATCAACTGGCCCGAACGGGTGTTCTGCTGCGACAATTTGCGGGTATAAGCGTCCAGGTCGATCGGTCGGCGGGCGACTCCGCTGTCCATCGCGGCCTTGGCGACGGCAGGAGCGATCTCGACGATCAGGCGCGGGTCGAACGGCGTTGGGATGATATAGTCGGGGCCGAACACCAGCTTGCGCCCGCCATAGGCCATCGCGACGCTGTCATGCGCGGGTAAGCGGGCGAGCGCGGCGATCGCTTCGGCGGCGGCGACCTTCATCGCTTCGTTGATCT
>CAZLSU010000143.1:0-6018 GCA_964562225.1 uncultured Sphingobium sp.
CGAGCGGCGCGCCGTCCGCCAGCACGACATGGATGTCGACGCCCAGCAGGTCGGCATGCATGCCCAGCGGCTTCTTAACGCCGATCCGGCCATTCAGCGTGAAGCAGGTCGGCTGCGCGTGCAGCACGACCCGGCCATCGGGGTCGATCCCCTGCCGCCCGGTCGCCAGCAAATCGTCGATATCCGCCTGCTCCACCCTGTCGCCGCCCATGTCGCGCTCGACCGTCACGACGTCGCTGACCAGGCTGCCACCCGAAAAGCTGACCCACACATCCTCGATATTGGTGCCCGCGACCCGTTCGGCCTGCTCCACCGTTTCGCGCACGGCCAGTTCGGTGCGTTCCATGTCGGCGATGAAACCGCGCCGCACCCCCCGGCTTTCGCGCTGACCGGTGCCCAGGATCACCAGTTCACCCGCGTCGGTGCGCCCCGCGATCAGCGCGGATACCTTCCACGATCCCACGTCGATCGCAGTGATCAATTTCTCGACCTTGGGTTGCGCCATGGCTCAGCCTTCCTCGCCGGTCTTGACGATATCCGCCGCGCCGTCCTTGGCGCGCTGCTGTTCGGGCAGGCGTAGCACGAAACGATCGGGATCGCGCATGTCGAAGCGCACGATACCACGCCCCAGCAGGCGATTAACGCCGTCCATCCGCGCAAAGTTCACCAGCGCCGTTGCCGATATCTTGTCCCCCTCGGGCAGCGACAATGTCTCGCCCGACTGGAAGCGCAGATCCCAGCGGCGGTTGCCGACCCAGGTCGCGCCCGCCAGCATCGGCTTTAATGCAGGCGCGCTTTCCATCAGGCGATTAAGGCCCGCCGTCTGGCGGTTGGCGTTGGGACCGACGACCAGCGGCAGATCGGGCATGGCGCTGGGCGATACCGGTTCCAGCACCGCGCCCGCCACGTCGATCAGGTGCAGAAGCCCGTGATGCTGCCACACCGCGACCGGCTCCCGCTCGACGATATCGACGACCAGCGTATCGGGCAGGCGGCGGGAAATGCGCGCATCCTTCACCCAGCCCAGTTGCAGCAGTTCGGCGCGCACCTTGGGCAGGTCCAGCGCCAGCATGGAACGATCCACCTGCCCCAGCGCGACATTATAGACCTGCATCTCGTTCATGCGCTCGACCCCGCGCACCTCGACCTTGTCGACCTCGAAACCCGCGCGCGACGCCAGTTCGGCGGCTTCTTGTTTCGCCATGCCTGGCAGGCCGAAAAAGACCGCGACACCGCTAACCGCCGCCAGCGCCAGCCCGACGATCGCCCAGACCGCCAGCCGCTGCACCGTCGCCTCGCTGATGGGCAGCGATTCCAGCAACCGGTCGAGTTGCGACTGGCGCTTCATCGGCCTGCGCCCTCCCCGGCTCTGGACGCGGGCCTTGGTCGTGCCGAGCCGCGCGGTGCCGCCGCGCCTGATCTTCGCCTCAGCCATTTGGCCCGCTCCCCATCAATGCGTCCTCGACGATCCGCTCGACCAATTCGGCATAATCGATGCCCAGTTTCGCCGCCTGCTCCGGCACCAGGCTCAAGGGGGTCATGCCCGGCTGGGTATTCACCTCCAGCAGGAACAGCCCCTCAATCCCCTGTTCGTCGTCCCAGCGGAAATCGGACCGTGACGCGCCCTTGCAGCCGAGCAATTGGTGCGCGCGCAGGGCAATCGCCTTGCAAGCGGTCGTGATGTCGTCGGGCAGGTCGGCAGGGCAGATATGGTCGGTCATGCCATCGGTATATTTGGAATCGAAGTCGTAAAAACCGCTCTTGGGCCGCAATTCCGTGACCAGCAGCGCTTCGTCGCCCAGCACGGCTGTGGTCAGTTCGCGCCCGCGAATATAGGGTTCGGCGAGCAATTCGGGGAAATCCTGCCATGGCCCTGCGGCATCGCGGCCGATCGGCTGGCCGTAATTGCCCTCATCGGTGACGATCGCGACACCGACCGAACTGCCCTCGTTCACAGGCTTGAGCACATAGGGACGCGGCAACGGATCACCGTCGAACAGGCTTTCGCTGGTCACCATATGGCCGCCGGGCATCGGGATGCCGTGCGGCACCAGCGCCTGCTTGGTCAGTTGCTTGTCGATCGCGATCACCGAAGTGGCTAGGCCCGAATGGGTGTAGCGGATGCCCATCAGGTCCATCATCCCCTGCACCGTGCCATCCTCGCCCGGCACGCCATGCAGCGCGTTGAACACAATATCGGCGTCGGTCTCTTTCAGCCGCAGCGCGATATCGCGGTCCATGTCGATCCGCGTGACCTTATGCCCGCGCGATTCCAGCGCCCTGGCGACGCCCTCGCCGCTCATCAGCGACACCGGCCGCTCGGCGGACCAGCCGCCCATCAGGACGGCGACATGCCACGGGCCTCTCAAGACGCCACCCCGACCCGCTGAATTTCCCACTCCAGTTCCACGCCGCTCCTGTCCTTCACTCGCCGCCGCACTTCCTCGCCCAGCGCTTCGATGTCGGCGCTGGTCGCGTCGCCAGTGTTCAAAAGGAAATTGGTGTGCTTCTCGCTGACCTGCGCCCCGCCCAGCATCAGCCCCCGGCAACCCGCTTCGTCAACCAGCGCCCACGCCTTGTGCCCGTCCGGATTCTTGAAAGTCGATCCGCCGGTCTTGCTCCGCAACGGCTGGCTCGCCTCACGCGCGGCGGCGATGCGGTCCATCTCGGCCTGGATCGTGGCCGGCTCGCCCGGTTCGCCCCGGAAGATCGCGCTTACGACGATCGCCCCGTCCGTCAGCTTGGAATGGCGGTAGGTATAGCCAAGTTCGCTGTTGACCAGCGTGACCTGCTCGCCCGACCGCAGGACGATATCGCACTCCACCAATATGTCGCGGGTCTCGCGGCCATAGGCGCCCCCGTTCATCCGCACGAAACCGCCGACCGTGCCGGGAATGGAGCGCAGAAATTCAAGCCCCGCCACGCTATTGTCGCGCGCCGTGGACGATACCAGGATGCCGCTTGCGCCGCCGCCGCAGCGCAGGGTGGTCGCATCCAGCGCCTCGACCTTGGCAAAGGCTTTGCCCAGCCGCACGACCACGCCCGGCACGCCACCATCACGAATGATGAGATTGGACCCCAGCCCCAGCGCCATGACCGGCGTGACCGGATCGAGCATGGCTAGGAAATCCGACAGGTCATCGGCATCCTTCGGCTCGAACAGCCACTGCGCCGCGCCCCCGCTCTTGAACCAGACGAGCGGTGCCAGTGGCGCATCCGCCTTCAACGCGCCGCGCACGGCGGGCATCGCCATGTCCAGAAAGGGCGCGGCTGTGCTCACGCGGCCTCGGTCACTTTTGCGCGGACCGCATCGGCCAGCCCCGCCGCCCATTTCGTGATGTCGCCTGCGCCCAGACAGATGATCATGTCGTCGGCCTGCACATCGGCGGCGAGCGTGGCGGCGAGCGCATCGGCGTCGTCAATCGTACTGGCGACGCGATGGCCGCGCCGCTTGAGACCCGCGACCAGAGCGGCGCTGTCCACGCCGTCGATCGGCTGCTCACCTGCGGTATAGACGGGCGCTGCATAGACGATGTCGGCATCGTTGAACGCCTGCTGGAATTCCTCCATCAGGTCGCGGAGTCGGGTGAAGCGATGCGGCTGGACCACCGCGATCACGCGCCCGCGCGCGCCTTCGCGGGCGGCGGCCAGGACAGCCTTTATCTCGACCGGGTGGTGGCCATAATCGTCGATGACGGTCGCGAAACCATCCCCCACCGGAATTTCACCGACCTTGGTGAAGCGCCGTTTGACACCGCCGAAATTGGCGAAGCCCGACTGGATCGTGCCGTCGTCGATGCTCATGTGCAGCGCCACGCCGATCGCCGCCATGGCGTTCAGCACATTGTGCCGGCCGGGCATCGGCATCTCTATACCCTCGATCCGGCGGCTGGAGCCGTCACGCTCGCGGATCTGCACGTCGAAACGGTTGCCGCCGGGGAAGGACACGACATTCTCGCCGCGGATATCGGCCTGCGCGGAAAAGCCGTAGGTGACGATCCGCCGGTCCTGGATGCGCGGCAGGATCGCCTGCACTTCCGGATGATCCAGGCACAGGATCGCCGCGCCATAAAAGGGCACATTGCCGACAAATTCGACGAACGCGTCCTTGACCCGGTCGAAGCTGCCATAATGATCGAGATGTTCCGGATCGATATTGGTGACGACCGCGATCGTACCGTCGAGGCGCAGGAAACTGCCGTCGCTCTCGTCGGCCTCCACCACCATCCAGTCGCTGTTACCCAGCCGGGCGTTGGAGCCATAGCTGTTGATGATGCCGCCGTTGATCACGGTCGGGTCGACCCCACCCGCATCCAGCAGCGCCGCGACCATCGACGTGGTCGTCGTCTTGCCGTGCGTGCCCGCGATCGCGACGGTCGATTTGAGCCGCATCAGTTCGGCCAGCATTTCCGCGCGGCGGATCACCGGTACGCGCGTTTCCAGCGCCAGTTCGACTTCCGGATTGTCGCGCTTGATCGCGGTCGAGGTGACGACCACGGCGGCGTCGCCCAGATTTTCGGCCGCGTGACCGATCATCACCTTGATGCCCTTTTTCCGCAACCCTTCGACCACAGAGCCTTCAGCCACGTCGGACCCCTGAACCACATAGCCCAGATTGTGCATCACCTCGGCAATGCCGGACATGCCGATGCCGCCGATGCCGATGAAATGGATGGTGCCGATATCGGTGCCGACGCCCTTCATATTATTCCTCCCCGGCACGGGGAGGGGGACCGCCCGAAGGGTGGTAGAGGGGGCGCGCGCCACACGGAACATCTCCCTTGAGGCGCGCCCCCTCCGTCAGGCTTCGCCTGCCACCTCCCCGTACCGGGGAGGATTTTGCCTAATGCACTCATGCCGGAACCCCCTGCAAATTCAGTGAAATAGGGGTCGGTGTCACCCGCACCGGATCGTTCATGATCGGTGCCTTGCCTATGCTTTCCAGCAAATCCGCCATGTCGCGTGCGGCGTCCGGCCGGCCGCAGGCGCGCGCGCGCTTGGCGGCGTTGATCAGCGCGCCCGGTTCCAGCGCCATTTTCTGGATCTGCTTTGCCAATTCGACGGCGGTGAAGCGCGACTGCGGGATCGACCGCGCGCCGCCCGCATCGACCATCTCGCGCACATTGGCGGTCTGGTGATCGTCCATGGCGCTGGGCAGCGGCACCAGGATCGCGGGTCGTCCCGCGCAGGTCAGTTCCGCCAGCGTGGACGCCCCCGCCCGCGCGATCACCAGATGCGCCCAGGCGAGCTTTTCGGGCACGTCGTTGAAATAGGTGGCGAGATCGGCGGGGATTTCCATTTCCGCATAAGTTTTGCGCACCCGCTCGATATCTTCGGCGCGGCATTGCTGAGTCACCTGCAAGCGGCGGCGCAGACTGATCGGCAGCATCGACAGCCCTTCGGGCACGACGGTCGAGAGGATGGAAGCGCCCTGGCTCCCGCCCGTCACCATCACGCGGAACACGCTTTCGTCGGTCAGCGGCGGGAACTCCTCCTCGCGCAGCAGCTTCACTTCCTCGCGCACCGGGTTGCCGACCAGATGCACTTTGGACGCATATTTGTCCTTGAGCTTTTCGATCACCGGATAGGCCGTCGCGATCGCATCTACGCGGCCTGCGAGCAGCCGGTTGACCCGGCCCAGCACCGCATTCTGCTCGTGGATCGCGGTGGGGATGCCATCGGCCAGCGCGGCGAGCAGCGCGGGCATAGCGGGATAGCCGCCGAAGCCCACCACGGCGGTGGGCCGGAACGTCTCGTTCAAGCGCCGCGCCATCGCCCGCCCGGCCATGATGCCCTTCAGCCCCGGCGCCCAGCTACGCGGATTGCCGGTCACGCGCCCGGCGGGCAGGACATGGACCTGCGACTTCTCGAAAATACCCGGTATCTTCGCGCCGCGCTCATCGGTGACCAGCGCGACATGATGCCCCCGCGCGGTCAGTTCCTGCGCGACCGCATAGGCCGGGATCATATGACCCCCCGTCCCGCCGGCGGCGAGGACGAAGTGACGGGAAATGCTCA
>CAZLSU010000144.1:0-5955 GCA_964562225.1 uncultured Sphingobium sp.
CTTCGACGCCGTTGATGGATTCCTCCAGCGGCGTGGCCACGGTTTCGGCGATCACCTTCGGGTTGGCGCCCGGGTACTGGGCGCGCACCACCACCGAGGGCGGGGCCACCTCGGGGTACTCGGAGATCGGCAGGCCGCGCAGCGCGACCAGGCCGGCGATCAGGATCAGCAGCGAGAGCACGCCCGCGAAGATCGGCCGATCGATGAAGAATTTCGAGAGGTTCATGGTGTTCTCTTCACTGGCGTGGTGGCTCAGGACTTCGCCACGGCCACCGCGGGGGTTTCGGCGCGCGCATTCATGGGCACGACCTGCGGTTGCACCACGTCACCGGGCCGCACGCGCTGCAGGCCGTTGACGACGATGCGTTCGCCGGGTTTCAGGCCGCTGAGCACGGTGCGCAGGCCATCGACGGGGGCGCCCAGCGTGACGGCGCGGTACTCGGTCTTGTCGCCCTCGCCCACCACCAGCACGTACTTCTTGTCCTGGTCGGTGCCGACGGCGCGCTCGCTCACCAGCAGGGTGCGCGCGGTCTGCGGCTGGCCCATGCGGATGCGCGCGAACTGCCCGGGCATCAGGCTGCCGTCCTTGTTGTCGAAGACGGCGCGCACGCGCACCGTGCCGCTGCGCGGATCGACCTGGTTGTCGATGAGCTGCAGGCGGCCGGTGAAGGGCGTGTCGTCGCTGCCGGCCGTGCCCATCTGCACGGCGATGCGCTCGATCGCCTGGCGCGCGCTGGTGCCGCCCTGGTTCAGGCCCTGCAGGGCGCGTGCCACGGTCTGCTCGTCGGCATCGAAGCTGGCGTAGATGGGGTTCACCGACACCAGCGTGGTGAGCACGGGAGCGCCCGGGCCGGCCGCGACGAGGTTGCCCACCGTCACGTCGACCTTGCCGATGCGCCCGGCCACCGGTGCGCGCACCTGGGTGTAGCCCAGGCTCAAGCGCGCGGTCTGCACCTGCGCCTGTGCGGCCAGCAGGTTGGCCTCGGCCTCGCGCAGCGCGTTCTGTCGGTCGTCGAGTTCGCGCTGGGCGATGGCCTTGTCTTCCCACAGGCGCTGCGAGCGCGCGAATTCGCCCTTGGCGTGGCTCAGGCGGGCCTGCGCGGCGCTGGCCTGCGCCTCGGCGCGCGCCACCTCGGCGGCGTAGGGCGCGGGGTCGATGGTGACGAGCAGATCGCCCTTTTTCACCAGCGCGCCCTCGCGGAAGTGCGTGGCGAGCACGGCACCGGCCACGCGCGAGCGGATGTCCACGCGCTCCACCGCTTCCAGGCGTCCGGAGAACTCGTCCCAGGTGGTCGCGTCGCTTTCGGCGACCGTGGCGACCGACACGGGCATGGGCGGCGGCGCCGCATCGGCGGGTGCGCTGGCCTGGGCCGTCATCGCCTGCTGGGCGATCACGAACACGGCGGCCGAGATCGCGGCCAGGACGGCGGTGGGCAGGAGGATGCGGCCGAGGGCGGAAGGCTTGGTGGACGGGCGGAACATGGTGAGGTCCTTTTTGAGGGCGAACGGGGCCGCCCCCGGCGGATGGCCGGGGTTGGCGTTTCTGGGAAAGGGGAAAGCGGAGCGGGTCGTCCGTCAGGACGGTGGCGGCGGCATCGCGGCCTGGAAGAAGGCGCGCAGGTGCTCCCGCGCCTCGTTGGCGCAGGGGCATTCACCGACCAGCGGCTCGGCCAGCGAATCGGGCCAGCCCGTGCCCTCGCCGAGCACGCGCGACACCACCGCAATGCCGGCGCCGCGCAGGCGCTCGGCGTAGGCCAGGGCCTCGTCGCGCATGGGGTCGTCGGCACCGGTGAGCACCAGCGCGGGCGGCAGGCCCGCCAGGCGCTGCGCCAGGCCGGGCACGGCGTAGGGGTGTTCGGCGTCCATGGGGCCGCGCAGGTACTGCTTCCAGCCATCGGCCCATTTGCATTCCACGCAATCGCCCAGGGTCTGGCGCAGCGAAGCGGTGGCGTTGCACGGGTCCAGCATGGGCGCGACGAGGATCTGCCCCGCCAGCGGCGGGTGCGCGCGGTCGCGCACCATCAGCGCCATGGCGGCGGCGAGGTTGCCGCCGGCTTCTTCACCGGCGACGAACAGTTGGGCGTCCTTGCCGGCCAGTTTCGACCGCTGCTTGTACAGCCACTCCAGCGCGGCGTAGCCGGCCTCCAGGGCTTCGGGGAAACGGTGCTCCGGCGCCAGGGGGTAGGCCAGCGAAGCCACCACCGCGCCCGAGCCGGCCAGCAGCTCAGCCAGGCAGGCGCCGCTGTCCAGGTCGCCCGAGACGAAGGCGCCGCCGTGGAAGTGCAGCACCAGCGGCAGCGCGCCCGTGCGCGGCTTGCGGCCCAGCACGCGCAGCGTGAGCGCGGCCTGGCCGGGCACCGACAGCGTCTGCACCGGCAGGGGGGAGGTGGCAGTTGAATCCATGTCGGCGACTATAGGCACATCGATCGTGCGGAAAAAGCGGTCTGCACACACCGCTCTGTTTCCGGCGCGTGAACAATCGCGCCGCAACAATCGCTGCACATCACAAGACAGGAGTTGAGGGAATGGACCAGTTGCAATCGATACGCGTGTTCGCGCGCGTGGTGGAGGCCGGCACCTTCACCAAGGCGGCGGAATCGCTGGACCTGCCCAAGGGCACGGTGACCAAGCTGGTGCAGCACCTGGAGTCTCGCCTGAAGGTCAAGCTGCTCAACCGCACCACGCGGCGCGTGACGGTGACGCCCGACGGCGCCGCCTACTACGAGCGCACCGCGCGCCTGCTCAACGACCTGGACGACGTCGAGGCCAGCATGACCAACGCCCAGGCCAAGCCCAGCGGGCGGCTGCGCGTGGACGTGGGCACCTCGGTGGCGCAGTACATCATCATTCCCGCGCTGGCCGACTTCTACCGCCGCTACCCCGACATCCAGCTCGACCTGGGCGTGACCGACCGCCCGGTGGACCTGATCACCGACAACGTGGACTGCGTGATCCGCGGCGGCGAGCTGCAGGAGCAGTCGCTGGTGGCGCGGCGCATCGCCAACCTGCCGCTGGTGACGGTGGCCTCACCGGCCTACCTGAAGGCGCACGGCACGCCCACGCACCCCGAGCAACTGGAGACCGATCACACGATGATCAACTACTTCTCCACGCGCACGGGGCGCATGTACCCGAACGAATTCCACAAGGACGGGCAGAAGCTGGAGATCTCGGGGCGCTACAAGCTCTCGGTGAACGAGAGCAACGCCATGACGGCGGCGCTGCTGGCCGGCCTGGGCGTGGCGCAGACCGGCAGCTTCGTGGCGATGCCGCTGATCGAGCGCGGCGAGCTGGTGCAGGTGCTGGCCGAGTGGGCCTGCGAGACGATCCCGGTCTATGTGGTGTACCCGCCCAACCGGCACCTCAGCGCCAAGGTGCGGGCCTTCGTGGAGTGGGCGGCGGAGCTGTTTGCGAAGCAGCCGCACATGGGGCGGTAAGCTCGGCAGTGAACCGCCGTGCCCAAGGAACCGGCTCGGTGCTCCCGAGGAGCCACACAGTGAACCCAGCCGAACTCCAGCGCTACCTTCACGGTCACATCCCCTTGTCTGCGGCGATGCAGGTTCAGGTGGAAGCGGCCAGCTCGGACCGTGTGGTGCTGGGAGCGCCCTTGGCACCGAACATCAACATCAATCACCGGGAAACGGTGTTTGGTGGCAGCGCCTCGGCGCTGGCCATCCTGTCGGCCTGGTCGCTGCTGCACCTGAAGCTGGCCGCTGCTGGCTACACGACGCGTCTGGTCATCCAGCGCAACACCATGCAATACGAGCAGGCCATCGATGGCTACTTCACCGCGCACGCCGAGTCGCCATCCGCCGCGAAGTGGGCGTTGTTCGCCCGAACGCTGGAGCGCAGGGGCCGAGCCAGGATCGCCGTCGCGTCCACCCTGCGCTTCGAGGGCCAGGCAGCTGGACACTTCGAGGGGGAGTTCGTCGCACTGGGCGCAGAGACCGTCGCGCCTGCGTCTGCGACACCCGCCTGATGCGTGCCTGACGCGTGCCGCGCTCAGGGCATCACACCGCGCGGCGGTGCCGCTCGATGCAAGTCCTCAGCACCTCGTCTTGCTCCCGCTGCCACCAGTTGCCGGTCGAGAAGATCTCCACCTCGCTGAACCCCGCGAAGCCCTGGGCCTCCACCCAGCCGCGGATGCGGGGGATGTCGATCACGCCGTCGCCCATCATGCCGCGGTCGTTGAGCAGGTCGGTGGTGGGGGTGAGCCAGTCGCACACGTGAAAGGCCAGCAGGCGTTCGCGGCCCGCGCGTTCGATCTGGGATTGCAGCTTCGGGTCCCACCACACGTGGTACACGTCCACCGCCACGCCCAGCGCGCCGCTCTTCGACGGGTCCAGCGCGTCGCACACGTCCAGCGCCTGTTCCATGGTGTTGATGCAGGCGCGGTCGGCCGCGTACATGGGGTGCAGCGGCTCGATGGCCAGGGGCATGCCGTTGGCTTTGGCGTACTCCAGCAGTTCGGCGATGCCATCGCTCACCTGTTGTCGCGAGCGCGCGATGTCCTTGTGCGCCGCCTGGCCGGCCAGCGCGCCGGGCAGCGCGCCCACCACCAGCACCAGACAGGGTGCGCCGAGTTCGCAGGCCTCGTCCACCGCGCGGCGGTTGTCGTCGCGCGCGGCGGCCAAGCCGGCGGCGTCCACGGCCGGGAACATGCCGCCCCGGCAATAGCCCGAGAGCTTGAGGCCCAGGGACTTGACCTGCGCGGAGATGGCCTTCAGGCCCGCGGCGGCGACCTGGTCGCGCCAGGGCGAGATGGCCGGGATGCCATGTCGCGCCACGGCGTCCAGGATCTGCGGCAGCGGCAGGTCCTGGCCGCGGCTCTTGCGCACGGTGGCGGTGTTGATGGACAGCCAGCGGTGGTCTTGCGAGAAGTCGCGCATCACGCCACTCCGTGCAGCGACAGCAGGGTGCTCATGCGTCGCACCGCGAGGTCCGGCTGTTCGAGCAGGTTGGCCGCGTCGGCCAGGCGGAACAGCTCGGCCAGGTGCGGCAGCGAGCGCGTGCTCTGCTGGCCGCCCACCATGGTGAAGTGCGTCTGGTGGCCGTTGAGCCAGGCCATGAAGACCACGCCGGTCTTGTAGAAGCGCGTGGGCGCCGCGAAGATGTGGCGCGACAGCGGCACCGTGGGGCCGAGGATGTCGTGGAACCTCGCGGTGTTGCCTTGCGCGAGTTCTCCGAGCGCGGCGGCGGCCGCGGGCGCGATGGCGTCGAAGATGCCGAGCAGCGCGTCGCTCTTGCCATGCGTGGGCTCGCTGCCGAAGCCATCCCCCGCGATGAGCTCGGCGTAGTTGAAGTCGTCGCCGGTGTACATGCGAACGCCGGCCGGCAGGCGCCGCCGCATGGCGATTTCTTTGTCCTTGTCGAGCAGGGAGATCTTGATGCCGTCCACCTTGCTCGCGTGCGCGGCGATGATGCCGAGCGCCGTGTCCATCGCCGCGTCCAGGTCCTTCGTGCCCCAGTAGCCGGCGAGCGCGGGGTCGAACATGTCGCCCAGCCAGTGCAGCACCACCGGTTGCTTCGCCTGGCTCAGCACGCGGTCGTAGACGCGCTCGTAGTCGGCCGGGCCCTTGGCCACGCGCGCCAGGGCGCGGCTGGCCATCACGATGAGCTTGCCGCCGAGCTTCTCGATCGCGGCCATCTGCTCTTCGTAGCCGGCGATGACCTCGTCGACCGTCTTCACGTTCTCCAGCACCAGGTGGTCGGTGCCGCAACCCGAGGCCACGCGCGCGCCGGGCACGTCTCTGGCGGCGTCGAGCGAGCGGCGGATCAACTCGAGCGAGGTCGGCCAGTCCAGGCCCATGCCGCGCTGCGCTGTGTCCATGGCCTCGGCCACGCCCAGGCCGAGCGACCAGAGGCGCTGGCGGTAGGCGATGGTGGTGTCCCAGTCGATGGCGCACTGCAGCCAGGGGTCGATGGCGGCGAGCGGGTCGGCCACCACGTGGGCGG
>CAZLSU010000145.1:0-5952 GCA_964562225.1 uncultured Sphingobium sp.
GCCGCGCGGCAGCCGCTGGCGTTCTGGCCCGACCACAGCGGCGTGAAGTCGCCCTTGCCCTGCTTCTCCCAGTGCGCGCGCAGCGGCGCGATGGCCGAGGTGGCCAGCGGGAACTCCGGCGCCGCCGCGTTCAACGGCCCCAACTCGCGCATCACGCGGTTGGGCACGCCGCGTGCGGGCCGGCCGGTGAACAGGGTGGTTAGCTGCGTGTGGCGCGCGGCCTCGCTCTGCAGCACGGCGCGGTGCAGGGCGCTGGTGGTGGCCTCGGGGCTGCACAGGTAGGCCGTGCCCACCTGCACACCGTCGGCGCCCAGGGCCATGGCCGCGCGCACGCCCGCCGCGTCGGCAATGCCGCCAGCCGCGATCACCGGCACGCGCACGGCCGCCTTCACCTGCGGCAGCAGGGCGAAGGTGCCGGTCTGGCGCGACAGGTCGTGGCTGAGAAAGTGGCCCCGGTGGCCGCCGGCCTCCAGGCCCTGCGCGATGACCGCATCCACGCCATGGGCCTCCAGCCAGATCGCCTCGTCCACCGTGGTGGCCGAGCTCAGCACCACCGCGCCCCAGGCCTTCACGCGTGCCAGCAGCTCGGGCGCCGGCAGGCCGAAGTGAAAACTCACCACGCGGGGCTTGAAGGGTTCCAGCGCATCGGCCGCCGCCGCGCTGAAGGGCAGGCGGCCCGGGCCGGCGGGGATGCTGGCCGGGTCCAGGCCGATCTCGGCGAAGTACGGGGCCAGCGCCGCGCGCCAGGCGGCCTCGCGCGCCGCGTCGGGCTCGGGCGGCGTGTGGCAGAAGAAGTTGACGTTGTACGGGCGGCCGCTGGCGGCCAGCAGCGTGAGTTCGCGCTGCATCGCGTCGGGCGCCAGCATGGCGCCGGGCAGGGAGCCCAGGGCGCCCACTTCGCCCGCCGCCAGGGCCAGCGCCGCGCCCTGCGCGCCCGCCATTGGCGCCTGGATCAGGGGCCAGCGCGTGCCCAGCAGTTCGGTGAGTCGGTTCATGGCGCGAGTGTAGGCAGGCGGGAATGCCCCCACCAGTGGCAGCGCCGCCGCCGGCTCAGGCGCCGCCGCGCTCCAGCAACTCGGCGAACGCCTGCGCGGCGGGCGAGAGCGATCGATCGCTCTTGAACACCACCGCCGTGTCGCGCTCCACCACCGGCCGCACCAGGCGCCGCGCCACCAGCTCGGGGTGCAGCGCCGGTGCGAACACGCTGCCCGGCACCACCGCCACGCCCAGGCCCGCGGCGGCCAGGGCCACGGCCGTGGTGAGCAGCGAGACCTCATGCGCGACGCGCAACTCGACGCCGGCCTCGCGTGCCGCCGCATCGATGCGTCGGCGCACGCCGTAGCCCGGTCGCACGGTGATCACCGGCCAGGCGGCGAGCTGCTTCCACGTGAAGGGCTTGTCCGCCGCGAAGCGCGGGCCGGCGGGCGCGACCGCGGCCAGGTGGTCGCGCAGCACCACGCGTTGCGACAGCCCCGGCACCGGCCCTTCGAGCGTGCCCAGCCCCAGGTCCACCTGGCCCGCGAGCACGCGCTCGGCGAATTCGCCGGGGGCGCAGTCGTCGATCTGCACCTCGATCGCCGGGTGGCGGTCCAGGTAACGGCGCACCGCCGCCGGCAGCAGGGTCTGCGCCACCGTGGACGTGGCCGCGATGCGCAGCCGCCCGCGCTCGCCGCGAGCGAGCGAGGCCATGCCGCCGCTCAGGGCCTGCATCTCGGCCAGCGCGCGCCGCGCGTGGCCGATGGCCTCGGCCGCGGCCTCGGTGCGGCGCAAGCTGCGCGTGCTGCGGTCGAACAGGCGCACGCCCAGGCGCGCCTCCAGTTCGCGCAGCAGCACGGTCACCGCGGGCTGCGTCAGCGACAGGGCCTCGGCCGCGGCCGAGAGCTGGCCGCTGTCGTACACCGCCACGAAGGCGCGCAACTGGCGCACCGACGGCAGGCTGCCCAAGTGAGCGGGATTTTTATGAATCGCCATGGAAGTTTCATTTTTCACGCGGCGCGCGAACGCCTGTAATTGTCGGTTCCCACCCAATCAATGGAGACATGCATGACCCAGACCCTGCGCGCGCAGGTGCTGATCGTGGGCGCCGGGCCCGTGGGCCTGACGCTCGCCATGGACCTCGCCCAGCGCGGCATCGCCGTGCTGGTGGCCGAGACGCGCCACCGCGGCGAGCCGCCCAACGTGAAGTGCAACCACGTGTCGGCCCGCTCGATGGAGATCTTTCGCCGCCTGGGCGTGGCCGGCGCGCTGCGCGAGGCCGGCCTGCCCGGCGACTACCCCAACGACGTCGCCTACCGCACCAGCTTCACCGGCGAAGAACTCTCCCGCATTCCCATCCCCGCGCGCCAGAGCCGCTACACCGCCACCGGCGGGCCCGACACCTGGTGGCCCACGCCCGAGCCGCCGCACCGCATCAACCAGATCTACCTGGAACCCGTGCTGTTCGCGCACGCCGAGCGTCAGGCGGGCCTGCGCATCCTCAACCGCACGCGCATCGACGAGGTGGCGCAGGACGAGGCCGGCGTGCGCGCCAGCGGCGTGAACCTGGACAGCGGCGAAGCCATCGAGCTGCAGGCCGACTACCTGATCGGCTGCGACGGTGGCCGTTCGATGGTGCGCAAGCACATCGGTGCCAAGCTCTCGGGCACCGACGAGGTGGGCCGCGTGCAGTCCACGTATTTCCGCGCGCCGTCGCTGCTGGGCCTGGCGAAGCACGGCCCGGCCTGGGCCACCTTCTCGCTCAACCCGCGCCGCTGCGGCAACGTCTACGCCATCGACGGGCGCGAGACCTGGCTGCTGCACAACTACCTCAAAGCCGACGAAGCCGACTTCGAGTCCGTCGACCGCGACTGGGCGATCCGCGAGATCCTGGGCGTGGGCCCGGATTTTCAGTACGAGATCATCAGCAAGGAAGACTGGATCGGCCGCCGCCTCGTGGCCGACCGCTTCCGCGACCGCCGCATCTTCATCTGCGGCGACGCCTCGCACCTGTGGATTCCCATGGCCGGTTACGGCATGAACGCCGGCATCGCCGACGCCATGAACCTGTCGTGGGTGCTGGCCGCGCACCTGAACGGCTGGGCCACCGAGGCCGCGCTCACCGCCTACGAGCGCGAGCGCCAGCCCATCACCGAGCAGGTCTCGCGCTTTGCCATGAACCACGCCCTGGCCCTGCAGGCGCAGCGCGAGGGTGTGCCCGCCGGCATCGAGGACGCGGGCGAGGCCGGCGCCGCCGTGCGCGCCAGGGCCGGTGCCGCGCTGTACGAACTCAACGTGCGCCAGTACTGCTGCGGTGGCCTCAACTTCGGCTACTTCTACGACGACTCGCCGCTGATCGCCTACGACGGCGAGGCCGCGCCCGGCTACACCATGGACGGCTTCACGCCCTCCACCGTGCCGGGCTGCCGCACGCCGCACGTCTGGCTCGACGACGGCCGCTCGCTCTACGACGCGATGGGACCCGACTACACCCTGCTGCGCCGCGACCCGACGGTCGACGTGGCGCCGCTGGAAGACGCGGCGCGCCTGCGCGGCGTGCCGCTGCGCGTGCTGGACCTCAGCCCCCGCGAGGCGGGCGTGCTCTACACACCTGCGCTGCTGCTTTCGCGCCCTGACCAGCACGTGGCCTGGCGCGGCGACGCGCCGCCCACCGACCCGCTGGCGCTGATCGACCGCATTCGCGGCGCTGCTGCCGCGGCCTGACCGCTTTCACCACCCCAAGGAGACAGACCGAATGAACCGCCGTTATGCCCTGACCCGGCGCCACGCCTTGACGCAATTGGCCGCCTTGTGCGCCGCCGGCGCCGCGCCCGCCGCCTTCGCGCAGCCCGACAAGCCCATCACCATCGTCGTGCCCTACGCGCCCGGCGGCACCACCGACCTGCTCGGCCGCCTGCTCGCGCAGCACATGTCGCCCTTGCTGGGCCGCACCATGATCGTGGAGAACAAGCCCGGCGCGGGCAGCGGCGTGGGCGCGGCCCACGTGGCGCGCGCGGCCGCCGACGGCAACACCCTGCTGGTGGCCACCAGCACCACGCTGGCCATCAACCCCTGGCTCTACAAGCAGCTCGCCTACGACCCGGCCAAGGACTTCGCGCCCATCGGCATGATCGGCGCGGTGCCGCTGCTGGTGGTGGTGAACCCCTCGTTGCCGGTAAAGACCATCGCCGAACTGGTGGCACTGTCCAAGTCGCGTCCCGGTGGTCTGGTTTACGGCTCGGCCGGCAACGGCAGCCCGCATCACCTGGGCGCGGAGATGTTCAAGGCCGCCACCGGCGCCAACCTCAAGCACGTGCCCTACCGCGGCAGCGGCCCGGCCATCACCGACCTGCTCGGCGGCCAGATCGACCTCATGTTCACCGACATCCCGCCCGCGCTGGGCCACGTCAAGGCGGGCAAGCTGCGCGCCATCGCCGTCACCTCGGCCAAGCGCCAGCCCGCCGTGGCCGAGGTGCCCACCATCGCCGAATCGGGCCAGACCGGCACCAAGGACTTCGAGGCCGTGGCCTGGCAGAGTGTGGTGGCACCGGCCGGCACGCCGCCCGAACTCATCAACCGCTACGCCGAGGCACTGGCCAAGGTGATGAAGGAGCCCGCGCTGCGCGCGCGCCTGGAAGGCGATGGCTTCGAGCCGGTGAGCGCGCCCATGAGCCCGGCGCAGCTCGGCGCCTATCAACGCAGCGAGACCGAGCGCTGGGGCAAGGTGGTGCGCGCCTCGGGCACCACCATCGACTGAGGTTCGGCGGCGAAGGGACAGCCTTCTGCGGGAAAACCCCCGAATCGATCGGGGTAGGCGGATCGGGCGATTTCATTTAACATGTTAAATAAATCGCCATGGACAGCACCGACAAGACCTTCACCCACCGCAACCTTCCGCGCCTGCTGCTGCAGGCGCGGGAGTCGGTGATGCAGCACACGCGGCCCAGCCTGCGCGAGCACGGCCTGAGCGATCAACAGTGGCGCGTGCTGCGCGTGCTGGGGGAACACGCGCGCGACCCGGCCGGCATCGAAACCGGGCGCATCGCGCGCGAAGCCTTCCTGCTCGGGCCCAGCCTCACCGGCGTGCTCGCGCGCATGGAGCGCGACGGCCTGATCTCGCGCGAGCGCTGCAGCCAGGACGCGCGGCGCACCGTGGTGCGCGCCACTCCTGCCGGGCTGAAGCTCGTGCGCAAGCTGTCCGCCACCATCCAGGCGCACTACGCCTGGCTGGAGGAGCGATTGAGCAAGGCGCGGCTCGCGCAGCTTTATGCCTTGCTCGACGAAGTGATCGCCCTCGAGGGCGATGTGGACGACAACCTGGATGAGGAGGCGGCATGACTGCCCATGGATGGGTGCCCTCGGGCACCGTATACGGCACGCTGCTGAACTTTCGCGGCGAAGTCGCGCGCTGGCAGCCGCGCATGGACGACAAGCCCTATGGCGGCGCGCCCAAGGCGCCTGTTCTGTACGTGAAGACGGCCAACACATTCGCGCCACACGGCGCCAGCGTGGCCTTGCCGGCGGGCGAGGCGGTCGAGGTCTCGGCCAGTCTGGGCCTGCTCATCGGCGAGCACGGCGCGCCCACGCACGCCCTGCTGGTCAACGACGTGAGCCTGGCGCACGAGAGCTACTACCGCCCGCCCATGAAATTCCGCAACCGCGACGGCTTCCTGGGCCTGCCGCTGGAGCCCACGCCGCTCACCGCGCTCGGTGGCATCGATGGCCTGGCTGCCCTTGAGCTGGAGCTGCGCATCCACGGCGTGCACAAGCAGGGCACCGCGCTCAAGGACCTGGTGCGCGACATCCCCACGCTGCTGAAAGACGTGGGCGAATTCATGACGCTGCGCGCTGGTGATGTGTTGCTGGTCGGCAGCGAGGTGCTGGCCGACGGCACGCGCCCGCGCGTGGTCGCGGGCGACACGGTCGAGATCAGCGCGCCCGGCCTCAAACCGGCCGTGCAGCGTTTCGTGCAAGAGG
>CAZLSU010000146.1:0-5644 GCA_964562225.1 uncultured Sphingobium sp.
GACGTCGCCGAACAGATGATCAAGCATTTCATCACCAAGGTGCATGGCGGCAAGGCGCGCCCCTGGCGCTTCCCTGAAATCGTGATCTGCGTGCCCTCCGGCTCCACCAAGGTCGAGCGTCGCGCGATCCGTGACGCGGCCAGCAATGCGGGCGCAAGCCAGGTTTTCCTGATCGAGGAGCCGATGGCCGCCGCGATCGGGGCCGACATGCCCGTGACCGAACCGATCGGTTCGATGGTCGTCGATATTGGCGGCGGCACGACCGAAGTGGCCGTGCTGTCGCTGCGCGGGCTCGCCTATACCACCAGCGTCCGCGTCGGCGGCGACAAGATGGACGAGGCGATCGTATCCTTCGTGCGTCGCCATCATAACTTGCTGATCGGTGAAGCGACGGCGGAGCGGATCAAGAAGCAATATGGCATTGCGCAGTCGCCCGCCGATGGCGTGGGCGAAACGATCCATATCAAGGGCCGCGATCTGGTGAACGGCGTTCCCAAGGAAATCTCGATCAACCAGGGCCAGATCGCCGATGCGCTGGCCGAACCGATCAGCACCATCGTGGAAGGCGTGCGCATCGCGCTGGAAAATACCGCGCCTGAACTGGCCGCCGATATCGTCGATCAGGGCATCGTGCTCACCGGCGGCGGCGCACTGCTGAAGGGGCTGGACGACGAATTGCGCGACGAAACCGGCCTGCCCGTCACCATCGCCGAAGACCCGCTGACCTGCGTCGCGATCGGCACCGGCCGGGCGATGGAAGATCCGATGTTCCGGGGCGTGCTGCAAACCGGCTGAGGGGGATAGCAGTCAATGGCGCCCCCTAGCCGGCGCCCCGGTTATGACCGGAAGGCGCAATATGGTCTGTTCGCCAGCTATGTCGTCGCCATGTCCGGCGCGGCTGTCGGCTTGCTGCTGGTAATCGTCGCCATTTTCGACCCGACCGGCTTTGCCGCGATTCGGGCCGGGTCGGCGGAGATCACCCGGCCACTCTCCTCGGGCCTCAAATCAATGGTCAGCGGCGTCGGCACGATCGACGAGCGCGTGGCCGCCTTCTGGCGTGCGGGTAACCAGAATATCGCGCTGCGTCGGCAGGTGGATTCGGATCGCAACCGCATGATCGCCGCGACCGCGATCGCGCAGGAGAATATCCGGCTCAAGAAATTGCTCAAACTGGTCGACGAAGATGGCAGCGAAGTGCTGACCGCGCGCCTGATCAGCAGTTCGGCCAGCAGCGCGCGGCGTTTCGCCCGGCTCAATGCGGGCCGATCGCAGGGGGCGCTCCCCGGCATGCCGGTGCGCGCCCCGGAGGGGCTGATCGGGCGCATCTACACGGTCACCCCCAACACGGCCGATGTCCTGCTGCTTTCCGACAGCAACAATATCGTGCCTGTCCGACGCGCGAGCGACAATATCCCCGCAATCTCGACGGGGTTGGGCGACGGGTCGGTGGAAATCCGCGCATTGTCGGCGGGGCGCAATCCCTTCCACCCCGGCGATCTGGTGGTCACGTCCGGCATCGGCGGCGTCTATCAACCCAATGTGCCGGTCGCGGTCATCGTGCGGGTCGAAGGGGAGATCGCCTATGGCGTCCCGCTGGCCAATCCGGCCAGGGTCGAGGCGGTGGTGGTGGAACGACCGTTCGAGCAGGTCGTCACCCGTCCCGACCCCGCGCCACTGTCGGGCGCCGCCGACAACGGCAGCGCGCCATGATCGATCGCCGGATGAACCATGTCTCGCGATTGGGACATCATCCTTCACGGTTTCGATTGCAGGGCGCCCCTATCATTTCCGTGATGCTGGGGTCGATTTTTACCGCGCTGCCGATCATTGCGCAGTCACCCATCATGCCGCCCTTCGGCCTGCTCGTGCTGCTCTCCTGGCGGCTGCTGCGCCCTGAATTATGGCGCGCCTGGATCGCCCTGCCGCTTGGCCTGTTCGACGATATGAGCAGCGGCCAGCCCATCGGATCGGCGGTGTTCCTATGGACGATGACGCTGATCGCGATCGACGCGATCGAACGGCGGCTGCTCTGGCGCGATTATTGGCAGGACTGGCTAATCGCGGGCCTGGCCATTATAGCCTGCACCACAGGGGGCGTTTTTTTCGCGCGGATCACCGGTGGTGGCGAGGTCAGGTGGATGTTGGTCGCACCACAGATGTGCTGGACGATATTGCTGTTTCCCTTCGTCGCCCGGCAATGCGCCTGGATCGACCGCTGGCGCGTGATGGCATGAGATTCCTCGGTTTCGGATTTAAGGGGACGACCAGCAAGATCGTCACCGAAGCCAGCCAGTCCTTCACCTTCACGCGCCGGGCGATGACGCTGGGCGCGATCCAGGGTGGGATGGGCCTGCTGCTCGCTGGCCGCATGACCTGGATCAGCGTAGCCGAGAACGAGAAATATAAACTTCTATCGGAGAGCAACCGGGTCAACCTGACGCTTATCCCGCCCCGGCGCGGATGGGTGGTCGACCGCTATGGCAAGCCGCTGGCGAGCAACCGCACCGACTTTCGCGTCGACCTGATCCCGCAGCGCCTGAAGGATGCCGAAGCAACCATCGCGACGCTGGCGGGATTGCTCTCGCTCGCCCCTGACGAGGTGGACCGCATCCGTGAGGCGCTGGACAGGTCACCCGGTTTTCAGCCGGTGCCGGTGTCGGAAAACCTGACCTATGATCAATATGCCGCGATCGGCATCCGCCTGCCCGAACTGCCCGGCGTTGCCCCAACACAGGGCTTTTCACGCTATTATCCGGCGGGCGCTTCGGTTGGCCATCTGATGGGCTATGTCGGTGCTGCCAATGCCAAGGAGTATGAGGAGCGCAAGGATCCCCTGCTGATCACGCCGGGCTTCAAGGTCGGCAAGGACGGGCTGGAGAAGTCCTTCGACCGTATGCTGACCGGCAAGCCCGGCGCGAAACGCGTCGAGGTGACGGCGCGCGGCAAGATCGTGCGCGAACTGACGACCCGGCCCGACACGCCGGGCAAGAGCATCCGCCTGACGATCGACGCGGCTTTGCAGGAATATGCCGGGCGGCGGCTGGGGACGCAGAGCGGTTCAGTCGTGGTCGTCGATTGCCAGAATGGCGACATACTTGCCATGGCGTCGATGCCCAGTTTCGACCCCAACAGTTTTTCCGACGGCATCAGCCAATTGGAATGGAAGATGCTAGCGCAAGACGACCATGTGCCGTTGCGCAACAAGACGTTGCAGGGGCTGTATCCCCCCGGTTCGACGGTCAAGCCTATGGTGGCGCTGGCGCTGCTGGAGGCGGGGGTCAGCCCGCAAGACCGGATCAGTTGCGGCGGGGCGCTGCGCGTGGGCAACACCTTGTTCCATTGCCATAAGCGGCGCGGCCATGGTGCGCTCGACATGAAGGGCGCCATCGCCCAGAGCTGCGACATCTATTTCTACCAGATGGCGCAGCGCATCGGCATGGACCGGATCGCCAGCATGGCGCGGCGCGTCGGCATGGGCCAGCGGTTCGACCTGCCCTTTCCCAGCCAAAGCTATGGCACTGTGCCCGACCCGGCGTGGAAGATGAAAAAATATGGCAAGAAATGGGAGGTGTATGACACGGTCAACGCCACCATCGGCCAGGGCTATATGCTGATCAATCCGTTGCAGATGGCGGTCATGGCGGCGCGGCTGGCGACCGGGAAACAGTTGATGCCCAATTTCATCCACGGCGCACGACGCCCCGCCCCCGTGCCCGTGGGTGTCGAGGAAGAACATCTGGTGACGATCCGCGACGCGATGAACGCGGTCGTCAACGGCGGCGGCACCGGCGGCGCGGCGCGCAGCAGCATTCCCGGCGTCATGATCGCGGGCAAGACCGGCACTGCGCAGGTCCGTAGGATCACCATGGCGGAACGCGCGGGCGGTGTGCGCGGGAGCGCATCATTGCCATTCAAGCTGCGCGATCACGCCCTGTTTCAGGGCTTTGCCCCGTTCGACAATCCGCGCTATGCCGTCGCCTGCATCATCGAGCATGGCGGGCATATGAACCGCGCGGAGGACGCGCCGCAGATCGCGAGCGATACCTTGAGCTTCCTCTACGATCCCAAGAAAGCGACCGAAAAACTGGAGACGCTGGAAGCAGGATGGGGCGGCACCCCGGCCCAGCGCGCGGCCAGGCAGATGGATAGCTTCCGTCGCGCCGAGGCGATCGCCAAGGGCGAGATACCAGTCGAGGCCGCTGCGAATGCGGCCGAGAATGGCGCGCAGGAAGCGTCCACCAACGCCGCGCGTCCGGCCGAGCCTTCCGCCAGCAATATAGTCGATCCAGAGACCGACGAATTGCCGCCGCCGCCCACCGTCGCCACGATCGTGCCTGCGCCATGAGTCCGAAAGCATGAACATGGTGCCGCCCTCCGTCGCCGACTTCCCGTGGCGCGTGCTGGCGCTGTTGCTGGCGATCGCCAGTTTCGGCTTCGTCGTCCTGTACAGCGCGGCGAGCGGCAGCCTCTTCCCCTGGGCGTTCAACCAGGGGCTGCGCTTCTTCGTCTTCTGCTGCATGGCGCTGGTGCTCAGCCGCATTCCGGTCGAAATTTTTGCCCGCTTCGCCTTTCCAGCCTATGCGACGATCCTGCTGTCGCTCGTGCTGGTCGAACTGATCGGCGGCGTGGCGGGGGGCAGCCAGCGCTGGATCAATCTGGGCTTCATGCAACTCCAGCCATCCGAATTCATGAAGCCGGTAATCGTGCTGGCGGTCGCGCGCTTTTACGCCCGACTACCGGTCGGCGAGGTGCGGCGCTGGAACGGCATCTGGCCCGCCCTGGTCATGATCGGCGTGCCCTGGGCGCTGGTGCTGGTGCAGCCTGACCTTGGCACCGCCACGATGATCGCGGCGGGCGGCGTGACGGTCATGTTCCTTGCGGGTCTGCCGCTGCGGCTGTTCGTCGGCACCGGCCTTGCGGGCGCGGCGATCATCCCTATCGCCTTCAGCTTCCTGCATGATTACCAGCAAAAGCGCGTGCTCATCTTCATGGACCCCGAAAGCGATCCGCTGGGCGCAGGCTATCATATCAGCCAGTCGAAGATCGCGATCGGATCGGGCGGCGTCTTCGGCAAGGGCTTCCTCCAGGGCACGCAGAGCCACCTCGACTATCTGCCGGAGGGGCATACCGACTTCGTCTTCGCGACCATGGCGGAGGAATGGGGGCTGGCGGGCGGATGCCTCCTCATCCTCGCTTTCGCGCTCCTGTTCCGCTGGGGCATCCGCGTCGCCATGCGGACGCAGGACAAATTCTCGCGGCTGGCCGCCGCCGGGCTGACGACGACGATCTTCTTCTACGTCGCGATCAACCTGATGATGGTGATGGGCCTCGCCCCGGTGGTGGGTATCCCCCTGCCCTTCATGTCCTATGGCGGATCGTCGATGCTGACGGTGATGCTGTGCATCGGCATCATCCTGTCGATCGACCGCGCCGGGCAAAGAGGCGCAAATCGCGGCAACTGGGCGTAATTGAGGGACGGCGCGTAAAAATCCCGCCCCCGCCCGCATTTAATATTTGCAAAGCCCCACGATCATGCTAACCGCCGCGCCTCGCCACGGCGGATGTCCGAAAGGATGCAAGCGGTACGGCAGTGTGGACGCATAGCTCAGTTGGTAGAGCAGCTGACTCTTAATCAGCGGGTCCT
>CAZLSU010000147.1:0-5608 GCA_964562225.1 uncultured Sphingobium sp.
GGCATGTTCGCCGCCGTTGATGATGTTCATCATCGGCACCGGCAGGACATGGGCCCACACACCGCCGACATAACGATAGAGCGGCAGGCCGCGCGCATCCGCAGCCGCCTTTGCCACCGCCAGGCTGACGCCAAGGATCGCATTCGCGCCCAGATTGCTCTTATTGTCGGTGCCGTCGAGCGCGATCATCGCCGCATCGACCTCACCCTGATCCTCGGCGTCCAGGCCAGTGATTTCCTCGGCAATATCGCCGTTGACCGCGGCTACGGCCGCCAGAACACCCTTGCCCAGATATTTGCTCTTGTCGCCGTCGCGCTTTTCGACCGCTTCATAAGCACCCGTCGAAGCGCCCGAAGGCACCGCCGCCCGGCCGAAGCTGCCATCCTCCAGCATGACGTCCACTTCGACAGTGGGATTGCCACGGCTGTCGAGAATCTGGCGGGCGTGGATGTCAAGAATGGCGGTCATGATGGCTCCTGAGGAGAAGGATCGGCTCTGCGCCTGTGGCGTCCGATTAGCCATGGCCCGCCCCCTTGGCAACCAGCCCCCTTGCCACAGCGCAAAAAATGCCGATGGTCGATTTTGGAACGGCTACGGAACTGTTCGCGGCTGTGAACATTGGTTCTGCGAACAGTGCCGTCGCTGCGCGACGCCGTCCACGAAAAGGGAGATCATCATCATGGCCGACACTCCGGACACCCCCGCCAAGCGCGGGCGCCCCAAGAAAGACCCGACCGCGCCCAAGGTTGCCAAGGCGAAGCCGGTCAAGGATCTGTCCATGGCCCCGGCCAAGACCGCACCGGTCCACGCCGCGCCGATCAAGAAAGCCGCGACCCGCAAGGCTGCCGTGGCGAAAGGCAATGGCGCGGCGACCGGATGGACCGCGCAGATCGCGCCGCTCAAGGCTAAGGCCGAAAAGGCTGCGCGCGACGTGGCCGACAAGGTCAAGGATGTCGATTGGAAGGCCCATGTCGATCCCATCAAGGAACAGGCGACCAAGACCGCCAAGTCCGCTGCGGGCGCGGCCAAGGATAAGACCGGCACGGCGATGCAGAGCCTCGCCAAGCTGATCGCCGATACGGCGGGTACGGTGGACGCCAAACTGGGGCCGCAATATGGCGATTATGCCCGATCGGCCGCCGAGACGGTGGCGGGCGCGGCCAAATCGCTCGACGGCAAGGATGTCGATGCCCTCATGGGCGAGGCGCGCGATTTCGTGCGCAAAAGCCCGGCCATGGCGATCGGCGCGGCGGCGGTTGTCGGCTATGTGCTGATGCGGCTGGCCAAAGGTTCGAGTGACGAGTAGGCCGCTGCCTGGCCTGAATATTGGACTGCCATGCTCCTTGCGGGGCGGAGGGGCGATGTGATCGAACAAGCAAGGGAACCGGCCGTCACGCCGCCGGTTACCGACACGACGCACGAGCCGATGCCCGGCCCGATCCCCGACCCGACACATGTCGGGCCGGACCGGGACGAGCCGACCGACGAAGCAATCTCCGCAGTCTTTGCCCGCCTGTATGAGGACGGACGCAGCTATGCCCAGGCCGAGCTGGACAGGCAGAAATTGCGCGTCGGCATTATCGGGGCGGGCGTGCGCGATGCGGCGATTTTCGCGATGGTCGCGATCATGCTGTTGTTCGCGGCACTGGTTGCGCTGTTGATCGGCCTGATATTCGCGCTGTCGCCCGATCTTGGTCGATGGGGAGCGATCGGCGCGGTGTTGAGTTCAACTGTGATCGTGTCCCTTGTGCTGCTGCTGCTGGCAAAGGCGCGGATCGGGCGGATGAAGAAGGCGACCAAGGGATGAGCCGGGCCGACCATTATCGCATCGCTGTCGCGCGGGCCGAAGCGCGGCGCGCTGCGTTCATGGCGAGCGCAGCGGACGCCCGCGCGCGCATCGCCCCCGCCCGGCTGAAATCGGACGTCAAAGAAAAGCTGGTGACGCGCATCGGCAACACGGCACAGAGTATGGCGGAGACGGTTCGTACCCGTCCCGGAGCGACTGCGGCGGTGATATTGGGGGTCGGCGCATGGTTTGCCCGCCGGCCGATCGCGGCACTTTTCCAACGCTTATACGTTCGTGTCAGGCATCCAGATGCTCGCCCGGATATTATGGAGACTGATAATGGCTGATATTCAATCACAGTTGAACCGCGTGCGCGACGCCGCCAATGACTTGGCAGGCAGCGCCACCGAACGCCTGAAAGGTGGCTCTGCGAAGGTTAAGGACAGCAGCGTGGAACTGATCCAGACGGGGCGCGACAAAGCTAGCGAAGCCTATGCCGACGTGCGCGAAAAGGGCAATCGGGCCGCTACGCGTGCAAATGAAATCATTCAGGAGCATCCGATCGCCGCCGCTGCGGCCGCCGTGGCGGCGGGTGCCGTCATTGCCTATATGTTCCCCAAGAGCCGCGCCGTTATGCGCAGGCTGCCGGGCGTCGCCACCGCGATCGGTGCACGGGCGCTGGAGGCGGCGGCGAGCGCACGCAGCTATGCCGAGCCGGGCGGCGAAGTCGTCAGGGCCAAGGCGGGCGAGGCATTCGAGGCGGCCAAAGACGGCGCGGCTGGCGTGAAGGAAAGCGCGGCCAAGGCGGACATGGCCGCGACGGCTTCCCGCTTTGCCGACGAGGCGCTGGCGCTGGTGGTGGAAAAGGCCGAGGCGCTGAGCGAGGCGATAAAGGGGCGGCTGCCCAGGGGTTGATCGTCCAGGGGCTGGACGCCGCGCCTCATCTTGTTTCGGGAACGAACGGGCGGCTTGGAAACGGGCCGCCCGCCTGCTATCCGGACAAAATTGCAAGATGAGGAACGAGAACGCGATGAGCAAAATGCATCTGGTGATGGGTGGTCGCGTGAAGGACCCACAAACGCTGGAATTTGTCGATCTGAACGCGGTGGATTTCGTCGGCGTGTTTCCGGACTATGCGTCTGCGGAGAAAGCGTGGCGGAGCGCGGCGCAGCGTACGGTGGACGATGCCGAGATGCGGTATGTGGTGGTGCATCTGCACCGGTTGATGGAGCCGGAACTGCCGGGCCAGACCGCCTAGACGCCAGACCGCCTAGACGCCACGCCGCCTACACGACTGCGCGCGGGCGACGTTTGAAGCGCAGGCGCAGCAGCGGGCGGGTGAGCATAAGGCCCGCGAGAAAGCCGCCGATATGGGCGGCGACCGCGATCTGGCCCAGGCCGTCCACGCCCCCCGCCGTGGCGAGGCCCAGCATCAGTTGGATGGCGATCCAGCCCGCCGCAAGCCACGCGATGCGGACGATATTAGCGGAAAACGGCCCGATCGCGCGGACTTTCTGCTGACTGTAGAGCAGCGCATAGGTCGCGATCAGCGCGGAAATCGCGCCGCTCGCGCCGACCATCGGGTTGGTGGAGGCTGGGGACACGATCCATTGCGCTAGCGCGGCGGCATAGGCACCCACGACATAGAGCAGCAGCGTCAGCCAGCGTGAGAGAACATGCTCTACCTGCCCCCCGCAGAAGACCAGCATCAGCATGTTGAAGCCAAGATGCACCCAGCCGGCATGAATGAAGGTGCAGGTCAAAGGCGTGAGCCAGACCGGCACCGCCGCCATGCCGTCGAGCAGCCCCGGATTGCCGAAGCGCGCGGGGATGAGGCCGCCGACGACCGCTGCATTGTCGATCTGCTGCGCGAGGAACAGCGCGATGAACACGACGATCGTGGCCGCCGCGATCCAGTTGGTCATGCGACCGGCCATGGGGTTCACGGTCACAGTGCGTGCCCCGCTCAGATGAATTCGATGCGATCGACCAGATAGAATTTGTCGCCGGAAGGCACCGTCACCTCAACCTCGTCACCGACCTGACGGCCGATGAGCGCGCGGCCGAGCGGGCTGTTGTAGGAGATCATGCCGGCCTTGGCGTCGGCTTCCGCCTGACCGACAATCTGATATTTGACGGGCTTTTCATCCTCGTCGATCAGCTTGACCGTCGCGCCGAAGACGATCTTGTCGCCCGACAGGCTCATGGGGTCGATGATCTGGGCGCGCGACAGTTTGTCCTCCAGGTCGGAGATCGTCGCCTCGACCTGACCTTGACGTTCCTTTGCCGCATGATATTCGGCATTTTCCGACAGGTCGCCATGGGCGCGAGCTGTCTCGATCGCTTCCACGATGATCGGACGTTCCGCCTTCAGCTCGCGCAGTTGGGCCAGCATCTTGTCATAGCCCATCTGTAGCATCGGCATCTTCTCGACCGTCGCCATCTTGCAAATCCTTCGTTCAAAACTTCCCTTTGGCGGCCCCCGACATGGTAGCCACCCGCAGCATGTTTCCCGTGCAGAAGATCAGGCCCGCGACACCGGATAATAGGACTGGAGCGAGCGTACTTCAAGGGCATGGCCCCGGAGCGCCTCGATCGCGTCGGCCGCGACGACGCTGGCCGCGGCGGTGGTGAAGCTCGCTACGCGCTGACGCAGGGCGCTGGTGCGGATCGCCTTGCTGTCCTTCAGGGACTGCCAACCTTCGGTGGTGTTGAAGATCAGCGCGATGTCGCCGTCGGTGATGCGATCGACAATGTGCGGACGCCCCTCCGCCACCTTGTTGACCGTCTCCACCGGGATGCCGTTGTCGGCAAGATAACGCGCGGTGCCGCCGGTTGCGACGATGTGAAAGCCCATGTCGGCCAGCTTGCGCGCGGCGGGCAGGATCACCGGCTTGTCGCCATCCTTCAGGGAAATGAACACCGTGCCGCTGGTCGGCAATATGGTGCCCGCGCCGATCTGCGCCTTGGCGAAGGCGGTGGCGAAATCGCTATCTATTCCCATGACTTCGCCGGTGCTCTTCATTTCCGGTGAGAGGACAGGATCGACGCCGGGGAAGCGGCCGAAGGGGAAGACCGCCTCCTTGACCGCAACGTGCGATATGGCGTTGCGGTCGATCTTCGGCAGGTTCGCGATCATCTCGCCCGCCATAACACGCGCGGCGATCTTGGCGATGGGCGTGCCGATCGCCTTGGCGACGAAGGGCACTGTGCGGCTGGCGCGCGGATTGACCTCGATCAGATAGACAGTGTCGTCCTTCACCGCGAACTGGATATTCATCAGGCCGCGGACCGACAGCGCATGGGCGAGGATTTCGGTCTGCCGTTCGATTTCCGCGATGATCGCCGCCGACAGGCTGTAGGGTGGCAGCGAGCAGGCGCTGTCGCCCGAATGGACCCCGGCTTCCTCGATATGCTGGAGCACGCCCGCGACCACGACATCCACGCCGTCGCACAGCGCGTCCACATCCACCTCTATCGCGTCGCGCAGATATTGGTCGATCAGTACCGGCGACTCGCCCGATACCTTGACCGCTGTGGTGATATATTCCTCAAGCTGCGCCTGGCCGTCGACGATCTCCATCGCGCGACCGCCCAATACATAGCTGGGGCGCATCAGCACGGGATAGCCGATGCGGTTGGCGACGGCGATCGCCTCCTCCCGGCTGCGGGCGATGCCATTGTCGGGCTGCCTGAGCTTCAACTTGTCGATCAGCGCGGCGAAGCGCTCGCGATCCTCGGCCAAGTCGATCGCGTCGGGCGAGGTACCCAGGATCGGGATGCCCGCATCCTCCAGCGCCTGCGCCAGCTTGAGCGGAGTCT
>CAZLSU010000148.1:0-5529 GCA_964562225.1 uncultured Sphingobium sp.
AGTTCGGTGAACAGGCGGCTTTCCTGCGTGCAGGCCACCACCAGCTCGTCGCTGCCGCGGCTGGCGCGCTGGAACGCGGCGGCGTCGCGTCGGCACAGCGTGGTGTGCGTCGTCAGGTCTTCATCCAGCGCCGTGCCCAGGGCTTTCGCGTCCAGGGGCATGGTCTGGTTGCAGTTGCAGATCAGCGTGGTCATCGTGGGTGGGTGGCGTGTCGGCGACGGTGTCGCCAGGGTTGGCGGCGGTGGGTCCGTCGCTCGGTGTGGATGGTTCGGTGGCGGGCGTGGGCGACGCGGACACCTTCTCTTTGTCCGGGTCGTCCACGAGCTTGAGGAAACGCGCGCCCACCATCTTCGCCATGTCGGCCTGGGACAGCGGGCTGGGAATGCTGTAGTCGTCGATGTAGGTGTCCAGCCCGTCCATCACATTGAAGCGCGGATCGGCGAAGAGCTTCTTCACGGCGGCGTTGCGCACCTCGCTGGAGACATCGCGCGCAACGAAGCGGCTGAAGTCAGCCTCGGGCGTGAGTTGGGCCACGTCGTCCAGCGTGGGCGGCGGACGGGACTCGCGGACCGCGGGGTCCGCGCGTTCGACGGGATCGACCGCCGGTGGAGCGACAGGGGCTTCGCTCGGCACTTGTGCGGCGCCGGCGGCGGGATCGGCGCGCACCAGCGGTTCCGCCGGCAGCGCCTGCCCGTCGCGCACCGCCAGCTTGCGGCGCGACCAGCGAGAGAGGAAGCCGTCGTTGCCGTTCGCCATCTCAGTGTCCTTGCGGGCCGCCACGGCGCTTGTCCGTGCTCACGCGCACGGGCTGGCCAAAGCGGTCGGTCAGCGAGCGAAAGCTCTCGGGGCGTTTGCGCTTTTTCGGTTCGGGCACGTAGCTCACGTCGACGAAGGCGCGCAACCAGTCCACCACCTCGGGCGGCGCGGGCACCTGGTCCACGCGCTCCTGCGCGTCGAGCCAGCGGCCTGCGTCGTGGTAACTCAAGGTGACGATCAGCGGCACGGCCATGGGCTCGCCATCGGCGGCGGCATCACCTTCAGCGCGCCACATCACCCAGAAACAGGGGGTGGGGCTTTCCAGGTTGAGCATGTAGCCCTCGGCGTCGTCGCGAAACAGCTCGACGCGAAAGCGCGGGTGCAGCCAGTGCTCGCTGCCCTCGGCCGCCGAACCGGCGGCGATGGGCTCCACCGCCTGCGGCGCGTGCGCCTCATCGGGCTCCAGCAGCGCGGCTTCGTCGGGGGCGGCGTGCAGCATCACATCGGCCAACACCCATCGCCAGGGCTGCCAACGCGCCATCGCGCCCTGCACGGGCTCGCGCCGCATCACGACATCGACCTCGATCACGGGCCGTTGCCGGGCGGGCGTGGGGGACACAGGGGCAGCATGCATACGGAACGACGACTGTACGTCATCCGACCTGATACCCCCAGGGAGATATCCCGATACCCGGCAGGGCCTGGCGTCACGGCCTTGAAATCGTTTTCTTTGCGTGATGGATGTACCCCGTACTGCCTAGGTCGTATGGATGTCGGGCGGATTCATCAATCCAATTGCGCCTTCTCCCGCTTCCCCTCAATCCAAGTGAACACCTGCATTGCCCCCCCGATTCGTTTTGCCCTGTTGCTGTGGGCCAGCGCCGTCGCCGCCTGTGGCGGGGGAAACGGCAGCGCCCCCCCAGCCGCCGACTTGACCGTCCCCCTCGCCGCCCCCGGCTTCTCGCCGGCCTTCAACCTCACCCCCACCGCCATCCGCTCGTTTCGCTTCAGCTGGAACGACGCCCCGGACGAGACCGGCTACCGCCTGCTCGAAGACCCCGATGGCGCATCGGGCTACTCGCCGATCGCGGACCTGCCGGCCAACAGCACGCAGCACGATCACGAGGTCTTCCTGCCAGAGCGGGTGAATGCGCGCTACCGGCTGCAGGTCTGCAAGCACCAGGACTGTGTCGACGCCGCGGAGCTGAGCGCGAGCGGCAACCTGGCTTCGGCCGTCGGCTACCTCAAGGCGTCCGACCCAGCCGACCAAGACCTCTTCGGCAGCGCCCTGGCGCTGTCCGCAGACGGCCACTACCTGGCCATCGGCGCCCCCGGCGCCGGCGCCAGCAACAGCACAAGTGGCGCGGTGTACGTGTTCGTGCGCGATGGCACCACGTGGCGACAGCAGGCCTTGCTGGAGGCCAGCGCGGCCCATCAGGGCGACCAGTTCGGCGCCAGCGTGGCACTGTCGAGCGAGGGCGACACCCTGGCCGTCGGAGCGCCACAGGAAAGCAGCGTCCTGCCCGTCAGCGGTGCCGCCTTCGTCTTCACCCGCTCGGGCGGCAGCTGGGGATCGCCGGTCCGGGTAGTGCCCCTGAATACGGGCGTGGGGGATCGCTTCGGCGGCCGGGTCGCGCTGTCGGCCGACGGCAATACCCTGGCCGCAGGCGCCGAGGACGAATCCAGCGACGCCAACACGATCAACGGCCCGGACAACGACAACCTGAAGCAAAGCGGCGCGGCCTACATCTTCGACCGCGTGGGCGGAATCTGGTCGCAGCAGGCCTACATCAAAGCCTTCAGTCCGGATGCCTTCGACAACTTCGGGCGCGCACTCGCGCTCTCGGCCGATGGCCTGACGCTGGCGGTGGGCGCACCCGGCGAATCCAGCGCGTCCACCGGCGTCGGCGGCAATTCCGACGACGACACCGCCGCAGCCAGTGGGGCGGTGTACGTCTTCGCCCGCACCCCTGGCGGCTGGGGCCCGCAGGCCTACGTGAAGGCGTCCAACACGCGCGGCGCGACCCGGTTCGGCGGCGCCATCGCGCTGTCAGGCAATGGCGCCGTCATGGCCGTGGGCAGCGCCAACGAGAGCAGCGGCGCCACGGGCATCGATGGCGCCCAGGACGACGCCACAGCCGACCGCAGTGGTGCGGTGTACGTCTTTGCCCGCGAGGGCGCCCAATGGCACCAGCAGAGCTACGTCAAGGCATCGAACGCCGAGGCAGGCGATCTTTTCGGCGCCAGTGTGGCGCTGTCCGACGACGGCGAAACCCTGGTGGTGGGCGCCCCTGGCGAGGACGGCGGGGCGCGCGGCCTGCAGGGCGATCAAGGCAACAACGACGCCTCCTGGAGCGGCGCAGCCTACGTCCTGCGGCACAGCGCCGCCGGCTGGCGACAACAGGCGTATGTCAAGCCCTCCAATACCGTGCGGGGCCACGTGAGTGGCTTCGGACTTGCCTTGGGCCTGTCCAGTGGCGCGCACGCCATGGATCCCCTGGATTCGGGACTGGCCCTGGTCGTGGGGTGCCCTTCAGCGAGCAACGCCACCAGCGGCGTCGGTGGTGACCAGACCGACCACTCGGGCAGCGACGTCGGCGCCGTCTACCTCTACTGAGGCCGAACCCCGTGCGCGGCCGCCAGCGCGGCGACCGCGCACCGCCTCAATACGTCTCCAGGTGCAGGCGCCCTTCGCGCTGCAAGGCGGCACCCACGGCTTCCCAATCCAGTCCTGCGCCTGCTGCGATGTCGCGCAGCGCCAGCACCACGCCCTCTTCCATGCTCTTGAGGCCACAGACGTAGAAATGCGCGTTCGGGTCCTTCAGCAGCGCGGCCAGATCGGCCGCGCGCTCGCGCATCGCGTCCTGCACGTACTTCTTGGGCTGGCCCGGCGTGCGGCTGAAGGCGAAGTTGGTGTCGATGAAGTCCTTGGGCAGGCTTTGCAGCGGGCCGAAGTACGGCAGCTCTTCCTGCGTGCGCGCGCCGAAGAACAGCATGAGCTTGCCGCCCTCGAACTTGCCCGACTGGCGCAGGCGCCGGCGCCACTCGGTCATGGCGCGCATGGGCGCGCTGCCGGTGCCGGTGCAGATCATCACGATGTGGCTCTTCGGGTGGTTGGGCATCAGGAAGCTGGTGCCGAACGGGCCGATCACCTCCACCTTGTCGCCAACCTTGAGGTCGCACATGAAGTTGCTCGCCACGCCACGCACCGGCTTGCCGTGGTGGTCTTCAAGCACGCGCTTGATGGTGAGCGAGAGGTTGTTGTAGCCCGGGCGCTCGCCGTTGCGCGGGCTGGCGATGCTGTACTGGCGCGCGTGGTGCGCGCGGCCTTTGGCATCGGTGCCCGGCGGCACCACGCCGATGCTCTGGCCTTCCAGCACGGGGAACGGCATGGCACCAAAGTCCAGCACGATGTGGTGCGTGTCGTACTCGGTGCCGACGTCGGTGACGCGCAGGTTGCCCGTCACCGTGGCGGTGATGGTCTTCTGCGCGGCCTTGGGGCCGTAGAGGTTGGTGAAGGCGTGCGCGGCCGACCAGGGCGGCAGCGTGGCGCCATAGCGGCTGGCGACGAACTTGTCTTCGGTGCTGGCGGGCGCCGGCGCGGGTGCGGAAACCGCTTCCACGGCGGCGGGCGCTTCGGCGCCAGCGGCGGCCAGTTCCTCGGGCGGCAGTTCCTCGGGCAGCGATTCCCAGCCGAATTGTTCCTCGATGGAATACGCGCGCACCTTGGGCATGGTGCGCCAGTTGTCGATCGAGCCCGTGGGGCACGGCGGCACGCAGGCCATGCACAGGTTGCACTTGCTCGCATCGACCACGTAGTTGTTCGAGTCGTGCGTGATCGCGTCCACGGGGCACGTCGCCTCGCAGGTGTTGCAGCGGATGCAGATCTCGGGATCGATCAGGTGCTGCTGGATGACAGCGGTGTTGGTGGCCATGTCCATGGCGATTCTCCTGCATGTCCCCCTCTCCCGCGAGCGGGAGAGGGCGGGGTGAGGGTTGTTGGCGGGCCTGGGCCCTCACCCCAACCCTCTCCCGCTGGCGGGAGAGGGAGTGAATACCTTCAACCGAACCTTACGTACTCGAAGTCGACGGGCTGGCGGTTGATGCCCATGACAGGGGGCGCGATCCAGCCGGCGAACTTGCCCGGATCGACCACGCGGCCCATGAGCGAGGCGACGAAGGCGAAGTCTTCCGGCGTCGGCAGCCATTCGCCTTTCTTGGCGGCCCATTCGGCCTCGCTGACCACGCGGCCTTCGGGCGACATCTTGATGCCCGCGAGCGCGCCGATCTGGCGGTTGAAGGCCTTGTGCGGCACGGTCAGGCGCGTGGGGATGCCGGCCTTCTCCAGCACCTTGTTCCAGCGGTTCACGCCCGCCACGGAATCGGTGATGAAGTCGTCGCGCAGCACCTCGTTCAAGGCGTTGAGCATCGGCACTTCCTTCTCGACGAGCTGGCCGTCCTTCACCTCGAGCACCTTGTAGGTCTGGCCCTTGAGCACGTGGTCGTCGCTGCGCTTGCCTTCTTCGTAACGGCCCTTGAGGCCCGAGCTGTAGAAGATGGCGGCGTTGCTCGACTGGTCGGCGCCGAAGAGGTCGATGGTGACGGAGTAGTGGAAGTTCAGGTAACGCTGCACCGTGCCCAGGTCGATGGCGCCGGCCGCGCGCACCTTGGCCGGGTCGTCGGTCTTGAGCTCGTTCATCACCTGCGCGGTGCGCTGCAGCACGCGCGAGACACCGCTCTCGCCCACGAACATGTGGTGGGCTTCTTCGGTCA
>CAZLSU010000149.1:0-5318 GCA_964562225.1 uncultured Sphingobium sp.
TGCGGGCCGTACTGCTGCGCGGCCTGCATGATCAGGCGGTTCATTTCCTGGTCGTTGACGACGACGCCATTGGCCTGGCCGATTTCCGAAAGGAGCAGGCCCAGGCGGACGCGGCGCACCGCGATGGCGCGATAATCTTCCTTCTCCGCTTCCATCTCGGCGATGGCGGCGGCGGGGTCTGCCTCATGGGTCGCTTCATGCTGAAGTTGCTGCCAGATCTGCTCGAACTCGGCCTCGACCATGCTGGGCGGCACGTCGAAATCGTGCGACGCGGCGAGCTGGTCGAGCAGCTTGCGCTTCATATAGGTACGGGTGAGACCGTTATGTTCCTGCTCGATCTGGCCCTTGAGGAGATCCTTGAGCTGGTCCAGCCCTTCCAGACCCAGCGACTTGGCGAAATCCTCGTCCAGCTTGGGCTTCGCGCCGTTCAGGATCGACTTCACCTTGATGTCGAAGGTGGCGAGCTTGCCGGCCAGATTTTCCGCGCCATAATCTTCCGGGAAGGTGACTTCGATCACCTTGTCCTCGCCGGCCTTCGCTCCGGTCAGTTGCGCCTCGAAGCCGGGGATGAACTGGCCCGCGCCGATGGTGAGCCGGATATCCTCGGCAGCGCCACCTTCAAAGGGTTCGCCGTCCAGCTTGCCCAGAAAGTCGATGACCAGCGTGTCGCCGTCCTGCGCCGCATGATCGGCACCATGTTCTTCGAGCGCGCCCTGCTGGCTGGCGATCTTACCGGCGGCTTCATCGACCTGCGCGTCGCTGACTTCGACGGTCAGGCGCTCCAGCTTGAGACCCTCGATGCTCGGCGCGGCGATGTCGGGCAGCACTTCCAGCGCGACCTTGACCTCGGCATTCTTGCCGAACTCGAAACCCTCGTCCAGTTCGACCGAAGGCTGCATCGCGGGGCGCAGCTTCTGGTCGGCGATCAGCTTCTGCACGCTTTCCTGGATGCTGTTGTTGAGCGCGTCGCGCTGTAGCGCCTCGCCGTGCATCTTCTTGACCAGATTGGCGGGCACCTTGCCGGGGCGGAAGCCGGGCATCTTGACCTGCGGGGCCATCGCCTTGACTTCCTTGTCCACGCGGGCGTCGATATCGCTCGACGTGATGGTCAGGGTGTAGGCGCGCTTGAGGCCCTCGTTCAACGTCTCAACAGTCTGCATTTCTTCTCTCAACGCTTTCTAAGCTGAATAACGGTCACGGCCCCGTCAGGCAATGCGGGCCTTGGCAAAGTGGTGCGGGCGAAGGGAATCGAACCCCCACATCTTGCAATACCAGAACCTAAATCTGGCGCGTCTACCAGTTTCGCCACGCCCGCATCGGTCGCCGGATGGCGCGGCATAGAGAAAAGCGATGCGAGAGGCAAGGCATAGTGCGAAGGTCCGGAACCCCGCCCCCTTACCGTGCGTAACGCTGCTATACTATCAGGAGATCACAACATGGCGACCCAACCCGATCCTGCCCCCGATGGCGTTCCGCCGCCCGACATCATCGAACCCCAGTCGCCACCGGAAACCCCGACGCCCGATTTCCCCGATGAGGCACCCGTTCGGGAGGCACCGGAATATGCGCCGCCCGGTCCCGATTACGACCAGCCCGACAGCGCGCCTGCGGAAGTGCCGCCGCCGCCGGATTAGAGCCATGTCAGCATGACCGGCCGGTCGTAGAGCATGGATTGCGCGGAGTCGCGGAGACGCCGGGACATCATTGCCTCTTAACCTCTGCGTCCTCTGCGCCTTTGCGCGAATATTTTTGCGCGCAGAGGCGCAGAGGACGCAGAGAGGGAAAATAACCGCTTCGCGACAGAAAGTCCGGGCCTTTGCGTTCGTTCCGGCAGGATTTGCCGCGCCCGGCCGGCTCTCAAAACCGCCCCGCCAAACCCCTTTATGCGCCATTTTCCCCATGGACGGCGATTTACCGCGCGACCCGCTAGACAAGCCCCTGCAAGCCTGATTGAAATGTGACAAATAGAATAAAGGTCGGAGAGGCGCGGTTGACGGAAACAGGGGGTCGACGTGCAGAGGATTCGCGCAAAGCTGGATTGGTTCAAGACGGTCATTCTACCCCATGAAGCAGCGCTTCGGGGTCGGTTGCGTCGCATCCTGCCGACCGGTCACGAGCTGGAGGACATGGTCGCCGAGGTGATCACACGGGCCTACGCTACGGAAAGCTGGGAAAATGTGACGACCGGCCGCGCCTATCTGTTCACCATCGCCCGCAACCTGGTGATCGACGCCGCCCGCCGCAACAAGGTGGTCAGCTTTGAAACCATCGCCGATCTGGAATTGCTGGCGGGCGATCACAACGCCGAAGCGCAGTTGAACGCCCGCGAAGCGCTCCGCCAGGTGCAGGTGATCATCGATTCGCTGCCCCAGCAATGCCGCCGCGTCTTCATCCTGCGCCGCGTTCACGAAAAATCGATGCTGGAAATAGCGGAGGAAATGTCTCTATCCGTTTCTACAGTTGAAAAACATCTGGCCAAAGCCATCGGGATAGTTATGCGGGCCTGGGCAGAGCGTGAGGAAACGGACTTCGAACGTGCAGGGGTCGGGACCAGGATCACCCTGCGCGAACAGGGACGCAATCGAAGCGGAAGCGTCGCGCCGGCTTGCTAGGCTCCACGCCGACCCGACCGATGAGGACGAGCGGGAAATCTGCGCCTGGATCGAGAGCGATCCGCGCCACGCCGTCGCCTTCGCCCACGCAGAGGCCGCCTGGGACGCCACCGAACGGCTGAAATCCAGCGCGGCGGATATTTCGCTGCCGCCGATCGCCGAATTCGTCAGTGAAGAGGCGCAACATCGGCTGTCCCGCAATATCATGATCGCGGCCGGCATCGCCGTCCTGCTGTTCATCATCGCCGCCATCGTCACGGTCCGTACCTTCAACGGGGTCGATCGATACGAGACGGCGATCGGCCAGGTCCGGTCCGTCATATTGGCCGATGGGTCCGCCCTGCACCTCAACAGCGACAGCGAAGCCGAAGTGCGCTTCACCGACCATGGCCGCAAGGTCCGCCTGCTGAGGGGAGAAGCATCGTTCGAGGTCGCGCAGGATGCGACGCGTAGCTTCGAGGTCGAGACCCGCGCGGCGGTGATTCGCGCGACCGGCACCGCCTTCAACGTGCGGATGCGTCACGCGATGGTCGAACTGACGGTCACCCATGGCAGCGTATCGGTGCGTTCCGGGCCGCAAATGGCGCAGCGGGTGAACGCGGGTAGCGGCGCGGTAATCCAGCCGCGCGCGATCGCGCTGACCACGCTGGGGGATCGGCTGGTCGGGCAGCGCACCGCCTGGCGCGCGCAGCGGATCGACCTGGATGGCCAGACGATCGAACAGGCGAGCGAGGAATTCAACCGCTATCGCGCCGCGCCGATCCTGATCGGCGACACCCGCGTTTCGGGGTTGCGGATGAACGGGCGCTATCGAACCACCGACTGCAAGACATTTCTCGCCGAATTGGAGGCGCGCCTGCCGGTGCGCGTGGTGCACGGCGAGGACGGGTCGGTGATGCTGTTATATCGGGACGAGGCCGGGAGCGGGGTTTAGCGGTCGCGCACGACCCCACCCCCAGCCCCTCCCGCAAGCGGGAGGGGAGCAAGACTTACCGAGCCGCAAGCGAGGTTAGTCGCAGCGGGGTGGGCTTATCGGCCGTCACGCCTATCCCAGCAACTCCCGCACCAGTTCGGGCACCAGCAGGCTAGCCGCGCCCATCCGGCTTTCCTCGAAATGGATGCTGCCCGCCGACGGATCGAGATTGAGTTCCAGCGTGCGCGCGCCGCAATAGGCGGCGGTCTGGACGAAGCCGGCGGCGGGATAGACCGCGCCCGATGTGCCGATCGACACGAACAGGTCGGCCTGGCGCAGGGCGGCGTCGATCCGGTCCATCTCGTAGGGCATTTCGCCGAAGAAGACGATGTCGGGGCGCAGGCCGGGCTTGCCGCAGCCGTCGCAGAGGCTGCCGGGCGGAAGCGCGGCGTCCCAGGGCATAGCTTTGCCGCAGGCCGCGCACAGCGCCGAGCGCAATTCGCCGTGCATGTGGAGGAGGCGTTTGGCCCCTGCCCGTTCGTGCAGATCATCGACATTCTGGGTGACGATCAGCAGGTCGCCGGGCCAGGCGCGATCGAGCGCGGCGAGGGCTTCATGCGCGGGGTTGGGCTGGACCTGCGCCAGCTTGGCGCGGCGTTCGTCGTAGAAGCGGTGGACCAGCACCGGATCGCGGCGCAATGCCTCGGGCGTGCAGACATCCTCGACCCGATGCCCTTCCCACAGGCCGTCCGGGCCGCGAAAGGTGGCGAGGCCGCTTTCGGCGGAAATGCCCGCGCCGGTCAGGATGACGATGTTGCTTATGTCGGGGTTGCGAATGTTGGGGTCCATGCGCCCCGATTAGCGCGCCCCGGCACGCTACGCCAAACTTTTCCTACAGGCCGACCAACCCATTCTGGATTGCAGGCGCGGCCCCGCTTCGCCACATGGCGATCATGTCGCATTCCCTGCCTGCAACCGTTCATCTGGTGGGCGCCGGTCCCGGCGATCCCGAATTACTGACCGTGCGGGCCGCGCGGCTGATCGGCGCGGCGCGGGTGATCGTGCATGACGGGCTGGTGTCGGCGGACATATTGGCGCTCGCTTCGCCCGATGCCGAACTGATTTCCGTCGCCAAGCAGCGCAGCCGCCATTCAATGCCGCAGGAGGATATCAACGCCCTGCTCGTCCGGCTGGCGCTGGAGGGACGCGCGGTCGTGCGGCTGAAGGGTGGCGATCCGTTCATCTTCGGGCGCGGCGGCGAGGAGATGGAGGCTTGCCGCGCGGCGGGCGTTCCGATCGAAATCGTGCCGGGGATCAGTGCGGCGATCGGCTGTGCGGCGGATGCGCAACTGCCGCTCACCCATCGCGATTCGTCGAGCGCGGTCAGCTTCGTCGCCGGGCAGTGCAAGGGTTTGAAGGATCAGGACTGGTCGGGGCTTGCGGGCCAGGGGCGGACGCTGGTCATCTATATGGGTGTGGCGACGGCGACGGATATCGCCGAAAAGCTGATCGCCGATGGCGTGTCGCCCGCCATGCCGGTCGCCGTGCTGGAAAAGGGCACCCGCGCCGATGGCCGGGCGCTGCGCACGTTGCTGGCCGATCTGGGCAACATGATCGCGCGCGAAGCGGTGCAAAGCCCCGCGCTGATCGTGGTGGGCGACGTGGTGCGTCATGCGCGGGCGCAGGATATGCTGGCTGGATGGGCCAAACAGGCGGAGTATTTGGAGTGAAGATCCTTACGGGTAATGATCTGGCGTCGGGCGACGTCATCTGGTGGGCGGGCGATGGCTGGT
>CAZLSU010000150.1:0-5144 GCA_964562225.1 uncultured Sphingobium sp.
GCAAGAACGCGCAGAGCGAGAACCACCTGTTCAAGCTGCTGCACCGCGGCTACACGGGGGTGATCAACTCACAAGAGGGCGACAAGGGCGTGGCCGCTTGCCCTTACGAGTTCTACGGCAAGTGGGTGAACGACCCCGAGGGCACGCAGAAGGCGGTGGAGGCCATCACGCGGCCCATGGTGGGCACGGAGGAATGCCCGATCGAGGGCATTCCGAACCCGTCCACCGCGGGCCACCGCTGAGCGTGTCCTCCACCGATCCGCTGGCCGACTGGCGCCTCGCCGAGGAGCCCTTCTACCAGCCGGTGGGCGAGGAGATCGCGGGCTTCGAGGCCGCGCGCGCCGCACGCCTGCCGGTGCTGCTCAAGGGCCCCACGGGCTGCGGCAAGACGCGCTTCGTCGAACACATGGCCTGGCGGCTGAAGCTGCCGCTGGTGACCGTGGCCTGCCACGAGGACCTGAGCGCGGGTGACCTGGCCGGCCGCTGGCTGCTCGACGGCGAAGGCACGCGCTGGATGGACGGCCCGCTGGCCCTGGCCGCGCGGCACGGCGCGCTGTGCTATCTGGACGAGTTGATGGAGGCGCGCGCCGACACGACGGTGCTGCTTCACCCGCTGGCCGACACGCGCCGCGCGCTGCCACTGGAGCGTCTCGGCGAATTGCTGCACGCGCACCCCGATTTCCAGCTCGTGGTCAGCTACAACCCCGGCTACCAGGGCCTGCACCGCGAGCTCAAGCCGTCCACGCGCCAGCGCTTCGTGGCGCTGGCCTTCGACTACCCCGCGCCCGAGGTGGAGGCCGCCATCGTGGCGCGCGAGGGCGGCGTCGATGCCGAACTTGCCATGCGCCTGGTGCGGCTCGCTGTCCGCACGCGCCGCCTGCGAGAGGAGGGTCTGGACGAGGGCGCGTCCACCCGCATGCTGGTGCACGCGGCGTTGTTGCACCGCGCGGGCCTGCCGGTTCGCGCGGCGGCGAGGCAGGCCATCGCCGACCCCCTCAGCGACGACCCGCAGCTCGCGCCCAGCCTGCGTGCGCTGGTGGACGCGAGCTTCTGAACCATGGCCGCGTCGGCCGACCTGCCGGGCCAGGTGCGCGCGTTGGCCCATGCGCTGTGGGGCGAACCCTGGCGTGTGGAGGCGCGCGTGGGGCCGGCCGAGGCGACGCAGCGCGCGGTGATCGTGTTCGGCAATGGGGCGGATGCGGTGCTGCACCTGCCCACGGGGGCCACGCCGGGGCTCGCCTTGGCCATGGCCGCTCACGCCGCCGCACACCGGCGCTTCGGCGGCGCGCCGCAAGCGCGCGCGGGGCTCAAGCCCGTGCAACAGGCGCTGCTGGGCGTGCTGGAAGACGCCCGCGTGGAATGGCTTGCGATGCGCGAGTTGCCCGGCCTGCGCGCGGTGTGGTGGACTTTTCACGCCGAAGCCGCCGCGCGCCGGGGCAGTGGTTTCGATGCGTTGCTTGCGCGCCTCGCGGCCAGCCTGCTGAACCCCGACCACGAGGACCCGCACGCCTGGGTCGCCAAGGTGCGGCGGGTGTTCTTCGCGCCCGGCGGTGGCCTCGCGCTCGACACGCCGGCCCGCGTGCGCGAGGCCGCCTCGGTGCTGGGCCACGACATCGGCCAGATGCGCCTGCCGTTCAACGCCCGCACCTACACGGTCTCGGCGCGCTACCGCGATGACAACAGCCACCTCTGGCGACCCGACGACGAGCCGCCCCGCGACGAGCCGCCGCTGCACGCCGACGCCGCACCGCCCACCGACGACGCGCCGGCGGCCTCACCCACCCCGGTCGCACCCGAACCAGTGGCCGTCTACCCCGAGTGGGATCACCGCATCGCACGCTACCGGCCCGACTGGTGCCACGTGTTCGACGGCGATCTGCCCGTGGGCGAGGGCGCGCCGCCGTCGCGGGCCGAGCACCACCACCTGCAGCGCCGCCTGGCCAGCCTGAGCCTGCAGCGCCGCGCGGGCGGCGGGCGCAGCACCGAGGGCGACGAGCTGCACCCCGCCGCGCTGGTGGAGGCGCGGCTCGATCGCCTCGCGGGCCGCACGCCCGACTCGCGCGTATATCGATTGCCACTGCGGCCCGCGCCGCCGCTGGCCGTGTTGCTCCTGCTCGATGCCTCTGCCTCCACGCAAGGCGAGCCGCTGGCGCATTTGGAGCGTGGTGCCCTGGCCAGCGCCCAGGCCTTGCGCGCGCTGGGCCACCGCAGCGCCGTGTGGGCCTTCTCCAGCCGGGGCCGCCAGCGCATCGACATGCCCTGCCTGCGCCACTGGGACAGCGCGTCGGCCTGCGCCCCGAGGCCCGCCTTGCGCGCGGGCGGCTCCACGCGCATGGGCGCCGCGCTGCGACACGCCCTGCACCTGAGCGCGCTCGACCAGCGCCGCCACCCGGGTCGCCGACGCCTGATCGTGCTGCTGAGCGACGGCGAGCCACACGATGTGGACGTGCACGACCCCGCGTATCTGCCGGCCGACCTGCAACGCGCCGCGCGCGAGGCCACCGCGCGCGGCATGGGCGTGCGCGCGCTGGTGCTGGCGCCCGGCGAGCCCGCCACGCTGGCGGCCGCCCTGGGGCGCGCCCACGTGCGGGCCTGCCGCTCATCGGCGCACTGGCCCGCCGCCGTGGCCGCCTTGCTGGCCCAAGCCCCTCACTGAGGCGCGCGCGCCGGCGCTGGGCGACAATCCCCGCCCCATGCAACTGAGCGAACTGCGCCAACGCCTCACCGCCCTCGGGGCCGGGCCGCTGCATGCGCAGCGCGTGCTGCGCCATTGGGTGTACGCCCTGCCGGCCGACGCTGGCCGGCGCAAGCCGGAACACCACTTCCCCAGGGCCCTGTTCGAGGCCCTGCCCGCGCTGCGCGACGAACTCGCGGGCCTGGCGCGCCTGCAGGCCGAGCACCCGGGCGAAGACGGCTCGGCCCGCCTGCTCGTCGCCCTGCGCGATGGCCAGACCGTGGAGAGCGTGCGCCTGCCGCGCGGCGGCCTGTGCGTGTCCACGCAGGTCGGTTGCGCCGTGGGCTGCGCCTTCTGCATGACCGGCACCGGCGGCCTGATCCGCCAGATCGGCAGCGCCGAGATCGTGGCCCAGGTGGCACTCGCGCGCGCCGGCCGGCCGGTGAACAAGGTGGTCTTCATGGGCATGGGCGAGCCCGCGCACAACCTCGACGCCGTGCTCGAGGCCATCGAACTGCTCGGCACCGTGGGCGGCATCGGCCACAAGAACCTGGTGTTCTCCACCGTGGGCGATGAGCGCGCCTTCGACGCGCTGCCGCGCGGCGCGGTGAAGCCCGCGTTGGCCTTGTCGCTGCACACCACCAGGCCCGAGTTGCGCGAACACCTGCTGCCGCGCGCGCCGCGCCTCACGCCGCAGGCGCTGGTGGAACGCGCCGACGCCTACGCCCGCGCCACCGGCTACCCGGTGCAATACCAGTGGACCCTGCTCGACGGCGTGAACGACGGCGACGACGAAGTCGAGGGCATCGTGCGCCTGCTGGGCGGGCGCTACGGCGTGCTCAACCTCATCCCCTACAACGCCGTCGATGGCCTGCCGTTCCAGCGCCCCGCGTGGGAAAAGGCTGCCGACATCGCCCGCCGCCTGCACCGCCAGGGCATCCTCACCAAGCTGCGCCACTCGGCGGGGCAGGACGTTGACGCCGGTTGCGGGCAGTTGCGGGCGCGGTCGCTGGAGACGGGGGAGCGGGTGGTGGCGGTGCGGCGTGCGCGCTCGCCGCTCAGTGCAGCGTGAGCGGCATTGACGTCGTCTTCACCCGCACCACCGCCGCACGCGGCACATAAGGCGCGGGCTCCGCACCGCAGATGTCGGCCGCGATGGCACGCGCCTGGCGCGCGATGGGTTCGATGTAGCGGCTGGGCTGGCCATCGATGGCGATGCAGTCACCCAGCGCGTGGATGCGGTCCACGCTGGTGCGCAGGTTGTGCGGGGTCGCGCGGATGCCGTTGTCCCAGGCCAGGCCCGCGCTGAGCGCCAGGCGGTTGGGTGTGTGCAGGCCGGCGGCCACGATGACCTCGTCGGCGGCGAAGCGCTGGCCGTTGGCGGTGGTGAGGCGGTAGCGTTCGCCCACGCGCTCCAGGGATTGCACCTGTACGCCGCCCACGAAGCGGATGCTGAGGTCACGCCAGGCGTTCAGCAATTGCTCGCCCACGCCCAGGTCCTGCCAGCGGGCCAGGGGTTGCTCGCAGGTGTCGATCAGCGTGACGCGGTGGCCACCGATGGCGAGGTCGTTGGCGAGTTCGCTGCCGATGAGGCCGGCGCCGACGATGAGCACCTCACGCGGCGCCTCGCCCAGGCGCGCGCGCAGGCGCTGGTAGGCCGCCAAGTGGTTCACGCGCCAGCACAGCTCGGGCGCCAGGCCGTCCGGCAGGCGCGCACGGGCGCCGTGCGCCAGCACCAGGTGCGCGTAGCGCAGGTTGCCGCGCGTGGTGCGCAGCGTGCGGGTGTCGGCGCAGACGCGGATCGCATCGGTGTGCGCGAGCAGGCGCACGCCCAGCCGAGCCGCCGCATCGGTGCCGCGCTCGCGCACCAGCGCGGTGTCGTCGAGGCCACGCGCCATGGCCACCGAGAGCAGGGGCTTGTCGTAGACGTCGCCCGCGCACTGGCTCACCAGGGTGATGGGCAGCGTGGGGCTCAAGGCGCGCAGGGCCTCGGCCGTCTGCCAGCCGGCACGGCCGGCGCCCACGATCACCACGCCCGCCTCACCCCCGCGCGCGGCGACGGCCACGCCCTGGTCTGCGCGTGCGCGCAGGGCCTCGATGTCGGGCGCGTCGTAGAGGCGGAAGTCGGCTTTGGTCACGCCGCACAGCGGGCAGGCCCAGTCGTCCGGGATGTCTTCGTAGCGCGTGCCGGGCGGCAGGCCGCCATCGGGGTCGCCCTGGGCCTCGTCGTAGACGTAGCCGCAGGCCTCGCAGAGGTACTGGCGGTAGGGCGCCAGCACGCGCGCGGCCTGTGCAATGGGGTGGGGCGTGGCGTTCATGCGGGCTGCGCCTCCGCACTCAGGCGCGCGATCTCCTTGCGCAGGTGCTTGATGGCCGGCGTGACGATGGCCACGAAGTGCGATTCGCGCACGCGGCGCTGCACCTCGCTGCTCATGAGGTAGCCGCGCGCGCCCTGGTGCAGCAGGGCCGA
>CAZLSU010000151.1:0-5055 GCA_964562225.1 uncultured Sphingobium sp.
ACATCCCCGGCTGGCCGCCGGAAAATATCGAGGAAATGGCCAAGAAGCTCGAACAAGAGCTGCTGGGCTAACTATCCCATCACCCCGGCGAAGGCCGGGGTGCCAAGGGTAATGGGCGGCACCCTTGAAGCTGCCTGGTCTGGGATACCTGATACGGTCCCTTAACGAACGAAGGACTATATTATGCGTCATAAAATGGGCCAGAAGAAGCTGCAACGCAGCACCGGCCATCGTAACGCGCTGCTGCGCAACCTGGCCGCCTCGCTGATCAAGCATGAGCAGATCACCACCGGCGTGGTCAAGGCGAAGGCGCTGCGCCCCTATGTCGAAAAGCTGATCACGCTGGCGAAGAAGGGTGGCCTGTCCAACCGCCGTCTGGCCGATGCCCGCCTGAAGGACGACGCACAGCTGATCAAGCTGTTCGAGATTCTGGCCGAGCGTTACAAGGATCGCAACGGCGGTTACACCCGCGTGATCAAGGCCGGCTTCCGCGCCTCCGACGCCGCGCCGATCGCTGTCATCGAACTGGTCGACCGCGACGTCAGCGCCAAGGGCCTGGATTCGGGTCCGGTCCAGACCGCCGATGAAGACGAGTATGAAGACGCCTGATCGAATATTGGCATAAGGCGCGGGTTCACCCGCCCTTGCGCTTTCCAAACAGGCCGCAGCCCCCTAGGCTGCGGCCTGTTTCGTTTGGGAAAAGAGAGGATGCCATGCCGTCACTTCGCAGCCTGTGGGCGCTGCCGCTGCTGGCGCTCGTCCCGATATTGGCCCCGATACCCGCCTCCGCCAATCCCGAAGTCGCATCCATAGGCAGCACAGCATCCATGCCCAGCTATCCGCTGACCAACCGCATCGACCTTATCGAGGATCATTTCGGCATCAAGGTTGCCGATCCCTATCGCTGGCTGGAAAATGACGTGCGGTCGGACCCGGCGGTGCGCGACTGGGTGACAGCCGAAAACAAGGTGACCGACCGCTTTCTGGGCCAGTTGCCGGGGCGCGACGCGCTCAGGAACCGGATGAAGGCGCTGTACGATTATGATCGCTACGGCCTGCCGAAGAAGGCGGGCATGCGCTATTTCTACGGCCATAATAGCGGGCTGCAAAACCAGACGCCGCTGTTCGTACGCGACGGACTGGATGGCGCGGAGAAGCTGCTGATCGACCCCAATAGCTGGGCGAAGGACGGCGCAACCGCGCTCGCCGAATGGGAGCCGTCCCCGACCGGCACGCATCTGCTCTACGCCGTACAGGATGGCGGGACCGACTGGCGCGCTTTACGCATATTGGACGTCGATACCGGCAAGCTGCTCGACGAAACGATCGAATGGGTCAAATTTTCGGACCTGAGCTGGGATGGCCGCGGAGAGGGCTTTTTCTATTCCCGCTTCGCCGCGCCGCAGGAGGGTCAGGCGTTCCAGAGCACCAATGAGAATCAGGCGCTCTATTATCACCGGCTGGGCACCGCGCAGTCCGCCGACCAGCTCATCTATGACACTCCCGACCGGCCCAAGCTGGGTCATAGCGGCGAAGTGACCGACGACGGCAAATGGCTCGTCATCACCTCGTCGCAGGGCACCGATCCGCGCTACGAATTGCATGTCGCGCCGCTCGACGGCCGGCCGATCAAGCCGAGCCGACTGGTCAAGGGCCTGGACAATGAATGGAAACTGGTCGGCAGTCAGGGATCGACGCTGTGGTTCGTGACCGACAAGGGGGCACCGCGCAGGCGGCTGGTGTCGCTCGATGCCGCCCGTCCGCGCGCCCGTGCCAAGGAAGTCGTGCCCGAGCGGGACGATACGCTGGCGGGCGCATCGCTGGTCGGCAACCGGGTGATCCTGGCCTATATGAGCGATGCGGCCACGGTCGCCGAATTGCGTGAACTGGACGGCCGCACGATCGGCGATGTCCCCCTGCCGGGCGTCGGCACGGCGGCGGGTTTCGGAGGCAAGGGCGGCGATTCGGAAACCTTCTTCAGCTTTTCCGGCTTCACCACCCCATCGACCATCTACCGCTATGACACGGCGACCGGCGCGGTGGCGCTGTTCGCCCAGCCCAAACTGGCCTTTAACCCCGCCGACTTCGTCACCGATCAGCTCTTTTACCCGTCGAAGGACGGTACGAAGATCCCGATGTTCGTGATCCGCAAGAAAAGCCTGGCTGCCAGCGCCACGCCCGCGCCGACCATCCTTTACGGCTATGGCGGTTTCAACATATCGGTGACACCGGGCTTCTCGCCGACCCGGCTCGCCTGGCTGGAACAGGGTGGGGTCTATGCCATCGCCAACCTGCGGGGCGGCGGCGAATATGGCAAGGCATGGCATGATGCCGGTCGTCTGGCCAACAAGCAGAATGTATTCGACGATTTCATCGCGGCGGCCGAATATCTCAAGGCCAGCGGTGTGACGACCAGGGACGGCCTGACGATCGAGGGCCGCTCCAATGGCGGCCTGCTGGTCGGTGCGGTCGTCAACCAGCGGCCCGACCTGTTCGCCGCCGCGCTGCCGGGCGTGGGCGTGATGGATATGCTGCGCTTCGATCGGTTCACTGCCGGTCGCTACTGGACCGACGATTATGGATCACCCGCGAAAGAGGCGGATTTCCGCCTGCTCTACAGCTATTCGCCCTATCATAATATAGAGCCGGGTAAGGATTATCCCGCGATTCTGGTGACCACCGCCGACACCGACGATCGCGTCGTGCCGGGGCACAGCTTCAAATATGCCGCCGCGCTGCAAGCCATTGATCTGGGCGAAAAGCCGCGCCTCATCCGCATCGAGACGCGCGCAGGCCACGGATCGGGCAAGCCGACCGACAAGATCATCGAGGAATTTGCCGACAGCTATGCCTTCGCGGCGCGCTTCACCGGCCTGCCGATCGACGCGAAGGGTAAGTAGCGCAGCGTTCAGCAGGGCGACAGCTTGCCTCGTCTAGATACCGGACTGCCGTGCGATTGGTACGGACCAGGAGGATGCAGGCAGATGCGGACCGTGCGCTGGATTACCACGTCATTGCTGGCGGTGGCCATGGTCGGCACCAGCCTCTCCCCAGCCCAGGCGCGTCCGCGCCATAACGGCTATGGCGGCGGCTATCATGGCGGTTACGGCCACCATCGCCGCGATCGGGACGGTTTTGGCGTCGGCGATGCCATCGGCGTGGCTGCGCTGATCGGCGCGGTCGCCATCGTGGCATCGTCCATGTCGAAAGACCGCAAGGCGACAACGCGCGACGTTGATCAAAGTCCGCCGCCGGACGACAGCCTCCCGCCTGCTTCGGGCACCGATTATGGCGCGGATGTCGCCACCGGGGAAGGCGGCGACGAACCGGATTTGACCGCCAACGCCTGCGCCGACGCCGCGCGCGAGGAGGCGAGCGCCAGCGGCGGTTATGCCGAAGTCCGTCAGATGGGCGAACCGCGGCCAGTGGCGGACGGCTATAATATTGATGGCCAGGTCGAAAGCCGCGCCTCCTATCGCGCGACGAGCGGCACGACCCGCCGTTTCACCTGCACGGTCAAGGACGGCCAGGTTGCGGACGTCTATATCAGCCGCTATGTCGTGATGCGCTGATCGGTCGCGGCTGGACAGGCTTGCGGCTGGACAGGCGACCGCCCGCATATTAGGCGGGCGGCTCCTTCCCCGGCAGACCCCAGGACGCGCCCATGACCAACAGCACCCAGGATTCGATCCTCATCGTGGACTTCGGCAGCCAGGTGACCCAGTTGATCGCCCGGCGCGTGCGCGAAGCGGGGGTCTATTCCGAAATCGCTCCGTTCCACAATGCTGCACAAGCCTTTGCGCGGATGCAGCCCAAAGGCGTGATCCTGTCCGGCGGGCCATCGTCGGTGATGTGGGAAGACAGCCCGCGCGCACCGCAGGCGATGTTCGACGCGGGCGTGCCTGTGCTGGGCATCTGCTACGGCCAGCAGACGATGATGCAGCAGCTTGGCGGCCATGTAGAAGGCGGCGAGAGCGGCGAATTCGGTCGCGCCTTCATCGACGTGAAAAAGCCCTGTGCGCTGTTCGACGGCCTGTGGGCACCGGGTGAAAAGCATCAGGTGTGGATGAGCCATGGCGACAAGGTGACGCAGCTGGCCGACGGGTTCGAGGTCGTCGCGACCAGCGAGGGTGCCCCCTTCGCCGTCACCGCAAATGAGGCCAGGCGTTTCTACGCGACCCAGTTCCACCCCGAAGTCGTCCACACGCCCGACGGAGGCAAATTGCTCGCCAATTTCGTGCGCCATGTCTGCGGACTGGCGGGCGACTGGACCATGGCCGAATTCCGCGCGACCAAGATTGCCGAGATCCGCGCCCAGGTCGGTTCGGGCCGGGTGATATGCGGCCTGTCGGGCGGTGTCGATTCGGCGGTTGCCGCCGTGCTGATCCATGAGGCGATCGGCGACCAGTTGACCTGCGTGTTCGTCGATCATGGCCTGATGCGGCTGGGCGAGGCCGAACAGGTCGTCAGCCTTTTCCGCGAACATTATGGCATCAAGCTGGTCCATGTGGATGCGGAGGCGCGTTTCCTGGGCGGCCTCGCGGGCCTTACCGATCCGGAAAAGAAGCGCAAATTCATCGGTGGCGAATTCATCGCGCTGTTCGAGGAGGAAGCGGCGAAGGTCGGCGGCGCGGACTTTCTGGCGCAGGGCACGCTCTATCCCGACGTCATCGAAAGCGTGTCCTTCACCGGCGGGCCGAGCGTGACGATCAAGAGCCACCATAATGTCGGCGGCCTGCCTGAACGTATGAACATGAAGCTGGTCGAACCGCTCCGCGAACTGTTCAAGGATGAAGTACGGGTGCTGGGCAAGGAACTGGGCCTGCCCGACATCTTCGTCGGCCGCCACCCCTTCCCCGGCCCTGGCCTTGCCATCCGCATCCCCGGCGAAGTCACGCAAGAACGCTGCGACATATTGCGCAAGGCGGACGCGGTCTATCTGGAGGAGATTCGCAACGCCGGTCTCTATGATGCGATCTGGCAGGCGTTCGCCGTGCTGCTGCCGGTCCGCACCGTGGGCGTGATGGGCGACCTGCGCACCTATGACAGCGTCTG
>CAZLSU010000152.1:0-5001 GCA_964562225.1 uncultured Sphingobium sp.
AGTTGCTGGTCGAGATGGACGGGTTCGAGGCCAATGAGGGCATCATCATCGTCGCGGCGACCAACCGCCCCGATGTGCTGGACCCTGCCTTGCTGCGGCCGGGCCGCTTCGACCGTCAGGTCGTGGTGCCTCGCCCCGATATCGAGGGTCGCGAGAAGATCCTCGCCGTCCACATGAAGAAGGTGCCGCTGGCGCCCGACGTCGAGCCGCGCGTCATTGCGCGCGGCACGCCGGGCTTCTCGGGTGCCGACCTCGCGAACCTGGTCAACGAGGCGGCTTTGATGGCGGCACGTCGCGGCAAGCGGCTGGTCGCGATGGACGAGTTCGAGATGGCCAAGGACAAGGTCATGATGGGCGCGGAACGCCGATCCATGGTCATGACCGACGACGAGAAGAAGATGACCGCCTATCATGAGGCCGGCCATGCGATCGTCTCCGTCCACGAAGCGGCGTCCGATCCGATCCACAAGGCGACGATCATCCCGCGCGGCCGCGCGCTGGGCATGGTTATGCGCCTGCCGGAACGCGACAGCTACAGCTATCACCGCGACAAGATGCACGCCAACATGGCTGTCGCCATGGGCGGGCGCGTGGCCGAGGAAGTGATCTTCGGCCATGACAAGGTGTCGTCCGGCGCGTCGAGTGACATTCAATATGCGACCAAGCTGGCGCGCGACATGGTCACCCAGTGGGGTATGTCGGAGAAACTGGGACCGCTGCAATATGAGGAGCAGCAGGGCGAAACCTTCCTTGGCTATTCGCAGAGCGCGCGCGTCCATATGTCGGACGAGACCGCCAAGCTGATCGACAAGGAAATCCGCGCGCTGGTGGAGCAGGGATACAACCGCGCCAAGGAATTGCTGACGACCCATGAGGACCAGTTGCACCTGCTGGCCAATGCGATGCTGGAATATGAGACGCTGTCTGGCGAGGAAATCCGCGCGCTGCTGGAGAAGGGCGAAATCACCCGCGACGATGGTACGACGATCAAGCCTTCGGTCATTCCGGCCGCCGGTTCGTCCATTCCCCGTTCGCGCAAGCGCAAGGGACCGTTTGGCGATCCGACCCCGCTGGGTGCGTGATCCGCTGTAACGGATGAAACAGAAAGGGCGGCTCGTAAGAGCCGCCCTTTTTTGGTCGTTCCCCGGCACAGGCCGAGGTGCCATCCCATAAGTGAGAACTGGACCCCGGCCTGCGCCGGGGAACAGCCATGCCTTCACCCCATCGTGGGAATGACGAAGCTCTGGTCGATCACCGCGCCGCCGGAGGGCCAACGCTGGGTGATCTTCTTGGTCCGCGTGTAGAAACGCACGCCGTCCATGCCATATTGGTCGAGATCGCCAAAGCCCGACCGCTTCCAGCCGCCAAAGCTGTGATAGGCGACCGGCACCGGGATCGGCACGTTGATGCCGACCATGCCGACTTCTACCTGCGCCGCAAACGTGCGCGCCGCGTCGCCATTGCGGGTGAAGATGGCGACGCCATTGCCATATTGATGATTGGTCGGATAGCTCAGCGCTTCCTCCAGCGTTTCGGCGCGCAATATCTGGAGCACGGGGCCGAAAATCTCGTCCTGATAGCTTTGCATGCTGGGCGTCACGCGATCGAGCAGGGTCGGCGCGAGGTAGAAGCCTTCCTCATAACCCTGAAGCTGGAAACCACGGCCATCGACCACCAGTTCCGCACCTTCGTCCACGGCCATCTGGATATAGGATTCCACCCGCGCCTTGTGCACGGCCGTGACCAGCGGGCCATATTGCGCGTCGGGATCGGTGGGGATGCCGGGACGCAGCGTTTCGATCGCGGCGATCAGCTTGGTGCGCATCGCTTCGGCGGTCGCTTCGCCGACCGGCACGATCACCGGCAGCGCCATGCAGCGTTCGCCCGCCGAGCCATAGGCCGCGCCGACAATGTCCGCGACGGTCTGGTCCAGATCGGCGTCGGGCAGGATGATGCCGTGATTCTTGGCCCCGCCCATGCACTGGGCGCGCTTGCCGTTGGCGGCGGCGCGTTGATACACATAATTGGCGATATCCGACGAGCCGACGAAGCTGACCGCCTTTATGTCCTTATGGTCGAGAATGGCGTCGACGATTTCCTTGTCGCCATGCACGACGTTCAGGATACCGGCGGGCAGACCCGCCTCCATCGCCAGTTCGGCGAGGCGCACGGGCACCGAAGGATCACGTTCGGACGGCTTGAGGATGAAGGCATTGCCACAAGCGATCGCCATCGAGAACATCCACAGCGGAATCATCGCCGGGAAATTGAACGGGGTGATGCCAGCGACGATACCCAGCGGCTGGCGCATCGAATAGACGTCGATGCCGGGACCGGCACCTTCGGTATATTCGCCCTTCAGCAGATGGGGAATGCCGCAGGCGAATTCGACGACTTCCAGCCCGCGCTGTATGTCACCCTTGGCGTCCGCGATAACCTTGCCATGTTCGGACGACAGCATGCGTGCCAGCTCGTCCATATTCGCTTCGATCAGTTCCTTAAACTTGAACATCACGCGGGCGCGACGCTGCGGGTTGGTCGCGGCCCAGGCGGGCTGCGCCGACCGTGCGGAATCGATCGCGGTCTGGAGATGGGCGGGCGTCGCAAGTTCGACCTGCGCCTGCACCGCGCCGATCGAAGGATCGAGTACATCCGACAACCGCGCACCCGCGAGCGGAGCCGCCTTGCCATGAATGAAATGAGTGATCGTTCGCATTGCTTCTCTCCTACTAATCTCGCGCTGCCTTTAGCCTAGGCAGCTTTGCAGCAACAGAGACAAGGATGCACAGCAGTAATGCACAAACGCAGCGCCATAATAGACATCGTCACGATGGCCGAAACCAGTCGTTACAGCGTCGGCGCAAAAACCGCTTTGGCGATATGCGTGATGCGGCAGGCCAGATCGGCCTCCCCCGATGCGACGATATAATGATCGCCACCGTCCACGATCCCGGTCGTGAACACGACATCGCGCAGATAGAGTTGATGCGCGATCGGCATGGTGAGCGCGGCATTGGCCTCCAGCAGGGGATGTTGCTGCGTGCGGACCACGCGGCTGGGATCGTCGCGACCCAGGATGGTCCAATAGGTCCGGTATATGCCGACCGTTCCGCCCGGTTCGACCCCGTGCCACAGGCTGAGCCACCCCTCGTCCGTCAGGATCGGCGGCGCACCGCCACCCATGCGTTCGGTCGCAACCGTGGCGGCATGAGGCCGGATGCCGGGTTCGCGACGGGGCTTCCAGTGGAGCGCATCGGGGGATGAGGCGAGATTGATCGACGGCCCGGCACGCCATGCGCTGCCCGGCGGATAGGCGAAATAAAGGTCGCCCAGCGGCCGGGTCTGCGCCCAATAATGGCCGTCGATCAGCCCTTCAAAGATCAGCATATCCTTGTTCTGATGATCCAGCACGATATCCTGAAACACCCAGTCCAGCCCGTTTTCCGAACTGTAGAGCGTGGTGGATTGCCGCTCCGGGCTGACCGAGCAGCTTGTCATCAGCCAGCGGTCCCCAACCTTGCTGATCCGCGCATCCTCTATGCCATAGCATTGGAAGCTGTGGCTTGGGGCGATCGCCCGGTCATAATGGATCGCGACCCGCTCCAGCCCGTCGGGCGTTAGTTCCACCGGCAGCAGCCAGGACAGCGAGGTCAGCGCCATCACCTTCCACGCGACGCCGCGAACCGTGAAGGTGCGCGGATCGCTGGTATCGACACTATCGAGCGGCCAGGCGTCGAGCAGGAAGCGCCCCTCCTCCCAACGAGTCGCGCGGATATGACCATCACGGATCGGCTGGCGCAGGGCTTCCGCTATCCGCACCATCATCAACAGATTGCCGTTGGGCAGCCGCGTCAGGCCCGGATTGAACGCGCCCAGCACATAAGTGTCTTCACCCAGTTGCCCGGCCAGCGGCGAACGCGACAGGTCGATATCGTCGGGGACCAGCACCAGTCGGTCGATCGCGTAGGGGATATCCGTCATCTGCGGTCAACACCGCCACACCTTGCCCGTTCCGTCAATGCGCCATGGAAAGCTGCGCGCCGCCATTGTGCCGTCCCACTACCTCGTCATCCGCGACTTGTTCGATCGCGCGCATGTCGATCGCCAGCCGCCGCGGGGCGGCAACAGCGACGGTTGCAACCGGCGCGGACGTCAGCGCCGCGGTCGTCGTACCGCGGCGCCACTGCGCCAACTGCGTCTGATAGGCGGCATAGGCGTCGTAGAAATCGGTGAAGGGCTGCTCCATGCTGGCGAGCGCGCTCGGCGCATAGGCCGCCAGATCGGCGGGCGTCATGCTGTTGATCACGCCGCCGACCATCGTCGCGCGTTCGCAAAATGCCTGCTGTACCGGCGGCAGCGCGAAGAAATTATAGACGCGGGTGTTGATCGTTTCGCGCTGCGGGATCGCCTGCGGACCGAAACGCCCCTTAAATTCGGTATCGACCGCGACATTGGCCCTGGCCAGCGTGGCTTTGTGGGTTTTGAGGAACTGGTTGTACGACAACAGGATGGAATCGGCGCCGCTGCGGCAGGACAGTGCGGCGACGTTGAGCGCCATGCGGACATGCCAGAGCGTCGCCATTGCGGAGAGGTTGCGGTTGGGCGTCACGCGCCGCCCATCCGCCCCGAGCGGCGGCAACGCCATATTGGCGGTCGCGCCCTGCGGCGGGGTGGGCATCGGCACCTGCGCGGGCGGTGACGGCGGGGCCATCACGACCCGTTCCTGCCGGCCGGCGCAGCCCGCCAGCGTCACAAGCGTCATCAGGGCAAGGCAGGCGGAATTTCGGTAAGCGGCGCGCATGATCCAGGTCTCCCAACAGGCCCCCCAAGGCTGTGGGATGTCATGCGCCCGCGATGGTTAAGAGCCGATAAACCGCGTTCACGGTTCACCGCTTGCCGGTCAGCCCCGCCGCTCCAGCGCCGCCGCCGCCTGCGTCATCAATTCGGCGATGATGTCGGCGACCGGCTCTTCCTTCGTCACCATGCCGACCGACTGGCCCG
>CAZLSU010000153.1:0-4982 GCA_964562225.1 uncultured Sphingobium sp.
GACCGGCATCAGCAACGCCATGCTGCGCACCGCGCCGCCGGCCGAGCGGGTGATGAACGAGGTCAATGAATTTGTTGGCACCACGCCGCTACTGGCGCACAACGCCGCGTTCGACCAGAAGTTCTGGGACTTCGAACTGGGCCTGATCCGCCGCACCCGCCTGCAAAAATTCGCCTGCTCGTTGCTCCTGGCCCGCCGGCTGATGCCCACGGCGCCCAACCACAAACTCGGCACCCTGACGTCTTATGCGCAATTGCCCCACACCGGCAAGGCTCACCGGGCGATGGCGGATGCTGAAATGGCGGCCAACCTCACCGCCCACCTGGCCCAGGAACTGCGCCGCACCCACGGCTTGCGCGAGTTGACCCATGATCTGCTGTGCAGCCTGCAAAAAGTGCCGGCAGCGAAGATCAATGACCATCTGAAGAAACATCGCGGGTTCTGATCCCGATTCTCAGAACGATAAAGAGCAAAATGTGGGCGTCGGGTGTGGGTAGGCCAGTTGGTGTATTCGTGGCTGATACACCGCTATCGCAGGCAAGCCAGCTCCCACATGGGATCGCATCCAGCCCGGGCAATCGGGTTAGCTGTGGGGCCGGGTGTGCTCGCGATGGTGGTGTGTCAGTTGAGATATTTTGGCCTGATACACCGCTATCGCAGGCAAGCCAGCTCCCACATGGGATCGCATCCAGTCCGGGCAATCGGGTCAACTGTGGGAGCCGGGCTTGCCCGCGATAGCGCTCGCTCAGGCGCCGCCATTCTTTCCCTCCAAATACCCCAACGGCAACCGCCGCTCTACGGCGCTCGACAAGATGATCGAGGTTTTGCTGAACCCGAATTTCGCCACCCTGTTGATCAGGCTTTCCAGTTCCGGCATCGAACCCACCGCCGCCTGCATGATCACGCACGGGTCGCCGGTGACCCGATGGCATTCGGTCAGTTCGGGGATTTCTGCCAGCGCGTCGTAGACTTTCTGGCTGCCGTTTTTGGTCAAGCGCAGTTCAATCGTGCACTGGATCGGCAGGCCGATCTTGGACAGGTCGACCTTGGCCTGGTAACCGGTGATCACTCCGCTGGCCTCCAGCTTGGCCACGCGTTCAGCCACGGCGGGGGCGGAGAGGTTTACGGTGCGGGCCAGTTGCGCGTAAGTGGCGCGCCCATCCTTGAGCAGGGCGCTGAGAAGCATGCGATCGTATTTGTCCATGAATAAGGCTCTGGCAATGGCGGGCTTTCGAATACAAGGCTTATAGCCCTGATAACCATGATTTGAAAAGTGTATGGGCGCTTTAAACAGGTTTTGTAACTTATGTTTACGGGCGTGGATTCCTAAAATAGCGATCCCTTGTCCTGCCGCAGAGCTGCCCATGCCTGGCCCACGTCGTTTTCCCTTACCGTTGATCGCCGCTTTTTTTGCGTTGTACGTGATCTGGGGTTCCACCTACCTGGTGATCCGCATTGGCGTGGAGTACTGGCCGCCGCTGATGCTGGCGGGGATTCGCTTTTGTACGGCGGGGGCGCTGATGTATGGCTACTTGCGCTGGCGCGGGGTGCCGGCGCCGACCTGGGCGCAGTGGAAAGCCGCGGGCATGATCGGCATCTTGCTGCTGACCTTCGGTAACGGCGCGGTGAGTGTGGCTGAACACACTGGCGTGACCTCCGGTGTCGCCGCGCTGGCGGTGGCGACGGTGCCGTTGTTTACCTTGCTCTGTGGATATTTCTGGGGCGCGCGTAATACCCGTCTGGAGTGGGCCGGGGTGATTCTGGGGATGATCGGCATTGCCATGCTCAATATGGGCTCCAACCTGCAATCGAGCCCGTTGGGCGCGGGGCTGCTGTTGTTTGCCGCCGCTTCCTGGGCTTTTGGTTCGGTATGGAGCCGGCACTTGCCGTTGCCCCAGGGCGCTATGGCCAGCGCCGCCGAAATGCTGATCGCCGGGGTGGTGCTGTTGATCGGCAGTGCACTCAAGGGCGAGCACCTGCAAGCGATGCCCCCGGTGGAAGGCTGGCTGGCCCTGGCTTACCTGACCGTCTTTGGCTCGATCATCGCCTTCAACGCTTATATGTACCTGCTCAAGCACGTGCGTCCGGCAGCGGCCACCAGCTATGCCTACGTCAACCCGGCAGTGGCGGTGTTGCTGGGGATTGTGTTCGTGGGCGAGACCATCGGCCTGGAAGAAGCCCTGGCGATGCTGGTGATTATCAGCGCCGTGTTGCTGATCAGCCTACCCCAGTGGCGCAAGCCGAAGCCGGAAATAAGGTAAACTGCCGCGCATTACGCCCTTGCGCTGAATTTTTCCTACGGTAAACACATGACTTTCGCCACACTTGGCCTGATCGAACCCTTGCTGCGCGCCCTCGAGGCGCTTGGCTACCAGACCCCGACGCCGGTGCAGGCGCAAGCCATTCCGGCGGTGCTGGCCGGTCGCGACCTGATGGCTGCGGCCCAGACCGGCACCGGCAAGACCGCCGGTTTCGCCGTGCCGCTCCTGCAACTGCTGACCCTGGAAGGGCCAAAAGTCACCGCCAACTCGGTGCGCGCGCTGATCCTGTGCCCAACCCGCGAGCTGGCCGAGCAGGTTCACGCCAGTGTTGCCCAGTACGCTGAACACCTGCCCCTGACCACTTACGCGGTGTATGGCGGTGTCAGCATCAACCCGCAGATGATGAAGCTGCGCAAGGGGGTCGACGTGCTGGTGGCCACCCCTGGCCGGCTGATCGACCTGTTCCGCCAGAACGCGCTGAAACTCAATCAGCTGCAAACCCTGGTGCTGGATGAAGCCGACCGCATGCTCGACCTGGGTTTTTCCGAAGAGCTGGCGAACATTTACCGCATGCTGCCGAAAAAGCGTCAGACCCTGCTGTTTTCCGCGACCTTCTCCGATGACATCCGCCTGCTGGCCGGGCAGATGCTTATTGACCCGCTGAGCATCGAAGTCAGCCCGCGCAACGTCGCTGCCAACACCGTCAAGCAATGGGTGGTGCCGGTGGACAAGAAGCGCAAGGCGGAGCTGTTTGTGCATCTGATGCGCAAGGGCAAGTGGAAGCAGGTGCTGGTGTTCGCCAAGACCCGCAACGGTGTGGATGCATTGGTAGACAAGCTACAAGGCCTGGGGATCAATGCCGACGGCATCCACGGCGACAAGCCACAAGCCACGCGCCAGCGGGCACTGGACCGTTTCAAGGCCAGCGAGGTGCAGATCCTGGTGGCCACTGATGTGGCGGCCCGTGGCCTGGATATCGAAGATTTGCCGATGGTGGTCAACTTTGACCTGCCCATCGTTGCCGAGGACTACATCCACCGTATCGGCCGTACCGGCCGGGCCGGCAATACCGGCGAGGCGATTTCCCTGGTGTGTGCCGACGAAGTGAACATGCTCTCGGCCATCGAAATGCTGACCCGCCAGACCCTGACCCGCAAAATGGAACAGGACTTCGAACCGGAGCACCGCGTACCCGACACCGATGCCAGCGGGCAGGTGGTGAAGAAGCCGAAAAAACCGAAGAAGCCTAAGACGTCTGGTGGTGGCGGTAAGCGCAACCTGGGCAAGTGGGTGGAAAGCGGGGAAGTGGCGGCGGAACCGTCGATCAAGCCGGTGCGCAAAGTGCCTGTGTTTAATACCGGGCCGCGTAAGAAGAAGTAACTTCTTTGGCGTCTGTCAGGGCCTCATCGTAGGCAAGCAGCTCCCACATTTGAATGTGTTCACAGATCAAAATGTGGGAGCTGGCTTGCCTGCGAAGGCGGACCTGAGCTGCCCGCAACTATCGGCGCTGGAGCCACTCCAGCATGCCACGCCCCGCCATCCGCCCACTGGCAAAACACCCCGTCAGTAAATACCCACCTGTCGGTGCCTCCCAGTCCAGCATCTCCCCGGCACAAAATACCCCCGGTAGCTGCGAGAGCATCAAGCGCTCATCCAGCGCTTCAAACGGTACGCCGCCGGCGGTACTGATGGCTTCATCCATCGGCCGGGTTTTTACCAGCGTCAGTGGCAGTGCCTTGATATCCACAGCCAACTGCGCCGGATCATTGAAGTGACCTGTGGGCGCCAACTCGCGTAACAGCGCAGCCTTTACCCCATCCAGGCCCAACTGGCTGTGCAAATGCTTGCTCATCGAGCGTGAGCCACGGGGCTTGGCCAATGCGGCCTGCACCTTGTCCAGCGGCTTGCCCGGCAGCAGGTCGATGTGCACGGTGGCTGAACCGTCGCGGTGGATCGCTTCGCGAATCGGCGCCGACAGCGCGTAGATCAGACTGCCTTCGATACCGGTCGCGGTGATCACGCATTCGCCCAGGCGGGGTTTGTCATCCGCCAACCCTATGGCGACGTTTTTCAGCGGCGCGCCGGCGAATTTGCTCACCATTAATTCGCTCCAGGCTGACACCTCGAAGCCGCAGTTGCTGGGCTGCAGCGGGGTGCAGGGCACGCCTTGGTCTTCCAGCAACTTGAGCCAGGCGCCGTCCGAGCCCAGGCGCGACCAACTGCCACCACCTAGGGCCAGCAGTACGGCATCGCTGTGGACAGTCTTGTCGCCCTCCGGGCTGTGGATAATTAAGCCGCCGTCGGCATTCCAGCCCTGCCAGCGATGCCGGGTGTGGATAACTACCCCCTGGTCGCGCAGGCGCTTGAGCCAGGCGCGCAGCAGGGGGGCGGCTTTCATGTCGGTAGGAAACACACGGCCGGAGCTGCCGACAAAGGTTTCGATGCCCAAGCCATGAATCCATTCGCATAACGCCTCGGCACCAAACTGGCGCAGCAAGGGGGCAATGTCCGACGCGCGTTCGGCGTAGCGTGAAAGAAATGCCGGGTAGGCTTCGGAGTGGGTGATATTCATGCCGCCCACGCCCGCCAGCAGGAACTTGCGCCCCACCGATGGCATGCCGTCATACAGGTCCACCCGGACCCCGGCCTGGCTCAGGACTTCGGCAGCCATCAGCCCGGCGGGGCCGCCGCCGATGATCGTGACGTGAAAAGGCTGGGCTG
>CAZLSU010000154.1:0-4899 GCA_964562225.1 uncultured Sphingobium sp.
TATCGAGCGGATCGGCGACCATGCGACCAATGTCGCGGAAATGGTCTATTATGCCGCGACCGGCAAGACACTGCCCGAACGCGAGCGCGGCGGACTGGATCAGGACTCGTGAGCGCGATGAACCGGGCCAAGATGCTGCTGGTCGAGGATGACGCGGCGCTCGCCGAACTGCTGATCTGGCATTTCAAGCGTGAGGATTTCGAGGTCACCCATACCGTCGACGGCGAGGAAGCGTTGCTGCTGGCGCAGGAAAGCGTGCCCGACATCGTGCTGCTCGACTGGATGGTGGAAAGCCTGTCGGGAATCGAGGTATGCCGTCGCCTGCGCCGCATGACCGGCACCGCCAATGTGCCGATCATCATGCTGACCGCGCGCGGCGAGGAGGAAGATCGCGTCCGGGGCCTGGAAACCGGTGCGGACGATTATGTGACCAAGCCGTTCAGTCCCCGCGAACTGGTGGCGCGGGTCGGCGCGGTGCTGCGGCGGGTGCGCCCTGCGCTGGCGGGCGAGACGTTGACCTTTGCCGATGTCGAGATGGATACCGTCGGGCACAAGGTGCGGCGCGGCGGCACGGTGATCCCGCTGGGTCCGACCGAATTCCGCTTGCTCAAGCATTTCCTGGAGCATCCCGGCTGGGTCTTTTCACGCGAGCGGCTGCTCGACAGCGTGTGGGGGCAGGACAGCGATATCGAACTGCGCACGGTGGACGTCCATATCCGCCGGTTGCGCAAGGCGATCAATGCCGATGGAATGCACCATGACATCATCCGCACGGTGCGGTCGGCGGGCTATGCGCTGGATACGGACGGGGCTGGATAGCCCGATCAATCCGTCTCGGCGGCCAGATAGACCCGGTTGCGGCCATGTTCCTTGGCCAGATAAAGCGCGCGGTCGGCGGCCTTGAGCGCGGCGCGCGGGTCTTCATAGGCAAAGACGTTGGCGACGCCGGCGGAGAAGCTGACCCGTTCCATCCGTTCGCCATTGGCGCGGTTGACGAGGCTGCGGGTGGCCAGATCCTCACGGACCTCATCGACCATTTCGCAGGCTTCGGCGGCGGTCTTGCCCCGGAACAGCAGGACGAATTCCTCCCCGCCGTGCCGTGCGACATGGCAGCGCTCATTGGACACTTTAGCCAACAGCCCGGCGACGAATTTCAGCACCCGGTCCCCGGTATCATGGCCATGCGTGTCGTTGACCAGCTTGAAATGGTCGATGTCGCAAAAGGCGATGCTGAGCTGTTCGCCATTATTCTGGGCCAAAATCAGTTCCTCACGCAGCGACGCTTCAAACGCGCGGCGGTTGGGCAGGCCGGTCAGATGGTCATGCTCGGCGGCGCGGCGCGCCGTGTCCAGGCTGGATTTGAGCGCGTGGGTCTGTTTCTGATTCTCGCGCATCTGGGTTTCGACCTGGCGCGTCTTTTCGACCATCGAGCGGGTGAGACCGACGAGGCGGGCCAGGATCGGCTCTGAATCGGCGCTTTCGCTCAACCCCTTGGCTTCTTCCTGCAAGGCCGCGCCATAATCCTTGGCGGAGCTGCGCGATTCATGGACCAGCCCGGTGAAATGCGACAGATTTTCCTCGACCTTGTCGAGCATCGAGGCAAGCGCCTCGGCGGTCACTTCGTCCGCGCGCTGTTCGGCCGTGACGCCTTCGACCCAGCTGTTGGTGATCTTGCCGCGTTCCATCAGGACCGCCTTGATCGCCTTTTCCACGCCGATATTGGCACCGGTCAGATAGTCGTGGGCCACGCCGAAGTTGAGCGGGGTAAGATCGAGATCATGGACGAAGATGAACTCGCCAATCTCTTCGTACAGCTTGCGCCGCCGGTTGATTTCGCGGCTGAGCGTAGCATTGTTGGAGCGTGCGCGCGGCAGGGACGTGTCGCTGCCGTCATCCTCCTCCTCAGTCGCTTTGCCCGAAATGCCCCTTGCCCATCGCGTCAGACGATCGGTCAGCCCATGCTGCGGGTTGGCGGAAGATGATGTCGCGCTTGCCATGACCCCTAATACGGACGGCGTGGAACAAGGTTAAATTGCCGGTATATTTTTGTCGCAGGGCGCGCAAATCCGCGCGTCCATCAGATATCCGCGGCGACCAGCCAGTCGCGGAAGATGCGCACGGCGCGGGTCTGAAGCGCGCGCGGGCGGCAGACGAAGAAATAGCGATAGGGGCTTTCGACATAGGTGGGCAGCAGCCGCACCAGCCGGGCATCGCCCGCCTGGTTGAAATGGCTGCTGTGCATGACGGCCACGCCCAGCCCCTGCGCTGCCGCTTCCAGCATCAACTGGCCCGAATCATAATTGTCGATCGCCGATGGCTGAAGATCGGGCAGGCCCACCGCATCCTTCCAGGCGTCGAACGTCAGCGCCATGTCCCGATGGAGCAGGACGGTATGATTGGCGAGGTCGGCCGGGCTGGACAGCGCCTGCGCACCCGAGGCGAGCGCGGTGCGGCCGATAAGATAGACCTCGTCCCGATCCAGTTCATGCGCGTAGAGCGCGGGGTCGATATCCTTTGCCAGCACGATCGCGGCATCCAGCCCCTCCCCCAGCCGCGCGACGGCATGGGGGGTGGTTTCGATGTCGATATGCAGTTGCGGGTGCGCCTGCCGCAGCGCGCCCAGATGGGGGAAGAGGCGCTGGGTCGCGAACAGCGGCATGACCGCCAGCCGCAGGCGTAGCTGGTTGCCGCCGCTCTGAATATTTTCCAGCGCCTGGCTCATCGCGTCGAGCGCGGGTGCGATTTCGTCGAGCAGTCGCTGACCGTCGCTATTGATTTCCAGCGCCTGATGCTTGCGATCGAACAGCGCGCGACCGATGAACCGTTCCAGCGCCTGAACCCGGCGGCTGAGCGCGGGCGTCGACAGCGCCAGTTCCTCGGCCGCAGCCTTCACCGAACCCAGGCGGGCGACCTGAACAAAGGCCTCCAGGGCCGTGAGGGGCGGTAATCGTCGCATAATCGGTCAAATCCGAAGCCTTGCCTGCTGCGCCGCGTCATTCATTCTATCTTGCCGACGCGCAGGGCTATTCTTGCATCCTGTCGCTAATGAGCAGGAAAAGCATGCAAATGGCAAGATGCAAATTTTGCAATCACGCACTTCTTTTCGCACTTGCGAAATAATCTGTCCTGATGCACTTAAGGGGTGCCTTTCAGGCATCCTCTCCTAAAACTTTCATGGGTCGGCCTTCGGGTCGGCCCTTTTTTTGTCCGCTTTCGCCGACCCGATGGGTCTTTCGCTTTGATCAGGCGCTTCCTATCTGTGCGATCATAACAAGCAGGATGGGATGGCCGTGGCCGATCAGGAAAGCGCAGGACGCAGGATACAGGTCGCCAATGCGCGCCCGGAAGACGCGGGGCGCGGCCTGGCGCGGTTGCCCCTCTCCGTCATGGCGGAACTGGGCGTGACCGAGGGCGACGTCATCGAAATCGTCGGCAAGCGCAGCACGCCCGCACGGGTCGTGCGTCCGTACAAGGAGGATGAAGGGCTGGACGTGCTGCGCCTCGACGGGTTGCAGCGCGCCAATGCCGGCGCGGGGTCGGGCGACTTTGTGAATATCGGCCGGGTCGAACCGCGCCCGGCGCAGCGGGTGGTGTTCGCACCTGCACAAAATAATTTGCGGCTCCAGGGCAATCCCGAAGCGTTGAAGCGCGTCTTCTATCAGCGGCCGCTGACGGCGGGCGATGTCGTGGCGACGGCGGGCCAGCAACAGGTCGATCGCGGCGACATGCCGCCGCAATTGCGCCAGATGCTCGCGGCGCCCGCCTACGCCCTTCAGGAAATCCGGCTGGTCGTGGTGTCCACCGTGCCAAAGGGCATCGTCCATATCGACGAAGCGACCGAGGTGGAGTTGCGCGCCGAATATGAGGAGCCGCGCGAATCGCGGCGCGCCGACGTAACCTATGACGATGTCGGCGGCATGGCCGAGACGATCGACCAGTTGCGCGAGATGGTGGAGTTGCCGCTGCGTTATCCCGAACTGTTCCAGCGGCTGGGGGTCGATCCGCCGCGCGGCGTGTTGCTGCACGGGCCGCCGGGCACCGGCAAGACGCGGCTGGCGCGCGCCGTCGCCAATGAGAGCGACGCGGAGTTTTTCCTGATCAACGGGCCGGAGATCATGGGATCGGCCTATGGCGAGTCGGAAAAGCAATTGCGCGAGGTGTTCGAGTCGGCCGCCAAGGCTGCGCCGTCCATCCTGTTCATCGACGAGATCGATTCGATCGCGCCCAAGCGCGGCCAGGTGACGGGCGAGGCCGAAAAGCGGCTGGTCGCGCAATTGCTGACGCTGATGGACGGGCTGGAACCTCGCACCAATCTGGTCGTGATCGCCGCGACCAACCGGCCCGAGGCGATCGACGAGGCGCTGCGGCGGCCGGGCCGTTTCGACCGCGAAATCGTGGTCGGGGTGCCCGACGAGCGCGGACGGCGCGAGATATTGGGCATCCATACCCGCGGCATGCCGCTGGCCGAGAATGTCGATCTGGATGAACTGGCGCGGACGACCTATGGCTTTGTCGGTGCCGATCTGGGGGCGCTGACCCGCGAGGCGGCGATAGATACGGTGCGTCGCTTCATGCCGCGCCTCAATCTGGAGGAAGGGACGATCCCGCCCGAGGTGCTGGACGAACTGTCGGTCACGCGCGAGGATTTCCTGGCGGCGATCAAGCGGGTCCAGCCATCGGCGATGCGCGAGGTGATGGTGCAGGCCCCCAATGTCGCGTGGAGCGATATTGGCGGGCTGGACGATGCGCAGATGCGCCTGAAGGAAGGCGTCGAACTGCCGCTGAAAGACCCGGACGCTTTCCGGCGGCTGGGTATCCGGCCGGCCAAGGGCTTTTTGCTCTATGGCCCGCCCGGCACCGGCAAGACCTTGCTGGCCAAGGCGGTGGCGCGCGAGGCGC
>CAZLSU010000155.1:0-4716 GCA_964562225.1 uncultured Sphingobium sp.
GCTGCGGCATTGAGTCAGGCATGGACAAGTCTCGTTGAAGTGAATTTACAGGTCGTTCAGGTGGGCCTCGGCCCAATCCCGCACCTCGGCATACGGATACTCTTCCAGCACCGCAAACCCTGGAATCCCCCGGGCCTTGAGCTTGGTAAACAGTGGCACGCTGATCCCGCATAAAAACCGCGTCAAGCGCTCGGCCCCTGGCAAGCTGCCGGTGTGTTGATGATGCCTGTGGATAAAATCCCCGCACAGCCCCTGGAAGTTTTTATCCACAAGCGGTGCCAGGCCCGGTGGTGCGGGCAGATGGGCGACCTGTCCAGAACAAACCGAGCAATGCCCACACTGGCGGGGGGCGGCTGCGTCGCCAAAATACTCGGCCAACCGAAAGCCCAGGCAACGCTCACTGGCGAACAACGCCAACATCCCATGGATCCGCGCCACTTCCGTGGCTTCGTGCTGCTTGAAGCCTGTGTATAACTCGGCGCTCAAGGCCTGGGGATCAAACCCGGTATCGAGCAGGCTATAGACCTCGGTCATCTGCTTGCTCTCCAGCTCGATCAGGCCCTGCTCCTGGAAATAATCCAGCGCCTTGACCACCCGGCCGCGTTCGGCCTGGTGCTGTTGATAAAGCGCGTCAAAGTCCACGGTGGCCCAGCTCCTGGCCCGTTTGCACGCTTGGATAATCGCGGCGACAAACTGCTGTCGCTCACCGGAAAAACGCGCCAGCAATACCTCCGGTTCTACCAGGTACTTGAAGCGATACTCGGCATAAAACGCATAGCGCGGAGCAATCACCCCCTTGAGCTCCAACTGCACCAGCAAAGTCTTGAGCGGTAGCTCGCGGATATTGCTCAGTTCCGCTAACGAGCGCAGCAGAAACTCCCATTGCCCGTCATCACCGGCCGCCAGCAGTTCCTCCAGCACCAGGCGGATGCCTTCCTGCTCCGGCGTATCGCCGTACACAAAGTTCTCCAGCAAATTGAGGCTGTCGCGGTTGGCCAGCACCAGGCACTCGGAAGACTGGCCATCGCGACCGGCACGCCCGATTTCCTGGCTGTAGTTCTCGACGGATTTGGGCAGGTCGAAATGCACCACATTGCGGATGTCGCTCTTGTCGATGCCCATGCCGAAGGCAATGGTAGCGACGATGCAGTTGGACTGGCCGCCCATGAACCGGCGCTGGATGCCTTCGCGCTTATCATGGGGTAAACCTGCGTGATAAGCCTCGGCCTGGATGCCATGGCGATTCAGGTGCTCGGCGATCTGCTCGGCAGTCTTCTGCAAGGTGACATAGACGATGCTCGGCTGGTTGGCCCGCTCGCCCATCCACTCCGCCAGGCGCCGGCGCTTGTCGGCGCCGCTGACCGGCTCCACCCACAGGTTGAGGTTGGGCCGGTAGAACCCCGTGGTGATCACGTCGGCGGGGGCGATGGCGAACTTGGCCTGCATGTCCGCAATGACCTTGGGCGTGGCGGTGGCCGTCAATAGCAGCGCCTGGGGAATGTTGAACTGGTGTTGGTAGTCGGGGAGTTTCAGGTAGTCCGGGCGGAAGTTGTGGCCCCACTCGGAAATACAGTGCGCCTCGTCCACCACCAGTAGCGAAATCGAAACGCTGTGCAAAAAGTTGCGAAAGCGCTCGTTCTTCAGACGCTCTACGGAAATCATCAGGATCTTCAATTCGCCGGAGCGAGCGCGGGCCATTACGTCATTGGCCTGCTCACGGCTTTGTGTCGAATCAATGCTGCCGGCCGAAATGCCATGGCGCTGCAAAAAGTCCAGTTGGTCCTGCATCAACGCCAACAACGGCGACACTACCAGTGTCAGGTGCGGCAGCAACACGGCTGAGAGCTGATAACAGAGGGATTTGCCGGAGCCGGTGGGAAAGATCGCCGCCGCCGAGCGGCCGGCCAGCACGGCGCTGACAGCCGCCTCCTGGCCTGGGCGAAACTGTGGATAACCAAAGACCTGCTGGAGGGTGTCGTGCATAAGCTGTCACTCCATTGACCGCTGAACAGGCCTAAAACATAGCCCGGGATTTTCAGCGAATCGAGAAAGGTCGCGTGGAAAAGAGAGACAGGATGATACACAGGCGGCGAGGGTGAAGCCGGTAGCAAACGGCAATCTATAAAACACCCCAAAACAAAAGTGGGAGCGGGCCTGCCCGCGATGGTGGTGCCCCAGTCGATACTGCTGTTGACTGTTACACCGCTATCGCGGGCAAGCCCGCTCCCACATTTTCAGATCTTTGCTACAGCTCAATCAGCGGTTTTGCACACGCTCAATGGCTTTGTCATACACCGGGTTGGCCTTCTGTTCCTTGGCCAATTGGTAGTGACGCAACGCATCGGCAAACTGCCCGGCCGCTTCGTAGATCCGCGCGATGTTGTAGTAGGACCCGGCACGCACGGTGGCGGCTGTCGGGCCGCTGGCCAGGGCAATCGCCTTGCGGTTGGCCCAGATCGACTCGGCGGTGTTTCCGGCTTTCTGATAGGCCAGGCCGAGATTGCCGTAGGCTTTACCGAAGGAATTATCCAGCTCGATGGCCTGGCGGAAGTAGTCGATCGCCTGGTCCAGGTTACCGGCCTGGTAGGCCGCTTCGCCTTTGAGGTTCAGCTTTTTCGCATCACCCTGTACCGCCGAACTGACCACCACGGCATCCACGGCAACGCTGTCGTTGAGCAGGGGTTTGACTTCGTTGAGCACATCCTTGGCCTCGACCAGCACGCCGGTGAAGGTATTGATGTCCTGGAAGTCACCGCTGCCGGTCATGCGGAACACGGTCCACAAGTTACCGGTGCGATTGGTCGGCACGTAGTAAGTGCGGACCAGGGACTGGCCCATGTACACAAACACCTTGGCCTGGCTTTCGGACAGCGCCGTGGAACCGGTATCGGTGCGGTTGGAGAAGTCATGCACGGCGTACACGTAGCTTTCGCCGTAGTGTTTTTTCTGCAGGGTGATGGTTTCCGGGCCGTAGCTGTCGGTGTCATCCACATCCAGCTCGGCATCGGTGCCGGTCTTGCTGTTGAAGTAGATGTTGTTGCCGGGGAAGATCATGTGGGAGTCGAGGTCCGAAGGCGATTGCCCCCAGGTCAGCACCACACGCAGGCCGTCGAGGTTTTCCATCACCGGGCTGATGGCATAGGTCATGCCTTTGCACGGGCACTTGACCACCAGGTTGGAGTAGCCGGGCTTCTTGATGATCAGCAGGTTGTCGGCACCATCGGCAACTTCGCTGGTGAGAGTGACTTGGCCCTGGGCATTGGTGCGCCCCACCACATTCTGTGCGCCGTTGCGTTGCAACAAGACTTCGGCGTCGGCGATTTTCTGGTCCTTGACCACCGCACTGAGCACCTCGATCGGCAACTGCTCGGCCTGGACCGAAAACGCCACCGCACACAATGACATCGCCGAGGCGACACGAAGCAAACCCATGCTTAACTCCCTTTAAGTAGTGGGCGGAATCGCCCTACAAGATTTTGCGGTGAAACATACGCTGAATTCAGGGGTTTTGCCGGGATTTTATACAGAATGTGACGTGGTTTTTATCACGCCTGCGCCAGGATGCCCGACAGCCAAATTGCCAACATCAGAAGACTCTGTAGGAAATTGCTTGGTCGGGCACCATACGCTTCCCAAACTGCCTCAGGTGCCCACTCAACCCTCTACAGAATCGGCCAAGCCTGACCGAAACTAGCGCCCTCGCAACCTTCTCGGCAAGAAATCCGTGAACCTTGAAAGGACTCAGTACATCGGCCATTACGGCGTCACGTTCAGCGTGATTCGTTTCACTGTACGGCCCGATAACAAGCAAGCACTTGCCAGCCTTTGCTTGCTAGACGCAAAGGCCTCTGCGCCAGAGGTTCGCCTGCGACTACAAAGTCTGTATGAGCGAATGCTCGCCCAGGATCTTCCGTGCCTCATGACAGTGGCCATTTCAAAACCATTGACCAGAAAACAGGCCGATAGCCTGAACAACCGAAATAACGTCGTCAAAAAAGCCATTTCAGGTGCGGTTGCAGCCCCAATTGGGATCATTTCCAGCAAGGCAGAATCACTGATCGAAAACTTCACCCGCGATTTGATATCCCGCCAGCTCCGCAACTTCCAGCGTGCAGACATCATCATCGGCCTAGAGGCTCGGGTCAGCGGGGGAATTGGCCCGCAGCGCTCAAGCCTCTCAATGCATGTGTACTCAGATGAGCCATAGTCAAATGCTGTATCTACAGACGGCGATCTTCTTCGCCTTTTATCTATTGCTGCATTACAAAATCACCGACGGCACACTCAGAAAGCGTTTTGCTGCCACTTTTATCGTAAGCGGCTTGATCCTGACATTCTGGCTACCTTATGTGGCCATCATTCTCAGCATTCAACTCCTCCCCCTCGCTCTATTCTTGATAGGCTTGGCACTCTTTCTGACCCGCAACAAATACTGCCATCATCACGACCATCCCCCTCACCCACTCCTGCGTGCTCCCACCATGAACCTGGCCCCCCACTTCCCCGAAGACCCTGTCATGCAGCAGCTCCTGCAATTGCTGCATGAAGAAATCGGCCTGCCCAAGCACAAGACCATCCGCCTTAAAACCTCGCTTAACTTCGACCTCGGCTGCGACGGCGCCGAAGCCAGGCAATTTATGGAGGCGCTGGAGCAGACATTCGATCTCGACCTGGGTGACTATGATGCTTATCGTTACTTCAATCCGCCGGTATTCG
>CAZLSU010000156.1:0-4635 GCA_964562225.1 uncultured Sphingobium sp.
CCCGCGACCCTGCGCTCACCGCGCAGCGCATGGCCGAACACTTTGCCAACGGGCTGACCGCAGCGGAATAATCAGCCGCTAAAAGCGCTTGGTGGCGCCGATGTATTGCGGGCTGACATCCGCCTGCCAACCCTTTGGCTTTTGCGCAGACAAGCTTGGCATCAAAGAGCCGATGGCGTAGCCCAGGAAGGCGCCTGCAACCGTATCCGAAAACCAGTGCTCCCCTTGCTGAATCCGACCCAAAGCACTGGTGGCAGCCAACGCATAAAGACCCGGTTGGTCGTACCTTTGGGCAAAAGGTGTGATCAGCGCAAAAGTGGTTGCCACATGGTTGGATGCGAAGCTTGATTGACCGGCATTAGCCGTTCCGCCTTGGAAATTAGATGCCCCGAGCCCATCTTTAGGGCGAGATCTGCCGACCGCATATTTCAAGACGGTGTTTGCACCCAAGGTCACACCGGCAGCCATGAGAGAGGAGCGCGCAGTGTCTGCAGCACTATCGCCTGCAAGACCAGTCGCCAAAGCGCCAGTACCAAGGGCTAGTGCTACAGGCAATGCATTACTCAACTTCGCCGCACGCTCCCAGCCGCCGCCTTGATGATTGGCTGCCCAATTCTTCAACTCAGTATCTGCAAAACCGGAGAGCATCACGCCAGCGACACCCGTAGCCCAAGCAGATGCCGGAACACCGGACACACGTTGACCAAATTGTTTGGCAACGCCACCCACTTGACTCCATGAGTTGACGGGGTCACTCTCAATGAGCGAGAGATCTTCGCCAAAGCGGAAACGATTTTTTTGGCGGGTTGTGGGGTCAGACACCCATTGCATGGAACGGGCATCACGTTGAGCTGTCAAGTCGAACAGCCCCACACTCCTAGCTAGACGGGCGCCGCCATCCCGAGTGAGGGGTGACCAAACTACGTTGGCAGTTCCAGCGCTGGTTTTCGGAAGGAGCAGATCAATCGGGATCGTGACGTAAATACCCTTGTCGAAGCTGCCCTCGCCAAACTGCTCTGCAGACACGTTGGTTTTGGTAGCCCATGCACCAATCGTCGTGCCGTTGGCAAAAACACGATGCAGGTCCAAGGTGGCACCCACATCCCCAGCCAAATACTGGCCCACCTGCAGCTTGGCCCGCAGCCCATTCCACCCGGTATCCCAATACGCCGTCGCGTGACCGGTGTTTACTTGATAGTCCCGAAGCGCAAAATCCTGCGAAAAACCTCGCTGTCGCACACGGTTGACATCCACGCCAAAAGCAAAGTTGCTTTGCCATGGCCGGTACAACCACTCACCGCCGACACCCGCGTACATAGACTCCAGGAAACCTCCGTAAACGCTGGCATAGTGCCCGCCACCGAAATCTTCGACATGCGTAACCTGCAACTCAGGAAGGGTCACCCTAGAAGACGTTACATAGCGTCGAACGTCTGTGCGCACCCGCGGTAGATTGCTGGGCGCGTTGTATACGAAGGTATCGTAGTTGTCGAAAGCTCGACCGTTTAGGGTTGCGCTGAGCCACGTTGTCGGAGTCAAGCGCTGCTCGAACTTGGCGTATACCCCGGCACGGTAAAGAACAAAGCCGTCGGGCCCCCCAAAACTCTGGCTGTAACTTGGAGCCACCACGAAACTCGAGGCGCTCTTATCGGAAAGAAACCCATCGCTTCCATCGCTCGCGCTGACCGGGGCCATCCGCGCAGTCGAAGCACGCGCTTGAAGGGCCGGCAGCGTTAAAGCCGGCGCTTGAGCCTGAGTTTGCTGGGTCAACCATTCGGCGCGATCGATATCAAGCCCCATCATGGCCAAGCCGCGTTCGCTCAACTCGAAGGAAAAGTGCCTCACAACTACGGGTGCTCGGTGATGCAATACACGAATGGCCTTCTCCACCCGCTCTTTCAAAAAGACTGCGCCATCCGACTCAGCAGACAAAACGAGGCGATGCCCTTGGATCGAAAGCGCGCGGACAGTCCAGCCCGTTTGAGCGTTGATTTCAGCGGCAATCGCTGACCAGTTAAGCGGCTCCGCTGGCGACAGGGGCTTGGCAGCCAAAGGGGGCAAAGGTCGATCTAGGAACTTTGGCATCTCCAGCTGATGCAATCCAAAATGGAGCGTTAAGCCGAACATCACGCGATTACCACGTTCGTAGCCGGCAGATAAATCTACACTGGGGGAATAGCGATAGACCATTCCGAAATTAAATGGAGAGTCTTGTTTCTCGCGTCCACCCAGCGGCTCTGAGGTGTAGTTGTTCCCTTCGTACTCTGCTTTCAGTAACCATTTTCCTGTGGAAGAGCTCCACTGGACTCCCCCGAAAACCGATGCGTCACCACGAAACAGGCTCTGTTCATTGGTTTCGCCACCAGATCCGCCGCTGAAGGTAGTTCGCGTCTTGAAAGAGTTCCCCAAAAACCCGAGAGGCGATTGGATATCACCCCGCCCCCCCAGATATCCCCAACCCAAGCCCAAACTAGCATCCCAGGCGCTCCAGCGCTTGTTGGCAACCAAATACTCGCCGGAAAATAAGCCGGTACCACCAATATCACGCATACCCACCGCCAGCTCGGGCAGATTTGCGCTTTCTTTTAGAAGCCGCAGCTTCACGTCGATCGATTTATCTTTGTACGTCTGGTCGCCTGCAATGGATTCTCCGTACAAACGATTGGCGATGTCGGTGTATCTGAAACCTGCTTCCATTCCATCGAATGGCTGCAGCATGACGGTTCCACGCGTATAGGGATACGAGCCTGAAAAATGGGTCCTGACACTCCCGGCTGGCGCCATTCGTGCCGTCGGCGTTTGCAACAAGCCGATTTCGCCCCAATCACTTGCCGTCAACTGCGGCTTAGTGATCACACGTTTTTCTAGGAGCGCAGCGGGCTCAAACCTAGGCTTTTCAGGCCAAATACTTTCAGCCGGTGGCTGAGTCGCCAAAAACCGCGCCAGATTGGCGGACGTGCCTTCACCCACAGCGCCACGGCCGGGAGCCCAAACCCAGGCACCGGGCGCCAACTCGATATCTTGTTCAGCATTCCACTCCGCAAAGGCTACTTTGATCACCCGGCCATCCGGCTGAACGACCCAAACCGTATCAATAGGCAATTCGGCAGCAATACAAGCGCGAACATACTGTCGTAGTTTCGAAAGAGGCTGATGCGTCACAATGCAAACCTGCCCATCGTGCCCCAACACCCCGACCGTGCTAGGTTCGCCATACCAACGAACATGGTCACGATCGCCCAGCACCGGATCAAACTGTGGCGACACTTGCAACCAATATCCGTCGGCACTGGCAAGCGGCACACGCCCCGTGACGGGAAGTGACTCCAGCACACGCAAAGCTCCGGCCCCCCCCGTTTCCCCCGAGCTAGTCATGCGGAGGCCCGAAACTACGGCATTGCGCAGGGCCACTTGCGGACCTCTCTCCGCCGCAACCAACCAATGCAAGGCATACGAATTCGGCATTGCAGGCACATTGCGAACTACCCAATCACTCAACCGCTCGCCTGCCTGAACTGCCCCGTAAACAACTCCAGCCGGTGGCGCATTTTCAAGTTGCTGAGGGGTCAACAACTCAGCTGAGACCCGTGGCACCCAAGCTAAGCCCAACAGGACCACAAGAGTCACATTTCGATTTGAAAAACGGCTATTCATCGCCCTGTCCCACGCAAAGGCCATTGGAGAAATTGAAAACACATTTGCGCGCTTACACATTGCCGGGAAAAAACAACTCGTTCTTCCCCATTATCTTGGGCAACTGCAAACCAACTCTCCGGCAATACAGCGTGCGGGCTATCTGCAACAACTTGCTCACGGAACCAGGTGTAGTTTTTCAGCGAAGACGGGGGCATAGCCTCTGACAAAGAGAAAGGCAACCGAAGAGTGCCATCAGCGGAAACCACCATGCGTGTGAGCCTCATGGACTCCTTTATGTTCGAGCGATAGCCCGGCAACTCGCTTCTCGACCGCATGTAAACGGGAGCATAGTCCGGGGACACGGTTTCCCAAGAAGGAATTTTTGACAAGAACCGAACGGAGGTCCAATCAACTGGGAGCCCGTTGGTTCCCACCAGTCTTCCCGATTGAAACTTGAAGAGCTCACCTCCCGCCGAATACCACACCTCTACAGGTCCCCCTGGGACTTGAAGCACATTGCCAAGTACCAGCAGGGTTGGCAGGTTTCCTTCTTGATGCACCAGCAAATAGCGTATCGAGGGGTTTAGCCGGGACGCTAGCTTATCCAGCCGGGCCTTAGTCGATTCTTCTTTATGAAACAAATAGGCGGCTGTTTCTGTCTCAGGGCCTAGCAGCGAGGAACAGCCACTAGCCAAGACTACGAGCCCCCCCAAGATGAGTCGAGCAATAAGATTCAATGGAGGATGCCCCAATAAAAAAGGCGCCCGCAGGCGCCTAGGAGGACAGAAGCTGATCAGCGTGTGCCGCCAGTTGTTCCTTGAGTCGTTCCAGAATTGTTTTGGTTAGTTGTGGCTACTGTCACGACACCTGCTGCCACTGCCAAAGGCAGCAAAGAAGCAGCAGAAAAAGCAGCAGCGCCACCAGCAGCCGCCGCAGCACCAGCAGCACCAGCACCAGCACCAGCACCAGCACCAGCACCAGCACCAGCACCAGCACCAG
>CAZLSU010000157.1:0-4615 GCA_964562225.1 uncultured Sphingobium sp.
CCATCGGCCTGAACGTGATGGTGATGCATGGCCTGGTGCGCAACGTGCCCCTGCGTCGCATGTACGTGGGCGTGCTGCCCTTCCTGCTGGCCGACTTCCTGCGCCTGGGCCTGCTGGTCGCGTTCCCGCTGATCGCGACCTGGCTGCCCACGGCGATGAGGTGATCCGCCCCGTGCGAACAGTCACTTGACGCCGTAGGACAGTCGTCCTATGCTGCGCCCCGTTGCCTGGGACAATTGTCCTACAGGCCTCGGAGTGCATGTGACCATCCGCGACCAGATCATCGAAACCGCTGACCGCCTCTTCTATGAGCAGGGCTATGCGCCCACGTCCTTCAGCCACATCGCCGATTCGGTGGGCATCTCCCGCGGCAACTTCTACTACCACTTCAAGACCAAGGATGAGATCCTCGACGCCGTGATCGACCTGCGCCTGGTGCGCACACGGCAAATGCTGGACGAATGGTCCTTCGAGGAGCAAGACCCGACCGAGCGCATTTGCCGGTTCGTCGACATCCTGCTGCGCAACCAGGACAAGATCATGAAGCATGGCTGCCCGGTGGGCAGCCTGTGTCAGGAGTTGGCCAAGCTCGATCATGCGGCCCAGGGTCGTGCCGGCGAAGTGATGGCCTTGTTCGCCGGCTGGCTGCGCGAGCAATTCGAGCGCATGGGCTGCGGCGATGGCGCCGCCGCCTTTGCCCTGCATTTGTTGGGCCGCACGCAAGGCGTGGCCGCCCTGGCCACGGCGTTCGGTGACCCCGCCTACGTGTCGCACGAGGTGCAGCTATTGAACGACTGGGTTCGTGCCTGCACGCCCGCCGAGCCATCCGCCACGCGCCGTGCGCGCGCCTGAACCTCAAGGGACACTCCCATGCACCTCGTCCTCCTGCGCTTTGGCGCACGGCGCGACCGCGCGCCTGAGCACATGGCCGGCCACAAGGCCTGGCTGCAACGTGGTTTCGACGACGGCGTGTTCGTCCTCGCGGGCGGCCTCGGTGACGCCCAGGGCGGTGCGGTGCTGGCGCGCGGCGAGTCCATCGAGGCATTGCGCAAACGGGTCGCCCAGGACCCTTTCGTTGCCGAGTCCGTGGTGCAGGCCGAGATCCTGGCGATCGAACCCTCGCGCTTGGACGAACGCCTGTCCTTTCTCACGCACTGATCGACTTCCATGAGCCAGATCCTTCCCGGCCCCGACGGCCAGCCGCGCTGCCGCTGGTGCGCCTCCGCACCCGAGTTCCTGCCTTACCACGACCGCGAGTGGGGTTTCCCCGTCAGCGACGACCAGCGCCTGTTCGAAAAGCTCAGCCTGGAAGCCTTCCAGTCGGGCCTGAGCTGGCGCACCATTCTGGCCAAGCGCGAGAACTTCCGCGCCGCGTTCAAGGGCTTCGACGTCCACCGCGTGGCGCGCTTCACCGAACGCGATGTCGAGCGCCTGCTGGCCGACCCAGGCATCGTGCGGCACCGCGGCAAGATCGAGGCCGTGATCCACAACGCGCGCTGCGCGCAGGAGATGGTGACCACCGAGGGCTCGCTGGCCGCCTACTTCTGGCGCCACGAACCGGCGCCCGGCGAACTGGCGCCACCGCAGACCGCCTCCACCTCGGCCACCTCCATCGCCTTGTCCAAGGACCTGAAGAAGCGCGGCTGGAAGTTCGTGGGCCCCACAACCGTCTACGCCTTCCTGCAGGCCATGGGCCTGATCAACGACCACGCCGAGGGCTGCGTGGTGCGCGCGGAAGTCGACCGGGCGCGCCGCGCCTTCCGCCGCCCCGGGCGTTAGAAGTTCCACCGCGCGACAGCGGGTGTTCCGCTACGAAACACCCGGGCATGGGGATTGCCCGAGGGTGCGGCGCCACCGAGTCGGCGCGAACATGCCACTCCGCCCAGGAGAAACCCCATGAACACCCCCACCGAGTCGCTGGCCCGCGGCCCCACGCAGCCGCCCCTGCGCGAAGGCACCATCGGCGCCGCGCTGGACGCCACCGCGCGCGAACACGCCAACCGCGAGGCGCTGGTGATCCCGAGCGAAGGCGTGCGCTGGACCTGGGCCGAACTGCGCGAGCGCGCCGACGAGCTGGCCGTCGGACTGCTGGCCATGGGCCTGCAGCCGGGCGACCGCGTGGGCATCTGGGCGCCCAACTGCAGCGCCTGGACGCTGACCCAGTTCGCCACCGCGCGCGCCGGGCTCATCCTGGTCAACATCAACCCCGCCTACCGCGCCAGCGAACTGGCCTACGCCCTGCACAAGGTGGCCTGCTGCGCACTGGTGCTGGCGCCCGCCCTCAAGACCAGCGACTACATCGCCATCCTGCGCGGCGTGGCGCCAGAGATCGACCGCTGCGAGCCCGGCCAGTTGCAGGCCCTGGCCCTGCCCGAGTTGCGCTGGGTGGTGCGCCTGGGCGAGGAGCGCACGCCGGGCATGCTCAACTTCGCCGACGTGTGCGCGCGCGCCACGCCCGCCGCGCGCGAGCGGCTCGCGGCCATCGGCCCGCGCCTGAAGGCGCGTGACCCGATCAACATCCAGTTCACCAGCGGCACCACCGGCCACCCCAAGGGCGCCACGCTCACGCACCGCAACATCCTCAACAACGGCTTCTTCGTGGGCGAGGCCATCCGCCTCACGCCGGCCGACCGCTTGTGCATCCCCGTGCCGCTGTACCACTGCTTCGGCATGGTCATGGGCAACCTGGCCTGCGTCACGCACGGCAGCACCATGGTCTACCCCAGCGAAGCCTTCGACCCGGCCGCCGTGCTGCGCACCGTGCAGGCCGAGCGCTGCACCGCGCTCTACGGCGTGCCCACCATGTTCATCGCCGCGCTCGACCACCCCGACTTCGCGGGCACCGATCTGAGCACGCTGCGCACCGGCATCATGGCCGGCTCGCCCTGCCCCATCGAGGTGATGAAGCGCGTGCAGCGCCAGATGAACATGGGCGAGGTCACCATCGCTTACGGCATGACCGAGACCTCACCCGTCTCTACGCAGAGCGCGGTGGACGACCCGCTGGAGCGGCGCGTGTCCACCGTGGGCCGCGTGCAGCCGCACCTGGAGATCAAGATCGTCGACGCCGACGGCCACACCGTGCCACGCGGCACCGTGGGCGAGTTCTGCACGCGCGGCTACTCGGTGATGCAGGGCTATTGGAACGACGCCGACAAGACCGCCGAGGCGATCGACGCCGAGGGCTGGATGCACACCGGCGACCTGGCCACCATGGACGACGAAGGCTTCGTCAATATCGTCGGCCGTCTCAAGGACATGGTGATCCGCGGCGGCGAGAACGTATACCCGCGCGAGGTGGAAGAGTTCTACTACCGCCACCCCAAGGTGCAGGACGTGCAGGTGGTGGGCGTGCCCGATGCGAAGTACGGCGAGGTGCTGTGCGCCTGCATCGTGCTCAAACCCGGCCTGCGCTGCACGGCCGACGAGCTGCGCGCCTTCGCGCAGGGCCAGATCGCGCACTACAAGGTGCCGGCCTACTTCGAGTTCGTCGAGGCCCTGCCCATGACCATCACCGGCAAGATCCAGAAGTTCGTGCTGCGCGAGCAGATGACGAAGAAGCTGGGACTGAGCGCTGCGGCGACGGCCTGATCAGGTCAACTGCGTGCCGTAAGCCTCGGCAATCAGGCCAGCCAAGCCTTGCATGGCCTCGGGCAGGTCGGCCCGGTGCACCAGGCCGATGTCGCGGTGGAAGGTGTGCGCCCCCAGGTCCAGCGCGCGCACGCCCGCCGGCCAGCGGCGCCGGTCGGTGGTCTGCGGCAGCAGGGCCGCGCCCAGGCCCGCCGCCACCAGGCGCACGATGGCCTCCTGCTCGTCGAGCTCGCACACCTCCCGCACCGCCAGGCCATTGGCGCGAAGGAAGCGGTCCACCTGCCGGCCGCCGAAGGAGCTGCGGTCGTAGCGGATGAAGGGCAGGCCCGTGAGCAGTTCGCGCCAGTCGCCCGCGGGCGCGCCACGAGGCACCAGCAGGCGGAAAGGCTCGCGCGCCAAGGGCGTCCAGCGCAGGTCGCTGTGCAGCGCGAACGGTGGCCGGATGATCAGTGCCGCGTCGAGTTCGCCCGCGTCCACCGCGTTCAGCAGCGTGGTGGACACGCCGGGCACCACGCGTGTGCGGCTGCCCGGCCACTGGCGGTGGAACTTCACCAGGGCCTGCGGCAGCACGGCCTGCTGCACCGAGGCGATGGCGCCCAGGCTCACGAACACCGCCTGCCCCTTGGCGCGCTGGCGCGAACCGAGCTGGCCGTACAGCTGGATCAGCGCCTGCGCCTGCGTCAGCGTCTGTTGCCCGCGCCGGTTCAGCCGCGCCGAGCGCCCCGTGCGGTCGAACAGGGTGAAACCCAGTTCCTCCTCCAGCCGTTTCATCTGCGCGCTCACGGCCGCCTGTGTCAGGCCGATGCGCTGGCCGGCGGCGGCAAAGGTGCCCTCGCGGGCCACGGCGACGAAGGTCTTGAGTTCGGGGATCATGCACAAAGGATACTTGTGCTCGGCCAAAAAAAGGATTGATTCTCTTTTGGCTCATCAGGGCCTAGCATCGCGGCTTTCCCCTTCCACCCACGAGCACCTCCATGAGCACCGACACCATCGCCCCCGCGCCCACCATGCGCGCGCCCACCAC
>CAZLSU010000158.1:0-4590 GCA_964562225.1 uncultured Sphingobium sp.
GCCAGCCGCTCGAAAGCCTGATGGCCGACAAGATGGCCGAGTGGCTGGAAGAGAATCCCGGCCACGGCAAAATGATCATCCAGAAGGTGATCGACGCCGCCGCCGCGCGTGAGGCCGCCAAGAAGGCGCGCGAGCTGACGCGGCGCAAGGGTGCGCTCGACATCGCCAGCCTGCCGGGCAAGCTGGCCGACTGTCAGGAGCGCGATCCCGCCAAGTCCGAACTGTTCCTGGTCGAGGGTGATTCCGCGGGCGGTTCCGCCAAGCAGGGGCGCAACCGGCATAATCAGGCGATCCTGCCACTGAAGGGCAAGATCCTGAACGTGGAACGCGCGCGGCTGGACCGGATGCTCTCGTCCAAGGAAGTCGGCACGCTGATTCAGGCGATGGGCACCAGCATCCGCGAAGAATTCAACATCGAAAAGCTGCGCTACCACAAGATCGTCATCATGACCGACGCCGACGTCGACGGCGCGCATATCCGCACGCTGCTGCTGACCTTCTTCTACCGACAGATGCCGCAGATCATCGAGAACGGCCATCTCTACATTGCCCAGCCACCGCTCTACAAGGCGACGCGCGGGCGATCCGAGGTCTACCTCAAGAACGAAGCGGCGCTGGAGCAATATCTGGTCGACAATGGCGTCGACATGATGGTGCTGGAGGGCGCGGGCGGATCGCGGTCGGGCGACGATCTGCGATCGCTGGTCGATCATGCGCGCAAGATGCGTGCGGTGATGCGTTATGTGCCACGGCGCTACGACCCGCGGATCATCGAGGCGCTGAGCCTGACCGGGGCGCTCGACGCCGAACTGACGCAGGACCAGCAGGCCGCGCGCCTGGACGCCGCGATCCAATGGATCGGCGAACATGATCTGGAAAGCCGCTGGACCGGCCGGATCGCCGAGGAAGGCGGTTTCCATTTCGAGCGGCTGTGGCGCGGCGTCACCGACCATCATGTCATCGAACATGGTTTCCTGGGATCGGCGGAGGCGCGCAAGCTGCACAGCCTGGCGAGCGAGGAGTCCGACAGTTATCTGACCCCCAGCCGCCTGGTCACCGCCAAGGCGGCGGCAGCGCAGGAGGAACTGGGCGACGACGACCTGCCGACCGCGCCGGTCAAGGGCGCGACCCATATCTCGCGGCCGAGCGACCTGCTGGAAGCGATATTGGCGGCGGGGCGCAAGGGGCTGTCGATCCAGCGCTACAAGGGGCTTGGCGAGATGAATGCCGAGCAGTTGTGGGAGACCACGCTGGACCCCAATAACCGCTCCATGCTGCGGGTCGAGGTCGAGCAGGCGGACGTCGCCGACGAGATCTTCACCCGGCTGATGGGCGACATCGTCGAACCGCGCCGCGAGTTCATTCAGGACAATGCGCTGAACGTCGCCAATCTGGACGTGTGATCGTGCGGGCGGCTGGCTTGGGGCTGCTGGTCCTGCTGACCGCCTGCGGTGATCCGATTGTCCAGAATGTGGTCGGCAATGAATCGACGGCGGCCAATGTCGTGCCCGAGGTTTCGACGCCGATCATCGAGAATCGGGCGGAGCCTGCCGCGCCGGTCGCTGCGCCTGTGGAACCGCCGCCTGCGCCGCGCCGCCCGGTCGCAAGGGACGAAGACAGCTATCGCGCGATCGGGACCGAGCCTTTCTGGAACCTGACGATCCGGGACGGCCGCGCGACGCTCACCCGGCCCGACAAGGCGCCGCTGCCGGTCGGCACCCTGATCCGCACCGATGATGACCGCGCGGTTCGCTACCAGGGCGAAGGCTTTACCGCGACCGTGACCGCCGGGCCGTGCAGCGACGGGATGAGCGATGCCATCTGGTCCGACCGGGTGCAGATCGCCTTTGCGGAGGGGACGCTCAAAGGGTGCGGCGGGGTGCGGGAGACGGCGGAGGGCGAGTGATTCGCGGTCGGCGCGGGGCTTAACTTCGCATATTTCCCGCCGGATGCGACATATTATGTCGTGAGTTGGAAATTATGTGGCGTGGCGTGCTTTAGGGGTTCGACGGGGAGAAAGAGCCTGTTGTTTGGGTCTAGCATGGGTGGGGGTTTGTAGGACAGGCTTTGGTGCGTTGGCGGCTATTGGCTAAGAAGGGTGGTTAGGAGACCGTCTGGTTTCAGCGGCAAAACTGGAGAAGCAGAATGATGGAATAAAATTTAGCCACATCTCGCGCCAGCGGATGTCGTCCGGTAAGCTGGCATCTATGGCCCAAACCGAACCTTCCGAGGATGAGCATACTGCCCTGTTTGAGCGAGGCATCTATCTTCGTGGTCTGTTCATACAGCGTTACGCGGCCGTGGAGTTTTCAGTCACCCACCTCTTAATGATGTGCCGCCAACATCCCGACTATAATCCTTTGGGCGATTTGCCGTTCAAGCTCTCTTCCAAGCTGAAGCGACTGGAGACAATTCTCAATATAGACGGCCCGGTGAAAGCGTTCGCGGGCAAACTTCGGTCCATGGTGAGCGTGTTTGTCCAGCTTGAGGAAGATCGGCACTTCCTTGCGCACGGCTTGATGGCGACCAAGCTGAACAACCAAGGAAAGCGGATCATCGCGTTCCGGCTCTATGATCACAGGGGCGGCGTGGTTCAAGCGGGTGGACTGGATATGCCGATTGAAAAGCTCGACGATCTTGCAGGGTTGCTACATCCTGCCGCGTCAGATTTCGCTGCATTAGTTTCAAAAATTGGTCGCCAAGCTCTATTCCCGCAATGGCGGGCGATGGGTGGTGAAGAAGGAGTGCTGCCCATATAGGGTTGAGAACGGTCCTGATCACGGCAGCTATTAGGGAGCAATACGAAGGCATTAAATTGCGCCTTTGGTCGATCCCAGTCGCTTTCCACCGTCATGCTGAACCTGTTGCGCTTCGCTGACCTGTCGGCTCAGCACCCATCCTGCCCTGCAAACCGCCGCTCGATCCGGAGAAATGGATCGTCAAACATGTTCAGGATGACGGTGATTGAGGGCGGCTTGTGGTTGGCTGCTGCCTGCTGCTCTGTGCCGCGCCGGACCCTTTGACAGGTTCGGGAGAGCCTTCATCCAGGGTCTTGTTATTATCTGTCGATGAAGGGAAAGCGAGATCCCGGCTCGGGGGCCGGGATGACGGGGTGGGTGCGCGGGGTGAGGCGGGTGACGCGGCGATAGGGCTTATGCTCGCTTTGCTCGCACCCCAACCCCGGCCCCTCCCTTGGAAGGGAGGGGGGAAGTTGGCGCTTACCCCCGCCCGCCAAACAGCGCCGTCCCCACGCGCACATCGGTCGCGCCGAGCATGATCGCGGTTTCATAGTCGCTCGACATGCCCATCGACAGGCGGTCGAGACCCTCTTCGCGCGCCATTTTGGCGAGCAGGGCGAAATAGGGGGCCGCTTCCACATCGGCGGGGGGGACGCACATCAGGCCGACGACCGGCACGTCGGCGGCGCGGGCGGCGGCGAGCAGCGCGGGGGTGTCGGCGATCGGGCAGCCGCCTTTCTGATCCTCCGCGCCGATATTGACCTGGATATAGCAGGGCAGGCGCCTGTCGGCCGCTTCCATCGCCTTGGCCAGCGCGGTCAGGAGCGAACGGCGATCGAGCGAATGGATGACGTCGAACAACGCGACGGCGTCGGCCGCCTTGTTGGACTGGAGCTGGCCGACGAGGTGGAGTTGGATGTCCGGCGTGGTTTCGCGCAGGGCGGGCCATTTGGCTTGCGCTTCCTGGACGCGGTTTTCGCCGAAGATGCGCTGGCCCGCGTCGATCAGCGGGGTGATGGCCGCCGCGTCGTGCATCTTGGAAATGGCGATCAGGCGGATATCGTCTCCGCTGCGCTGCGTCAGGCGGGCGGCGCGGTCGATGCTGTCGCGGATCGTCGCCAGCCGGGTGGCGGCGTCCGCGCTGGGGCTGGGCTGGCGGCTGCGGGTGGGGCTGGGCGTCTTCATGGGCGCTGCTATAGGGAGGGGCATGATGGGTCGCCATAGTAAAACATTGCCCTGCCTATGGCTGATGACCGACGAGCGGGTCAGCGACGCGCGCCTGCTGGCGGCGGTGGCGCGGTTGCCGCGCGGGGGCGGGGGAATCCTGTTTCGCCATCATGCGACGGGCGCGAAGGCGCGGCGGGCGCTGTTCGATCGGGTGGCGGCGATCGCGCGGCGACGGCGGCTGGTCTTGCTGCTGGCGGGCAGCGCGCGGCAGGCGAAGGCGTGGGGCGCGGATGGCTGGCATGGGCGGGATCATCGGGGTGGGGTGCGGCGGATGCTGCATAGCGCGCCGGTGCATGATGCGCGCGAATTGGTGGCGGCGCGGCGGGGTGGGGCGGACATGATTTTTGTGTCGCCGCTGTTCGTGACGCGCTCGCATCCGGGGGCGCGCGTGTTGGGGCGGGTGCGCTTTGCGGTTTTGGCGGTTCACGCGCCGATGGTTGTGATGGCACTGGGGGGTGTACGCGCCGTCCATCGGTATGGGTTGCGGGGAATCGGGGCCGATGGGTGGGGGGCTATCGACGGGTTGAGCGGGTAAGCCCAAGTTGCGTTGATCAAAACCTATATAAAGTTGTTCCCCGGCGCAGGCCGGGGTCCAGTCCAAAGCGTGGGGACTGGACCCCGGCCT
>CAZLSU010000159.1:0-4543 GCA_964562225.1 uncultured Sphingobium sp.
AGGATAATCCGGCGATGGGCTGGCGCGCGCTGCGGCTGGCGCTCGACCGCGATGCGCTGATGAAGGCGCAGGCGCGCGCGCTGCTGGAGGCGGCGGCGGGCAAGATCCTGTATGTCATGTTCCCGATGGTCTCGGAGCCATGGGAATATGACGCGGCGCGCGCGTTGGTCGAACATCAGCGCGCCTGGCTGGCGGGGCAGAAGAAGAAGCTGCCGACGGCGGTGCGTTATGGCGCGATGCTGGAGGTGCCGGCGCTCGCCGAAGTGCTCGACATATTGCTGCCCCGGCTGGATTTCCTGTCGATCGGCACCAACGACCTGACGCAATTTCTGTTCGCCGCCGACCGTGCCCATCCCAAGCTGGCCGAACGCTATGACTGGCTGAGCATCGCGATCCTGCGGTTTTTGGACCGGGTGCTGCGCATCTGCGCCGACTATAATGTGCCGGTGGGCGTATGCGGCGAAATGGGCGGGCGCACGCTGGAGGCGATGGCGCTGATCGGCCTTGGCATCCGCCGCCTGTCGATCACCCCCGCATCGGTGGGGCCGGTCAAGGCGATGATCCGTTCGATCGACGCGACGCAGTTGCAGACCGATATGCGCGCGATGCTGGCCAGCGGCGAAGGCGATGTGCGCGGGCGGCTGACGCAATGGGCGCAGGCGCGGCAGGTCGAGCTGAACTGAGCCTGTTGCGCTGCGGCACGGCGTTGACAATGCAACCGCCACAGTGAGACAAGGCACGATAATATAGTCGCGGAGCAGCATGGCAGACGAAACGGACATGAACGGCGGCGCACCCAGCGTCGCCCAGGGATCGCTCGACATGGACGGGCCGGGCGCGACGCTGCGCCGGGCGCGCGAGGCGAAGGGCCTGACATTGCAGGACGTCGCGACCCGCACCCGCATCGCCCAACGTCAGTTGGAAGCGATCGAGGAAGAAGATTATGCGGTTCTGCCGGGCATTCCCTACGCGATCGGGTTCGCGCGCGCCTATGCGCGCGCCGTCGACATCGACGAGGTCGCCATCGCCGCGCAGGTGCGCCATGCGGTCCATGCGTCGGACATGGGCGCGAACCGTTACGAGATGTACGAACCCGCCGATCCCAAGCGCGTCCCCTCGCGCATGCTGGCCTGGACGGCGGCGGGGATCGCGCTGATCGTCATGATCGCGTTCGGCGTGTGGCGCACGCAGATGTTCATCGCGCCCACCGGGGACGAAGTGGCAGAGGCGCAATCCGCCAGCCCAGCCGGTCAGCCGCGCGCGCCAGCCGCCGCCGCACCCGCCATCGCCGGGCCGGTCATACTGACCGCGATAGACGATGTTTGGCTGCGCATCTACGACGATACCGGCGAACGGCTGAAGGACGGGCTGCTGAAAAAGGGCGAGGCATTCAGCCTGCCCGGCACCGCACGCAATCCGATGATCCTGACCGGTCGGCCCCAGGCGCTGAGCGTCACGGTAGGGGGCAAGCCCGTGCCCGCGCTCGGCCCTGCCGACCGCACGATTGCCGATGTGCCGATCAGCGCGACAGCGCTGCTGGCGCGCGCGATCGCGCAGCCCGCTCCCGCATCGGTTGCGCCGGGTCGCACAAGCCCCCCTGCCCGCCCAGCGCCTGCACCTGCGCCTGCGCCTGCGCCCGAACCTTCCACCGGGCAAGGCGCAACCCCACCGGCGGCCAGCGAAGCGGCGCCGCCTGCCGCCTGATGCAACTGCGGCTTTACGGCGGCAAATAAGCCATTATGGTTAAGCCAAGCACTTTCAAGTCGGGGATCATCCATGCGTCACGCTCGCCTTTCGCTCTCCGCGCGGCTGCTCTGCGCGCCTGCGCTGTTCGCGCTTTGCGCGCCTGCCATGGCCCAGAAGCAGCCGGTGGAAGGCCGTGTCGACAGGCTGGAAAAGGAAATGAAGGCGGTCCAGCGCAAGGTCTTTCCTGCTGGCGTGCCGATAGAGGCGGAGATCAGCCGCCCCGCTGCGCCGACAATCACGCCCGGATCGCCCGCATCCTCCCCGGTCGCGGACCTGACCGCGCGGGTCAATGCGCTGGAAGGCCAGCTTGCGTCGCTGACCGGCGCGACGGAGGAAAACAGCTATAAGCTCAAGCAGTTGGAGGAGGCTTTCGCCAAATATAAGGCCGACACCGAAAGCCGCCTGCTAGCGGCCGATCCGCCAGCGGTGCGCCCTACGGCCGCAGCGCCAGTCGATGAACCCGCGCCATCGCGCTCGACGACAACGGCCGCGCGGCCGACCCCCGCCCCGGCCAAGCCCATCACCGCATCCCCCGTGAGCGAAGCGCGCAAGAGCGCAGTCGCGGCAATCGAGCGGCCCGACACTGGCGACGCGCCGATGGATGCGTATAGCTATGGCTATCGCCTGTGGGACGGCAAATTCTATCCCGAAGCCCAGGCGCAGTTGAAGGCCACGGTCGATAAATATAGCGCTTCTCCCATAGCCAGCCGCGCCAACAATCTGCTGGGCCGCGCCTATCTCGACGATGGCAAGCCCGCGCTCGCTTCGGTCGCCTTCTACGAAAATTATCAGAAGCGTCCGCGCGGCGATCGCGCCGCCGACAGCCTGGCCTATCTGGGCGAAGCACTGATCCAGCTCAAAAAGCCCGCCGACGCCTGCAAAGTCTATGCGGAACTGGAGCAGGTCTATGGCACGACCCTGTCGGCCAGTCTGCGCGGCATGATGGACAAGGGCCGGACCCGCGCCAATTGTAGCTAAGCGCATGGCAGCCGCGGATATCGAAGCCCGCTTCGCCGCAGCGATGGCCGCATTGCTGGACAGCGGGCAGAACGCCCATCTCGGCATCGCCGTATCAGGCGGGCCGGACAGCATGGCGCTTTTGGACCTCGCCGCCAAAGCCTTTCCGGGCCGCATTTCCGCCGCCACCATAGACCATGGCCTGCGCGCAGAATCGGCGGACGAAGCGGCGATGGTCGCCAACTGGTGTGCGGACCGCGCCGTTCCGCACGCGACGCTCCATCCCGACAGACCCGTCGAGGGCAATGTTCAGGCATGGGCGCGCGCCATGCGCTATACCTTGCTGGAACAATGGCGCATGGCGCAGGGCATCGATTGCATCCTGACCGCGCATCATGCCGACGACCAGCTTGAGACGCTGCTGATGCGGATCAACCGGGGCGCGGGGCTGGCCGGGCTGGCGGGTGTTCGCCAGCGCAGCGGCGTGGTGCTCCGGCCGCTCCTTGGGATGCGAAAGGCCGAGCTGATCGGCTATGCGCAGGCGCGCGGCCTGCCCTTCGTCCAAGACCCCAGCAATGCCGACCCCCGCTTCGATCGGGCGGCGCTGCGCCTCCAGCTCGCCGGTGCCCACTGGCTCGATCCGGTCGCCGCGACCCGTAGCGCCGCCGCGCTGGGGGAGGCGGAGCAGGCACTGGACTGGGTCGTCGCAGGGATTGCCGCGAACCATATCCGCCATGGCGCCGAAGAAGTGCGACTCGACAATGTCGATTACCCGCGTGAAATTCTCCGTCGCCTGCTGCTGCATATGCTGGCGCTTGCCGATCCGTCCGCCCCTAAGCCGCGTGGTGGTGCGGTCGATCGCCTGATCGCCACGGCAGCCGATGGTGGGCAGGCGAGCATTGGCGACTGGCTGCTGACCGGCGGCACAGGCTGGACACTGCGCCGCGCGCCGCCGCGTCGCCCCGCCTAAAAGTTCCGCAAGCCGCCGCTGCCATGCCACGCTCCATCGATTCATTGCATCGCAGTGACCGAATATTAACCATGATAGCGCTGTATAGGGCGACTATAATGGCGGATTTGGGGCATGTTTGAATTTGCAGCACTGACATATGGCCTGTTGGCCAGCATCGTTCTTTCGGCGGCGCAGCGTAACCGCAAACTGGCACGACCGCATCCGCCTATGCTCACCTATATAGGCTATCTGCTGTGCGGCCTGTCGGCGGGTCTGGCCCTTGCGCTCACTGCGCTGGCGTTGCGCGCCGTCGGCACCTGATCGCTCGGCGCGATTCTGCCATATTGCGCTTTGGCGGCGCGCCCCTATCTTGATGGGCGAAAGTGAGTGCCATGAACGACGATAAGGATCCCCAGGCCAATCCCTGGATCAAGAGCGCGATGATCTGGGCGGGCGTGATCATCGCCCTGCTTCTTTTCGTCTCGATGTTCGACAGCCGTTCGGCATCGACCGCAGGCACCGGCATTGCCTATTCCGAATTTCGGTCGAAGGTGCAGGAAGGCCAGGTCAAGGAGGTCGCCGTCGCGCCCGACCGGATCACCGGCACCCTGTCCGGCGGACAGAAGTTCAGCACCGTGCCCGTCGCCGATCCGGGTCTCACGACTTTGCTCGACGATTATAATGTCAAATATTCCGGCCAGCCTGAGGAGCAGCCCAGCTTCTGGATGATCCTCATCTATCAGTCGCTGCCGTTCCTGCTGATCCTGGGCATCGCCTTCTTCGTGCTGCGCCAGATGCAGAAGGGCGGCGGCGCGGGCGGCGCGATGGGTTTCGGCAAGTCCAAGGCCAAGCTGCTGACCGAGAAGCATGGCAAGGTCACGTTTCAAG
>CAZLSU010000160.1:0-4452 GCA_964562225.1 uncultured Sphingobium sp.
TGTTCATCTGCAAGCTGCGCAAGAAGCTGGCGCTGGCATGCAGCGGCGACAATTATATCGAGACCGTATGGGGCCGTGGCTATGTGCTGCGTGATCCCGATGATATCGCGGAACTGGAAGCGCAGGTCGCCTGATCGGCGAACGCGCAAGACTTTATGGGGGGTGGAAAGGCCGGCGATCTCGGGGGAGATCGCCGGTCTTTTCGGTTAGCAGGGTCAGATCATTGCAGCGTTTCGGCGGGCGTGGAGCCGACCGATCCCGATGCGTCGCCGGAGACCTGACCGGTGGCATCGATCGACGCCGCGCTGCCGACGCTATCGACACCGCGCCCGGCTATATTGCCTGCCGTTGCCGCAGTACCTGCTGCACGGCCCCGAGCGCCTTCAACGCTCTGTCTCGCCCGATCGCGCGTCGCCTGAACGGTGGAGGCTGCTCTGTCGCGCGCGCCGGATGCGGTCATAGTAGCCCGGTCGCGGACATTGCCTGCGGCGGTGGTTGCGCCGTCACGCAGGCCGCCTACAGCGTTACGCGCATCGTTGGTGCCGAGCGTGTCCACGCCGATGCCGCCGCTGGCGTTGCCGTTGGCCGAACCGCTGGCGCGGCCGCAGCGGCTGCGCTCGCCACGGCTGGCGGAGCCTCCAAGCGCCCCGTCCAACGCGCCCGATCCCGATCCATTGGCCCCGACGCGGCCCTCACGGGTATCGACGCTGCGATCCAGGCCGATGCCGCCCGATCCACCCAGCGTTCCGCCGAGCGAACCCGTGGTGCCGCCAAGAGTGCCGCCCAGGGAACCACCCAGGCCGCCGCCGCCGAGCAACTGGGCCTGAGCGGGAATGGCCGTCAGCCCTGCGAGGCAGGCTGCGGCGATGAGAAAGCGGGTCTTCATGGGTCTTCTCCTTGTCATGCTAAACGATGAAAGGAGAACGGGGCGACGCGGTGATTTAATCCCCGGCGGCGGAAAATACACTATAATAGACTGATATCTAATCCATATTTCTGCATTGGCCGCAAATTATGCCCCGCCCGTAGCGCGTGTCGAGAGGCTTGCCGGACGGCTGGGCTTCGCCCTGCAAACGGGCGAGGCTGCCCAGGCTGAACAGTCGGCCCGCGACCAAAGGGGCCGCGAAGGACGTGCCCCGCACCGCATATTTGCCGCCGCCCGGATGCGCGGCCTGCATGTCCGCGCCCGGCGCGGCAAAATCGACATGGAGCGCATGGCCAGCCTCGGGCAGCAGGCGGTTGCGCTTGTCGATGCCGGTCACGGCGATCACGCCGGGATAGGATGCGGGATAGGCGGGCGGCGCGGCGGGACCGTCATTGCCGACCGCCGCGACGATGGTGACGCCCTTTTCCCGTGCCAGCCGGATCGCACCGGCGAGCAGGGGATTGCCGGGGCCTGTCAGGCTCACCGTCACGACCGGTGCGCCGCGCGCCGCCATCCAGCCGAGCGCGCGGGCGATGGCGAAGGCTCCGCCGCCCGCGGGATCGTTGCCATAGACGTCGGCCACCAGCAGCGGCGCGCCGGGGGCGGAACCTATAACCGGTCCCGATCCGCTGATCAGGGACGCGACCGCCGTGCCATGTCCGGAAGCGCGCGGTGCGCCGCGTGCGAAGCCGCGCTGCTCGATCGCCCCGGACAGCGCGGGATGGCGCGCTACCCCGCCGTCGATCAGGCCGGCCGCCCTTCCGTTTGCCGTGCCGGTGGCGAGCGGGCCGGGGTCGTTTGCGGATGCGCCATTGGGGAAGTAGAGATTATCCGCGCTGGCCTGCGCGTCCGGCGCGATCGTGCGGACCTGTTTCATGGCACGCGCCAGGGATTGCCCGCGCGGCGTGGTGAGTGTGATGACGGGCAAATCCAGCCCTTCGATCGGTGTCGCCTCCACGCCATATCCGGCCTGACGCAGCGCAGCCAGCGCGGCCGCGCCCGCGCCGGTCAGCAGGATGATCCCGCGTCGCGCTAGTTCTCGCCGGTCGTCCAGTTCTACATAGTCGCCATGCCGTTGCAGCAAATCGCGGATACGGGCGGTGCGCACGGCGCGCAGCCGGTCGGCAAGTGCCTGCGGCGGGAGCCGGTCGAGATCGGCATCGCCGATCAACCTGCCCGCTCGATCGAGCACTTTGGGTATGGCGGACGACACACCGCCCAGTCCGGACGATGGCGGCAGCAATTGCGCGGATGCCGATAACGGCAGCGCCAGCAAGCCGAGGATGAGCGACGGGCCTTTGATGAGGGACAGGGCTTTCATGCTTCTCTATAATCCGTTCATGCCTGTTGCTACTCCGTACGCTGGGACGATGAACCGTGCCGGAATATTTGCAATGAAGGGATGAAACGGTTGGAGCCACACGTTTCATCCGCAAGCCCTGTGCGAAAATGGAGCCTGAATGGCGTTCGAGACTGATTTGCTGGCGTTGGTGCCGCGGCTGCGACGGTTCGCGGCAAGCCTGTCGCATGACCGCGCGGATGCCGACGATCTGTGCCAGGCGGCGCTGGAGCGCGCGCTGCGCTCGCGTGACCAGTGGCAGGCGGGAACGAGACTGGATAGCTGGATGTACCGGATCATGCGCAATTTATGGATTGATGAAGGCCGTGCACGGCAACGCGCGCAAAAGAGGTTCGCACCGGAAGAGGCGGGGCTGCATGTCGGCTACGCCGGCGATCGCGAGATTGAGGCGCATGTGATGCTGTCCGATGTCGATCGGGCGATGCAGGCGCTGCCCGACGAACAGCGCGAGGCGATTGCGCTCGTGCTGGTCGAGGGGCTTTCCTACAAGGATGCGGCCGCTGTGCTGGGGGTGCCGATGGGCACGCTGACTTCGCGACTGGTGCGCGGACGCGGGGCATTGATCGAACTGATGGGGGAAGCGGCATGAGCGCGGTGAGCGAAGAGATGCTGATCGCCTGGATCGACGGCGAACTGGACGAGGTGAACCGGCGGCGGATTGACCGCGCGCTGGCGGATGATCCGGCGCTGGCTGCGCGGGCGGAAGCGCACCGGATGATCCGCCACCGTTTGACCTCACACTATGGCACGGTAGCCGACGAACCTGCGCCGGATCGCTTTGTCGCGTTGCTGTCGCAGGCGCAGGGCGTGTCGGCGCTGCCGTCGCGTCGATCGTGGCGGGCTGGCTGGGTGACGGGCGGAGCCATTGCCGCCAGCCTGCTGCTGGGTCTTGGCATGGGCCGCTTTTCGGCGGGCGATCAAAGCCCGGTGGGCTTGCGCGACGGTCGGATGGTCGCGCAGGCGGGGCTTGCCGATGCGCTCGACACGCAGCTTGCCTCCGCTACGGAGCAGGGCGCGGTGCGGATCGGCCTCAGCTTCCGGCGTAAGGGCGGGGGCTGGTGCCGCAGCTTCGACGGGAAAGAGATGGCGGGTGTCGCCTGTCGCGATGGCGACGCCTGGCAGGTGCAGCAGTTGCTGCCGGGGCATGGCACCGCCACCACCTATCGGCAGGCGTCGTCCGATGATCCCCGGTTGCTGGCGACGGTGGATGCGCTGATCGAAGGTGCGCCGGTCGACGCCCAGGGTGAAGCCGTAGGGCGGGCGGCGGGCTGGCGCTGACGGTCTGGCCGCCGGACAAGAAAAAGGGCCGCCCGGACATATGTCCGGGCGGCCCTTTTTCTTGTCCGTTGAAAAAGCCTCAGGCTTCTTCGGCCGGTGCTTCTTCTTCGTCGATCGCGATCTCGCCGGGTTCGGCATTGGGATCGTAATCCTCGGTGAAGCCGCTCTCGTCCTTTTCAAACAGGTCGGCCATCACGTTGACGCCCTGCTTCTGCAGTTCGGCTTCTTCGGGCGAACGTGCGACGTTCACCGTGATCGAAACGGATACTTCAGGGTGCAGCGCGACCTTGACGTCGAACACGCCGAGCGTCTTGATCGGACGTTCCAGCACGACCATCGTCTTGTTGACGTTGGTCTTGCCGTCTGCGTGCAGCGCTTCGATGATGTCGCGGACCGCGACCGAACCGTACAGCGCGCCGGCATTGGACGACTGACGGATCAGGACGATCTGGGTGCCGTCAACATCCTTCGACGCGGTCTGGGCATCGGCGCGGCGCGTTGCGTTGTCGGCCTCGATCTTCGCACGATTGGCTTCAAACACGCGCTTGTTGGCGTTGTTGGAACGCAGCGCCTTCTTGTTGGGGAGCAGGAAGTTACGGGCATAGCCGTCCTTCACGGTGACGATGTCACCGATGGCGCCCAGCTTCTCGATACGTTCGAGCAGAATGATTTCCATGAGACCTACTCCCTCACTTCACGATGTAGGGCAGGAGGCCCAGATGACGGGCGCGCTTGATGGCCTGGGCCAGTTCGCGCTGCTTCTTGGCCGAAACGGCCGTGATGCGGCTGGGGACGATCTTGCCGCGCTCGGACACGAAGCCCTGGAGCAGACGAACGTCCTTATAATCGATCTTCGGCGCATCCTTGGCGGCGAAGGGGCAGCTCTTGC
>CAZLSU010000161.1:0-4426 GCA_964562225.1 uncultured Sphingobium sp.
CGAGGAGTTTGGGCTTGCGACCGAGGCGCCGCTCGACGGCCTGCACGCCGTCAAGTACCTGTTGCCAGCGGCTATCGCCTTCATAGGGGGCGGCATAGACGCCCTTTACCGGCGTCGGCTGGGTGCCGTAGCGGTTGAAACTTTCCTCCATCGCGGCGGAGATTTCGCCCAGCGTCGCGCGGGCGCGGGCGCATTCCACGGCCAGCGCGAGCAGGTTATTCTCCAGGCTGGCCGGGGCGGCCGCCCCATCGCGCAGCGCCTGCAACGCCGCCTCGCACTTGGCGCCGTCGCGCTCGGCCTTGACCTTGTTGATGCGGGCGATCTGGCCTTCGCGCACCGCGGCATTGTCGATATCCAGCGTTTCGAGGAAATCCTCGGTCGCCAGCCGATATTTATTGACGCCCACAATGACGTCATCGGCACGATCGACCCGCGCCTGCCGCGCAGCGGCCGCCGTCTCGATCATCGCCTTGGGCCAGCCCGCCGCCACGGCCTTCGCCATGCCGCCATCGGCCTGCACCTTCTCGATAATCTCCCACGCCTTGTCGACCAGTTCCTGCGTCAGCGCCTCGACATAATAGCTGCCACCCAGCGGATCGACGACCTTGGTCATGCCGGTTTCTTCCTGGATCACGATCTGCGTATTGCGCGCGATCCGTGCGGAGAAATCGGTCGGCAGCGCAATCGCTTCGTCCAGCGCGTTGGTGTGGAGCGACTGGGTGCCGCCCAGCATCGCGGCCATCGCCTCGATCGTGGTGCGCATCACATTGTTGTAAGGGTCTTGCTCGGTCAACGACACGCCGCTGGTCTGGCAATGCGTCCTCAGCATCTTGCTGCGCTCATCCTTCGCGCCCAACTGGGTCATCGCCCGGTGCCACAGCACCCGCGCCGCGCGCAGCTTGGCGATCTCCATGAAGAAGTTCATGCCGATCGCGAAAAAGAAGCTCAGCCGTCCGGCGAACTTGTCGATATCCAGCCCTGAAGCGACACCATATTTCACATATTCCATGCCGTCGGCGATGGTGAAGGCCAGTTCCTGCACCTGCGTCGCACCGGCTTCCTGCATATGATAGCCGGAGATGGAGATGCTGTTGAATTTGGGCATCTCGCGCGAGGTATAGCCAAAAATGTCCGAGATGATCCGCATACTCGGTTCGGGTGGGTAGATATAGGTGTTGCGGACCATGAACTCCTTGAGAATGTCGTTCTGGATGGTCCCGTCGAGCAATTTGCGATCGACGCCCTGTTCCTCGCCCGCGACGATGAAGAAGGCGAGAATCGGGATCACCGCGCCGTTCATCGTCATGCTGACCGACATCTTGTCGAGCGGAATGCCGTCGAACAGGATTTTCATGTCGTCCAGCGTGTCGATCGCCACGCCCGCCTTGCCCACGTCGCCAGTGACGCGGGGATGGTCGCTGTCATAGCCGCGATGAGTGGCGAGGTCGAAGGCGACGGACAGGCCCTTCTGGCCCGCCTTCAGGTTACGATGGTAAAAGGCGTTGGACGCTTCGGCGGTGGAGAAGCCCGCATATTGACGGATGGTCCAGGGGCGACCGGCATACATGCTGGCCTTCACGCCCCGCGTGAACGGCGCGAAGCCGGGCAGGCCCGGATCGGTCTTTACGTCTTCCGCTGTGTACAGCGGCTTGACGTCGATCCCCTCGGCGGTGTGCCAGGTCAGATCGGCACCCTTCACTTCCTTGGCGGCAGCGGCGGCCCATTGGTCCAGCGTCGGCTTCGGCGTCGGTTTGTCGGTCATCATTCTACCCTCTACTCCTCTCCCGCAAGCGGGAGAGGATACGCAGGCTTGGCAGCTTGCTGCCTAGCCGAAGTTGGTGTGGGCAACACCCTCGCCCACCCCGCTGCGACTAGGGCCTGCTGCGCAGACCCAAGTCTCGCTACCCCTCCCGCTTGCGGGAGGGGAATAAATCAATGCGCCCCCTTGGGCGTCTCCATGATCTCGGTCAGCACCCCGTTCATATCCTTGGGATGCACGAAGAAGATCAGCGTGCCATGCGCCCCGATGCGCGGTTCGCCCAGCACGCGCGCGCCCTTGCCCTCGAACCAGGCTTTCGCCTCATGGATATCGGGCACTTCGTAACACATATGATGTTGCCCGCCCGCCGGGTTCTTCGCGATGTAGGCGGTGATCGGCGAACTTTCATCGAACGGCTCGATCAGCTCTATCTGCGTGCCAGCGGTGCCGTTCTCGCCCGGCGTGTCCACAAAGCACACCTTCACGCCCTGTGCGGGCAGGTCGAACGGTTCGTGGATCTTTGTCGCGCCCATGACATCGCGATAATAAGCGATGCTCTTTTCAAGGCTGGGCGTCGCGACGCCGATATGGTTCAGGCGGCCGAGTTTCACGAGACATTCTCGATGATCATGGCGATCCCCTGCCCGCCGCCGATACACATGGTGATGAGCGCATATCTGCCCCCTATGCGCTTCAACTCATACGCGGCCTTGACCGTCAGGATGGTACCCGTCGCGCCGACCGGATGGCCCAGCGCGATGCCCGAGCCATTGGGGTTGAGCTTTTCGGGATCGAAGCCCAGCTCCTTGGCAACCGCCAGCGCCTGCGCCGCGAAAGCCTCATTCGCCTCGATCACATCCATCTGGTCGATCGTCAGCCCCGCCCGCTGCAACGCGACCGGCACCGCCTTGATCGGTCCTTCTCCCATATATTCCGGCTCGACGCCCGCATGGCCCCAGGCGACGATCTTCGCCAGCGGCTTCAACCCGCGCTTCTCCACCTCGCTACCTGTAGCCAGCACGACGGCGGCAGCGCCATCATTGATGCCGGACGCATTGGCGGCGGTGACGGTGCCGTCCTTCTTGAACGCCGTGCGCATGCCGGCCAGCGTTTCGATGCTGGTGTCGGCGCGCGGATGCTCGTCGGTATCGAACAGGGTCACGCCCTTGCGGGTCTTGACCTCGATCGGCAGGATCTGTTCCTTGAAGCGCCCCTCGGCGATCGCGCGCGATGCCCGCTGATGCCCTTGGAGCGCAAGCTCGTCCTGCGCCTCACGCGTGATGCAATGGCGCGCGGCGACATTTTCGGCGGTGATGCCCATATGATAGCCGCCGACCGCGTCGGACAGCCCCTCGATCAGGGCGTCGGTCAGCACATTATTGCCCATCTTCACGCCCCAGCGCGCGCCATGATCGTGGAACGGCACGGCCGACATACACTCGGCCCCGCCCGCCACGGTGATCGACGCCTCGCCCAGCTTCATCATCTGGGCGGCCGACACGATCGACTGGACACCCGACCCGCAAAGGCGGTTGAGCGTCAGCGCGGGTACGGCATAGGGTATCCCGGCATTGAGCGCGATCACCCGGCTCAGCATCCCGTCCTTGGCGCTGGTCGGCATGACCTGCCCGATGACGACATGCTCGACATCGGTCGGCGCGACACCGGCGCGGCTCAGCGCCTCCGCTACGACCTTGCCACCCAGATCCGACGGCACGAACCCTTTCAGCCCGCCCCCGAAATCGCCGATCGCGGTACGCACACCGCTGATGATGTAGATATCTTCCATGGTCTGTCTTTCGTTGGTCTGTCAGAGCGGGATATTATCGTGCTTCTTCCAGGGATTCTCTAGCGCCTTGTTGCGCAGCTTGCGCAGGCCCAGCGCGATCCGGCGGCGGGTCGAGTGCGGCTGGATCACTTCGTCGATAAACCCCTTTGACGCAGCCACGAATGGGTTGGCGAAGCGGGATTCATATTCCGCGGTCCGCTCGGCGATCTCGTCGGATGTCTTCCCGCGGAAGATGATCTCCACCGCGCCCTTGGCACCCATCACCGCGATCTCCGCCGTCGGCCAGGCATAGTTGAGGTCACCGCGCAGATGCTTGGACGCCATAACGTCATAGGCACCGCCATAGGCTTTGCGCGTGATGATCGTGATCTTGGGCACGGTCGCTTCGGCATAGGCGAACAGTAGCTTGGCACCGTGTTTGATGATGCCATTATGCTCCTGCGCTGTGCCCGGCAGGAAGCCCGGCACGTCGACCAGCGTGATGATGGGAATATCAAACGCATCGCAGAAGCGCACGAAACGCCCAGCCTTCTTGGACGAGTTGATGTCCAGCACGCCCGCCAGCACGAAGGGCTGGTTGGCGACGATACCGATCGTGCGGCCTTCGACCCGGCCGAAACCGCAGATGATGTTGCCCGCATGGGCAGGCTGCACCTCGAAGAAATCGCCCTCATCGACGATCTTGCGGATCAACTCGTGCATGTCATAGGGCTGGTTCGCATTCGCCGGGATCAGCGTGTCCAGGCTCGGCTCGATCCGGTCCCACGGGTCGGCGCTCGGCCGCTCTGGCACCGGCTCCTTGTTGGACGCGGGCAGGAAATCGACGAAATCGCGCACCGCCAGCAGCGCCTCGATATCATTCTCGAACGCCACGTCCG
>CAZLSU010000162.1:0-4399 GCA_964562225.1 uncultured Sphingobium sp.
ACCTGACCTCACCCGAAATCATGGCGGAAGCAAAGGCGCGGACTGGTGTGCGGGTTGCTCCAATCACGCTGGTGGGAGAAGAGGTCTTTTATGGCACGTTCCCATCGCAAAAGCCAGGCCTGTCTGAGGCACTCGGTCTGTCGGGTTCCTCTCAACATCGCGCGCCATGACAAAGCATATCGAGATACGCCAGGCGGCGCGCACCATTGCTGTACCGCATGGCGTGACCATCCTGGATGCTGCTCTAGCAGCAGGCATCGCCTATCCGCATGGCTGCCGATCCGGCCGCTGTGGGTCCTGCAAGTCGCGCCTCGTGAGCGGGGAAGTTGACCATCTCGATCACAGTCGCTTCGCCCTGACGGCCGAGGAGAAGGCGCAGGGACTGATCCTCGCCTGTCGAGCCCTCCCGACAACAGATGCGAGCGTGGTTTGGCTGGAGGGCGACGAGGAGTCTTCGTCTCATCCGATCCGTCGTTTTACCTGCCGCGTGGTTGCAATAGAGGAAGCTACACACGATATCAAAAGCATCCGGCTCGCTCCTGAATCACACGACCCGCTGGTTTTCACTGCAGGACAGTACGCGCGGCTCACGTTTCATGGCGCACCAACCCGCGACTACTCGATGGCAAGCGGACCGGGCGACCGAGAGCTCGAGTTCCATATTCGCCGAGTGCCGGATGGAGCCGCGACCCATCACGTCCATACGCAGTTGAAGCTTGGCGATCAGGTCTCGGTTGAAGGACCGTTTGGCTCGTCATACCTACGCGAGAAGCACGCAGGACCAATCCTATGCATCGCCGGAGGCTCTGGCCTCGCGCCGATTAAAGGGATCGTCGAAACGGCACTTGCAAGCGGTATGAAGCAGCCGATTCATGTGTATTTCGGTGCGCGCAGCGGGCGCGATCTCTATCTCGTGGACCATTTCGAAGCTCTTGCACAACGACACCCCAACATGACCTTCACGCCCGTCCTTTCCTCTCCTCAGTTGGAGACGCGCTGGCGTAGTGGCTATGTCACCGATGCTGTCGCCATGGATTTTCAGAGTTTTGATGGCTGGAAAGCCTATATCGCCGGGCCACCACCGATGGTCGAATCTGGGATGCAACTCTGTACGACAGGCGGGATGCGATCTGGAGACATGCACGCCGATGTGTTCTATTCGCCCGCACCACCCTCTGCGTATGACCAAGCTCCTGCCTACTTAGCTGATGTTGATGAATCCCGGGAAGCAAATCGATGAATATCCAAATGGGAGATGACACATCATGAAGCCCAGTCGATTCCTTGTTGTCGTTCGTGTCAGCGCTTGGTATGACCTACTTGTTACCTGGCCATTTGCCTTACCTTGGACCTTCGTCTGGCTTTATGGCAACCTGAGTCTGCTCGCGCAAGAGCTGAACCTTCCGGGGACAATGCACCCGCTGGACGCGACTCATGTCATGTTTGCAAACCTGCTTGGTTCAGTAGTAGTCGTATGGTCCCTAGCCCGGATAATGTCCCCCAGTGTGCAGCTGGGACGCCTTGACGGCGTGGCTCGATTTTTGTTTGCGACTTGGCAAATCAACGCATTTATGTCTGGGGCCGGCGCCATCGTACTTGCGTTCACAGTGGTCGAGGTGCTCTTTGGTGTTCTACAATTTTGGCGGGTTGATCAAGAATCGCTTGGGTCCTCGCGCGGCTTTCGAACCGAAACTTCCGGCATCTAGGCGCTAGACGAACTGAACTAGACGCCCGCAGTAGATGCGATGCAGCCTGCGGAGGTGGAGCGTATTGAGAACATCTTGGGTGAGCAGAGCTGGAATCTCGAGAAGCAGGGTTTTGTGGTCGCTGCGCACACTTCGGCAGCGGCTCTGGCGCAGGATGTTTGGGGTTAGGCATCGCTGGAAAACTAGCGCCAAAAACCGTACCATTCAATTGAATCCTTGAGCATCATCTGCGCTCTGTCATAGGAGTTCTACATGCACTCTAGGGCGGGCGATAAAAGACAGGTTGATCCTCCTTTCCCGGATGTGAGCTCGATGGCTGCGCTTCGTAGTTGGTGTGAAGGTCTGGCAGCGCGAGAGGTCGCAAGACGGTTTCTCAACCGTGAGCCCAAAGACGGTCAGTCCTCCCGTGCGATGCTGGGGCGTATACGCCGTCAATTGGTGGAGTTTGTGCGCGCGCGACAGCACAACGAGCTTGCGAGAAGCTTGGAGTCGCTGGGTCCCCGTGCGGACAATGCACGAGGCCTGCTGTCGGCAGCCGAATCGCTGCGTTCGACGCCGGTGGCGCGTCCACTCATCACCGACAAGGTGGAACTTTGGCTACCAAAACGTTCAGCCAGTGCTCTGAAGGCATGTGGCATCAAGTCGCTGGCCGACGTGGCCGTTCGTGTACCTCGGCGTCGGCAGTGGTGGAGATCCGTGCCCGGGTTGGGTGCTGCGGGCGCGGCTTCCATCGAGACATTCTTTGCACAACATTCAGAACTAACAGATCGTGCGCGTGCTCTGATCAAGGACAGGGCGCAGCCGTTCCAAGGTTCATTGGAGCGCTCGTTTGAATCGCAAGAACTCGATGGTTCGCGCGGGACCTTTCGTGCGCCAAGGGGAACCTGCGCATTGCGCGCCTCGAACGACCTCGAAGCGGTGAGCGCATGGCTAAATCTTCACGAATCACAAGCAACGCAACGAGCGTATCGGAAAGAGGCAGAGAGGTTGTTGCTCTGGGCGGCTATGGAAAGGGGCTGCGCCTTGTCCTCATTAAACACAGAGGATGCGACTGCCTTCCGTGCCTTCTTGCGCCGCCCGAGTCCACGTGCAAGATGGGTCGGTCCATCACGTCCACGCACTGACCCCGATTGGAAACCGTTTTCAGGAGACCTTTCTGCAAGATCTGTGGCGTACTCGCTCTCGGTTTTGAACGCATTGTTCCGTTGGTTGATTGAGCAGCGTTACGCTTTGGCAAACCCGTTTTCTGGCATGAAAGCCCGGGGTGGGGGGCGCGCAGCCCCCTTGGACAGTAGACGGGGTTTCAGCGATGGGGAGTGGGCGCTGGTTCGAACGGTTGCCGAAGGTATGGAGTGGCGATCGGGATGGACGCTCGAGGCAGCGCAGCGCCTTCGCTTCATTCTCGATTTCTGCTACGCCACTGGCCTGCGATCCGGCGAGCTTGTCGATTGCTCCCTAGGGAACATCCGAAGGGATGCGACAGGAAATGCGTGGCTTGATGTAGTGGGAAAGGGTGCCAAGTCCGGCCATGTGTTCCTACCTCCCCAAGCTTTGGGCGCTTTGGACACTTATCTCGCGCAGCGCGGGTTGACAACTTTGCCCTCCCGGTGGAACCCTGCCACTCCGCTATTGTCCAGTGTGACGGTGGATGGACCTTCGATCAGCTCTGGTCGACTTTGGCAGATCGTGAAGAGATTTTTTTTGACAGTGGCTACCAATGTGGAAAAGGACTCCCCCGCTCTCGCGCATAAGCTTAAGAGTGCCAGTCCGCATTGGATGCGTCACACCCATGCTTCTCACTCGCTTGCAAACGGCGCGGAACTGACAACGGTTCGAGACAACTTACGTCATGCCTCTATCTCAACTACCTCAGTCTATTTGCATGGAGATGACGCAAAGCGAGCGAGGCAACTGAGAGAGGCGTTCAGATAGAGTGTTCGGGTATCCACCTGGTGGTTGCATTGAATGGGGGCGATCCTGACAGGACGATCCTAAGTTCGCGGGTCTGACGGATCATTTTTTGTTGTGGACTCTATTTCTTCACGGCTATCTTCTATTGGTAGACTTTTTCGAACTCTATTTGCGATTTGTGAACTCTATTTATTACCACCAGGAGGGTGTGCGTGCCGTCATCGTGGACCTGGACGGCACGATGGTGGACACGCTGGGCGACTTCGATGTGGCCCTGAACCAGACGCTGAAAGACCTGAAGCTGGCGGCCGTGACCCGCGCCGACATCGAGCGCATGGTGGGCAAGGGTTCGGCGCACCTGATCCGGTCGGCCTTGCTGCATGTCGGGCTGGGCCTGGAAGAGGCGGCGGCACGGCAGGCCGAAGCATGGACGCGCTACCAGGCGCACTACCTCGCCATCAATGGCCAGCACAGCGCGGTCTACCCCGGCGTGCTCGAAGGCCTCACCGCATTGCGCGAGCGTGGCCTGCCGCTGGCCTGCCTCACCAACAAGCCGCTCGGTTTTGCCCGCCCGCTGCTGCAGGCCAAGGGGCTGGACAGTTTCTTTTCCCTGGTGTTTGGCGGCGACAGCTTTGAGCGCACCAAGCCCGACCCACTGCCCCTGCTGAAGACTTGCGAAGCCCTCGGCACGGCGCCGACGCACACGCTGATGGTGGGCGATTCGCAAAACGACGGCATCGCCGCGCGCGCGGCCGGCTGCCCGGTGGTGCTGGTCACCTACG
>CAZLSU010000163.1:0-4399 GCA_964562225.1 uncultured Sphingobium sp.
CCGCTGCTCACCGGCCCGGCCACCATGTCCACCGTGGTGATCTACGCCGACCAGGCCAAGACCTTTTTCCAGCACGCCGCGCTGGTGGGCTATGGCGTGGTCATCGCGCTGGCCACGGCCGTGTGCTTCGCGCTGGCCGAGCCCATCGCGCGCGGGCTGGGGCAGACCGGCATCAACGTGATGACGCGGCTCATGGGGCTGATCCTGGCGGCCCTGTCGGTGGAGGTGATGGCTGCGGGCCTGATGAAGCTGTTTCCGGCGCTGGCGGGCTAAGCCGTGGTGGCCCGGCGCGGGTGGCGCACGGCGGCAGGCGGCAGACCCACGATGCGCTTGAAAGCCCGGCTGAACGAGGCCTCGGAGTCGTAGCCCAGGCGCGTGGCCGCCACCGCCACCCGCATGCCCTCGCGCTCGATCCAGCGCCGCGCCTGAAACATGCGCACGCGGGCCACGTACTTCGCGGGGCTTTCGCCGACGGTGCGCGTGAAGGCCTCGGCGAAGCTCGAGCGCGACGCGCCCATCAGGCCCGCGAGCGCCGGCACCGACCAGTCGCGCTCGGGCGCGGCGTGAATGGCCGCGATCACCTTGCCGATGCGCGGGCACTGCATGGCCGCGATCCAGCCGCTGGCGTCGCTGCAGGCGCACTCCACCCAGGCGCGGATGATGCTGGCGGCCAGCACGTCGGCCAGGCGCGCGAGCATGCCGCAGGCGCCGATGCGCTCCAGCGCCACCTCGCGCTCCATGGCCTCGAGCAGCGCGGGCACCGACGGGTCGCGTGACGCCAGCTCGTTGGCGCGCATCACGTCCGGCATCATGGCCAGCAGCGGGTGCAGCGGGTCGAGGTTGAAGCGCATGGTCCCGCAGAACATCACGTCGTCAGCGGGGCGCAGCGACTCGCCACCCGCGGGCGGCGGCTCGCCGACGAGGTAGATGTTGTCCGCCACCGGCGTGCGCGCGAGCGAATCGATGTCCACGGTCGGCTCCTGCGGCGAGCTCGCCAGCGCGTGAACGGCGCCGCGCGGCAGCAGCACCGCATCGCCAGCGTGCAAGGCCAGCCAATCGCTGCCCGGCGTGCGCAGCCAGGCCGTGCCGCGGGCCACAAAGTGAAAGCGCGCCTCGGGCGTCGCGGGGAAGGCCACGGCCCAGGGTGGGCGCATCACGCAGCGGCCGTACTCCACGCCGTCGAGGCGCAGCCCGAGCAGGATCTGGCTCAGCAGGTCCGAGGGCTTGGTCGGCAGCGGTTCAGGCGGCAGGGGCGCAAGCCCGGAGGAATGGTCATGCATTTCGGCTGATTCGACATTGAAACGCCGAGATGCTAGCCCTAGGCTGTCGACCTTCGCCATCCGGCGCCCGTTTCAACCCTTGCCCGCCCATGACCACTTCCTGCAGCGCCTGCCTCGACGCCGAACCGGCCGCCCGCGCCCTCACCCCGGAACCCGAACCCGATCCAGCCCCCAGCGCCGTCACGGACAAGGCCCATTGGGCCGCCATCGGCTCGCTCTCGATGGGCGTCTTCGGCCTGGTGACGGCCGAGTTCCTGCCCGCCAGCCTGCTCACGCCCATGGCCGCCGACCTGGGCATCAGCCACGGCGCGGCCGGCCAGACCGTCACCGCCACAGCCGTGGTCGGCGCCATCGCCGCGCCCGCCCTGCCCCTGCTGACGCGCCGCATCGACCGCCGCTGGGTCATGCTGGGCCTGAGCGCCATGCTGGTGGTCTCCAACCTGATGGCCGCGCTGGCCAGCTCGCTGCCCGCCTTGCTGCTGGCGCGCGTGCTGCTGGGTGTAGCGCTGGGGGGCTTCTGGTCGCTGGCGGGCGCCCTGGCGCTGCGCCTGGTGCCGCCCGATCGTTTCGCGCGCGCCATGTCCCTGATCCTCACCGGCGTGTCGGTGGCCACCGTGTGCGCCGCGCCCGTCGGCGCCTGGATGGGTGAGCTCTGGGGCTGGCGCAGCGCCTTCATCGTGGCCGGAGTGGTGAGCCTGCTCACGCTGCTGGTGCAGGCGCTCACCCTGCCCGCGCTGCCGCCGCGCGACCACACCGACCTGCGCCGCCTGGGCCGCCTGCTGGCCCGCGCCGACGTGCGCGTGGCGCTGCTGGCGGTGGTGCTGATGATCTCGGGCCATTTCGCCGGCTTCACCTACATCCGCCCGCTCATGGAGAGCGTCACCCACCTGTCGGTGCAGGCGATCTCGATGGTGCTGCTGGGCTATGGCATCGGCGGCTTCTTCGGCAACCTCGCGGGCGGTTACCTGGCCGAGCGCAGCGAGCGCCGCGCCATCGTGGCCGGCGGCTCGCTGATCGTGCTGCTGGCCGCGGGCCTGCTGCTGGCGGGCAGCTCGCCGCTGGTGACGGCCGTGGCCGTCACGCTCTGGGGCTTCGCCTTCGGGGCCTTCCCCGTGGGCTTCCAGACCTGGATCGTGCGCACCGCGCCCGACCAGACCGAGGCCGCGGGCGGCCTGCTGGTGGCCGCCTTCCAGATCGCCATCGCCAGCGGCGCCATCGGTGGCGGCATGCTGGTCGATCACGTGGGCGCGCTGGGCGGCCCGCTGTTCGCCCTCGCCACCATCACGCTGGGCACGCTGCTGACGCTGCGCCACGGCCCGCGCGCGCACCGCGCCTGAACAGACACGACGCCATGAACCCGACCCCTTCTGACGCCCAGGTCGCCACGCTGAACCGGCGCATCGCGCTCGCCGCCCGACCCGAAGGCGCGCCGCGCCTGTCGGACTTTCGCGTCGAGACCGGGCCCGTTCCCGAACCCGCGCACGGCCAGGTGCTGCTGCAAACCCTGGCGCTCTCGCTCGACCCCTACATGCGCAACCTGATGGACCCGGTGGGCCCGGGCTACGCACCGCCGGTGGCGCTGGGCGAGACCATGGTGGGTGGCACGGTCAGCCGCGTCTTGGCGTCCCGCCACCCCGGCCTGCGAACCGGTGACCTGGTGCTCGCCAGCGCGGGCTGGCAAGACTACGCGCTGTCGGATGGCAGCGACCTGCTGCCACTCGACGCCGACGCGGCGACCTCTTTGCCACCTTCACTGTCGCTCGGCGCGCTGGGCATGCCGGGCTTCACCGCCCACGTGGGCCTGCTGGAGCTTGCCCAGCCACGCCCCGGCGAGACCGTGGTGGTGGCCGCGGCCACGGGCGCCGTGGGCGCCATGGTGGGCCAGTTGGCGCGCCTGCACGGCGCGCGCGCCGTGGGCGTCGCGGGGGGCGCCGACAAATGCCGGCACGCCGTCGAGGTCCTGGGCTTCGACGCGTGCATCGACCGCCACGCGCCCGACTTCCCGCAGCGGCTTGCGCAAGCCTGCGCACAAGGCATCGACGTGTACTTCGAAAACGTGGGTGGGGCCGTGCTCGACGCCGTGCTGCCCCTGCTCAACCCCGGCGCGCGGGTACCGGTGTGCGGCTTCATCGCGCACTACAACGGGCCCACGGACGGCGCCGGCGCGCCGGACCAGCGGCCCGCGCTGCTGGCCACCGTGCTGCAAAAGCGCGTTCGCCTGCAGGGCTTCATCGTGCTCGACCACTACGGCGAACGCTTCGAGCACCTGCGGCGCTTTCGCGAGCGCATGCACCGCTGGATCGACGAAGGCCGGGTGCACGCGCAGGAGCACGTGGTGGACGGGCTGCTGCAGGCGCCACAGGGGCTGATCGACCTGCTGGCGGGGCGCCACCTGGGCAAGACGGTGGTGCGCGTGGCCGAGGCCTGAGCCCCGCCCCGCGCGCCAAGCAATTACTTCAGCTTCTGCGTCTCCGCCCGGAACTCCGCCAGCACCGCGCGCGCGTTCTTCAAGCCACGCCCCTCGGCCGCCGCCACCCACTTGTCCTCCAGCTGCGCCTGCTTGGCCTTCACCTCGTTGACGAAGGCCTCGTTGGCCATCTGGCGCTGCACGCCGGTGGTCTTCTGGATGTCGCGCGAGGCGGCGTCGGTGCGGTCCCAGCCGGCGGCGAAGAGGCGCGCGGCGTACTCGCCCGAGACCTTGTCGATGGCCGCGCGTTCCTCGGGCTTCAAGCTGTCGTACTTCGCCTTGTTCATCATGAAGACGAAGCTGGTGTTGTAGAGCCCGCCCGGAAAGGTGGTGGCGTACTTCACCATGCCCAGGCGCATGGACTGCAGGGACTCGTCGGGGAAGAAGGTGCCGTCCATCACGCCGGTGGACAGCAGCTCGAAGGAGTCGGTGGCCGGCTTGAGGGTGGTGTTCCACCCCATGAGCTTGGACAGCTCGTTGATGTTGCCGCCACCGATGCGGAACTTGAGCTTGGCCGCGTCGGCCGCGCTGCTCACCGGCTGCTTCACCGTGAAGATGATGCCGGGCCCGTGCGTGAAGACCGCCAGCGTCTTCACGCCGCGGTGCTCGCCCAGCGGCGCGAAGTACTTGTCGTAGATGCGCTGGTAGGCCA
>CAZLSU010000164.1:0-1828 GCA_964562225.1 uncultured Sphingobium sp.
GGATCGCCGAGCAGTTGGACCGTGGCATCGACGTGCTCATCACCAATCCCGAGCTGGTGAAAACCGGCCTGGACCTGTTGGAGTTCCCGACCATCGTGTTCCTCCAGTCGGGCTACAACGTGTATTCGTTGCAGCAGGCCGCCCGGCGCTCCTGGCGCATCGGCCAGAAGCAGCCGGTGCGCGTGATCTACCTCGGCTACGCCAACTCCTCGCAGATGACCTGCCTGGGGTTGATGGCCAAGAAGATCATGGTGTCGCAGAGCACGTCGGGAGACGTACCCGAGTCGGGCCTGGATGTTCTGAACCAGGATGGCGATTCCGTCGAGGTCGCCCTGGCCCGGCAGCTTGTCACGGCCTGATCCATGTACCCATGCCGGCGGCCCCTCGGGGTCGCCGGCTTCTTTCCATGGCCCTTCGGGGCCGTTTTTCTTGGGCGTATGACAGTTCATGGCGCCGCCCGCCATGTATTCGGGCGGGCGTCAGTGCGTTTTGTTTGCTGCCCGCAGGCCAAGCGGCGGCGATGGTGAGCGCTCCGTGTTCCAGGGAAGCGCCCTCCATGCAACCATCCATCCGCGCTGTTCACCGCCTGGCCCTCGCCGCTGGCTTGCTGGCCGGCAGTCTGTTGGCCGCCGGGTGCGCCACGACCGCCGCACCGTCTGCGCCAGCGGTGCTGGCCGCTTCGCCAACCGCCGTCGCGCCGGAGCCGGGTTTTGTTCCGGTGGCCCGCTATGGCCGCTACACCCTGGTCGAGCTGGTGCCGGAACCTGCGCAGCGTGATCTCTTGCAACAGGCGGTGGAGGTCTCGATTCCGCCCATGCTCGATGCCAGCGTGGGCGATGCCATGCGCCACGTGCTCCTGCGCTCCGGCTACCGGCTCTGCGATGCGGCCGAGGCCGCCAGGCTCTACGCGCTGCCACTGCCCGCCGCACACCTGCGCCTGGGTCCGCTGATGCTGCGCGATGCCTTGCTGACCCTTGCAGGCCCCGCCTGGGAGCTGTCGGTCGATGACTTGACCCGCCAGGTCTGCTTCAGCCGGCACGGTGCTCCCACCTTCCTTTCCGCCAACCCGCCCGGCACCGCCACGCCCGTGCCGGACGCCGACCGGCCCGAGGAGATGCAGCCATGACCTTTCCCCAAGCGCCATCCGAGCGCAATTCCCGCACGCGCTGGCTCAAGGTCGCCGCGGCCTTCTGGCTGCTGCTCATCAGTGCTGTAGCACTCATCAACAGCGTCGGCCTGTCGCGGCTCGCCGAACAGACCCAGAGCAGCGCACAGGATGCGCAGGTCAACGCGCTGGGCCTGCGCGTGGCCGATCTCGAACAGCAGGCCGATGCGGACAAGCGCCGGCCGACGCCGATCAGCCAGGCCGAATTCGCCACCGCGCGGCAGGCGCTGGACGAACGGATGACGCGCATCGAAGAGGCCGACGAGGCGAGGGCTCTGGCCGTCGACCTGCAGACGCTGCAGGCGCGCGTGAACGGAATCGAAACCCGCCTGGAGAAGGCCCGGCAGGTGGCATCCGCCGCTCGCCCGCGCGCTCCGGTTGCGACGAAGCCCAAGGTGCCGGAGCCGCCGTTCCGGGTGCTCGGCGTGGAGCTGCGTGGAGGCGAGCGCTTTCTGTCGATCACCTCCACCGCCGCGGCCTCGCTCGCGGGCGCCCGGCTGCTGCGCGAGGGCGATGCCGAGGGCGGCTGGCAACTGCAGTCCATCGAGGCGCAGGCGGGCGTGTTCCAGGTGAACGGCCAGACCCAGCGCGTTGCGGTGCCGTAGGAGGTCGCCATGAACCTGCGGCCGTTGCTCGCTGCCGTCGTCCTGTTCGCCGCTTTCG
>CAZLSU010000164.1:1928-4394 GCA_964562225.1 uncultured Sphingobium sp.
CGTTACCGGCAACTGATGCAGGGGCCGCTCGGGGTCTATTCGCCCCAGCTCGATCCGCTCACGGCGCTGGGCATCGAGGCCCGCAGCGAGGAGGAGCGCAGGCGCTACGCGGAGTTGCAGGTGCAGGCCGAGGCCCGGCGCGTCGGCAAGACGCTGGCCTACCAGCGGGCCTACGACGCGGCGTGGCAGCGCCTGTTTCCCGGCCAGCCGCGCGTGAGCCTGCCCGGCGCCAAGGCGCAGGGTGCCGGCAACACCGGCTCCGGGCGCCTGGCGGTCTTCGTCAAGGCCGACTGCGCACCGTGCGCGCAGCGCGTGCAGCAATTGCAGGCGGCCGGCACGGCCTTCGACATCTACATGGTCGGCAGCCGTCACGACGACGCGCGCATCCGGCAGTGGGCCACCCAGGCGGGCATCGACCCGGCCAGGGTGCGCGCCCGCACCATCACGCTCAACCACGATGCGGGGCGCTGGCTGTCGCTCGGCCTGCCCGGCGATCTGCCGGCCGTGGTGCGCGAGGTGAACGGCCAATGGCAGCGGCAATAGGTACTCCGGGCCGGGAGCGTCGGCCATCCCGCGTCGCCATCCGCTGCGCCAGCGCCGCGCTGCTGCTCGCCACCGGCGGCTGGGCGTTGGCCGCTCTGGCGCGGGAAGTGCCGCCGCCGGCCTATCGACTGGCGGCGCATCGTGCAGACGTGCCGGCGGCGGTGCTGTACGCGGTGGCCTTGCAGGAGAGCGGCGCCAAGCTGCGCGGGCGTCTGATCCCCTGGCCGTGGACGCTCAACGTCGCCGGCACGCCGCAGCGCTATGCCACCCGCGCCGAGGCCTGCGCGGGGCTGCATCGTGCGCTCGCCCACACGCCGGCCAATCGCATCGACGCCGGCCTCGGCCAGGTCAATCTCGGCTACCACACGCATCGCTACACGCAGCCCTGCGAGCTGCTGGACCCGTACCGCAACCTCGCCATCGCTGCGGAAATCCTGCGCGAACAGCACACGCCGGGCGAGGACTGGCTGCTTGCCATCGGCCGCTACCACCGGCCCGCCGGCGGGGCACCCGCGGCGCGCTACCGGCGCAGTGTGCATCGGCACCTGACCCGCGTGCTCGACCCCGGCGTTCCCGTTCCAACCCTCCAGGCCAACACGCCATGAACCACATCGTCCTCATCGCCGCCATCGGTCTGCTGTCCACGACCACCGTCTTCGCCCAGACCGCCTCCGCGCCGCTGATCGTCGTCGAAGACCGCGGCGGCGACTCCGCGCTGCCGTACTACCAGTCGCTGAATCCTCAGCCGGACCAGGCCACGCCGCCGGCCCCGATGCCAGCCCCGCGCGTGGGCAACGCGGCCGACGCCGAAGCCGCCATGCTGCCGGTGCGCTCGACGCAACTGTCGCCGGGCGAGGTGCAGCGCCGCGTCATCCGGGCGCCGGGCCTGACGGCGCTGTTCCTGATCGGCGACGACGAGCGTTCGCGCGCCTGGCTGCGGCAGCGGCAGGCCGCGCTGCGCGAGCTGGGGGCCGTGGGCCTGGTGGTCAACGTGGAGTCGATGGCCGCGCTGACGGCGCTGCGCAGGCTGGCTCCCGGCCTCACCCTCTCGCCGGCCTCCGGCGACGACCTGGCCCAGCGCCTGGGCCTGCGCCACTACCCGGTGCTCATCACGTCCACCGGCGTCGAGCAGTAGGTGCGCAAATGGCCCAACCGCATGCGGTCGAGGTGCTGCTGCGGCCAGCGGTGGAGCTTTATACCGTGGCGGTCTGCACCGGCGCCGCGATTCTGTGCCTGGTGGCACCGTGGTCGCTCGCGCTGAACCCGCTGCTCGGCCTGGGCTCGGCGCTGGCCTTCCTGACCTTCGGCGCGATTCGCCTGCGCGATGCCTGGGCGATCCTGCGCTATCGCCGCAACATCCGCCGCCTGCCGCGCTACGTGATGACCAGCCGCGACGTGCCGGTGAGTCAGCAACGGCTGTTCGTCGGCCGGGGCTTTCGCTGGGAGCAGCGGCACACGCACCGGCTGATGCAGACCTACCGGCCGGAGTTCCGCCGTTATGTCGAGCCGACGGCGATCTACCGGGCCGCCCGGCGGCTGGAGGAGCGGCTTGAGTTCGCGCCGTTTCCCGTCTCGACGCTGGCGCGTGCGCTGGCCTGGGACAGCCCGCTCAACCCGGCGCGGCCGCTGCCGCCGGTCGGCGGACTGCCGCGCCTGCATGGCATCGAGCCGCACGAGGTCGACGTCACCCTGCCGCTGGGCGAGCGCGTCGGCCACACCCTGGTGCTGGGCACCACGCGCGTGGGCAAGACGCGGCTGGCCGAGCTGTTCATCACCCAGGACATCCGCCGCAAGGTCCGCGGCGAGCACGAGGTGGTGATCGTCTTCGACCCCAAGGGCGATGCGGACCTGTTGAAGCGCATGTACGTCGAGGCCAAGCGCGCCGGGCGCGAAGGCGAGTTCTACGTCTTCCATCTGGGCTGG
>CAZLSU010000165.1:0-4366 GCA_964562225.1 uncultured Sphingobium sp.
AAGGGGGTCTCTTTTGGACGCCGATAGGGGGTCCTTTTTGGACGCCGATTGACAGACGGGGCGGTGATGGGTACCTTCGAGGAACGTAGCCGATCTTAGCAGTCCATAAACCAGATAGGAGCGCGCGGTGTGAACAGATCCCGAACTTCGACTACGCTATTAGGCGTCGGACTCGGACTTGCCGCAACGGCCGTGATTGTCGCAAGCAGAAAGCGTGACGCAGGAGCCGCGATCAACCTATTTGACGCTGCGGAAGCACGCTCGGTCAATCAAGCATCGTTCACGCAAGTTCCCATAATCAAGCAGCCCCTCCCGACGCGCGTCAAAGCACTCGCGCGCATCATGGCCGGTGCAGGCGACATTACGGTCGATCTGCTCGCGTCGGGAAAGATGGCGTCCGCAGGAAGGTCCGGCGGGGCGCTGAAGGGCGCCATCATGGGCTTCAAGCGCGACGGGGTGACGTGCGTGGACAAGTCGATCGAAGGACGCGACGGCCCGATCAAGGTGAGGATATACACGCCCGAGGCGCTCGAGACCGCGCCTCGGCCCCTCGTCGTGGAATTTCACGGTGGTGGATGGGCGGTTGGCGATCTCAGCACGGCCGATTGGATTGCGAGCACCATCGCGCGCGACCTGGACGCTATCGTCGTCTCCGTTGATTATCGTCTCTCACCTACACACCCGTTCCCGGCGGGCCTGCACGATTGCTACGATGCGCTCGCATGGGCTGCGAGTAACATGGAGATGCTCGGCGCGCGCGCGAAGCGCCTAGGCGTCATGGGAGAGAGCGCTGGCGGAAATCTCGCAGCCGCCGTAACCTTGATGGCGCGCGAACAAGGTGGACCGGTCATCGATCACCAGGTGCTTCTATATCCTGCAACAGATCTGCGGAACTCGACGCGCTCCCGACGCCAGAATATGAAAGGGCCGGTGCTCGTCGGAAATGCGCTCGACGCTTTCGAGGAGTCCTATGCCGGGAAAGGAGACCCGACGAACGATTGGCGGCTGTCGCCGCTGCGGGCGCGTGACAAGGAAAACCTACCTCCAGCGCTAGTTCAGATCGCGAGCTACGATCCGCTCTACGATGACGGCGTGGCCTATGCGGAAGCACTGCGAGACGCGGGTGTGCCGACAAGGCTCACGGCTTACACGGCCATGCCGCACGGTTATGTCAACATGCCGTATTTCTGCCGGGACGCAAAGGCGGCCATGCGGGAGGTCGTGGCGGAGCAGCGCAAGTATCTCAGAGCCGATCGATAAGGAGCGGATCCCGGGTCACGGATCGATCCGGGGTTCAGCCATCGTATCGCTAAATCGAAAAACGCGTTAGCAGAGGCCGTGCAACCAGTGTCGGCCCTCACCGACATCTGGTTACATGGCGTCTGGTTCGTCCTGGCCGGGCAGATCATGCCTTTGAGAGCCTAGCCGACGCTGGGGTACCCGCCGCCGCCATGGGCGAGATCCACAGCGGCTCGATCGACGAAGCCGCTCGAGTTACGCGGCAGAGCATCGACGAACTCCACCGTTTTCGGTTTCTTGTAACTGGCGAGACGGGCGCGGCAGTGCTCGATTAGATCTTCAGCAGTGGGCGAGGTTCCCGGCTTCCGGACGATTACCGCCTTCACGTTCTGGTCCCATGTGGGATCCGGAACCCCGATGACGCAGACATCAGCGACGCCCTCGTGCGTGCGCAGACAGTTCTCCACCTCGGCCGGGTAGACGTTCTCGATGCCCGTCTTGATCATGCCGGTCTTCGGGCCGACGAAGACGAGGCTGCCATCCGGCGCCCGCCGCCCCAGGTCGTTCGTACGATGCCAACCATCCACGACGCGACGCTCGTTCTCCTCGGGCCGGTTCCAATAGCCACACATGACAAGTGGCCCCCTAGCTAGGATCTCGCCGGTCTCCCCGTGCGCAATCTCCGTGCCTGCGTCGTCCGCGATCTTGAACTGGACGAAGGGAATCGAACGTCCCGCGCCCGTTCCCCCCATCCAAAGGACGGATGACAAGCCGCCGATCTCCGTCTGACCGTATCCCCCCATCCGCTTCATCGATGGGGCGTGCGCGGGCATAACCAAGGGGATCCGATAGTCCGAGAGCTGCGCGTCGGCGAACAACGAGGACACGTCGTACGCTCCATCCGCGTTAACCGCCCGCATCTGCGCGATCGTAGGCGGAGCGATGAAGGCGTGGGTCACGCGATTCGCCTGAATGCTTTCCAACAGCTCACTCGCGTCCACGCGCGCAACGAAGACGTTTCGACCGCCAGCGAGGAAGGTGCCAAGCGTGCCCATCATGACACCGATGTGGAACATCGGACCTGACACAAGGTAGGCGCTGTCCTCGCTGATGGCCTGAGCCATCATTCCCTGCCATGCCATGATGATCAGTGACTCGTGGCTTAGAAGCGCAGCACCGGGGCGACCGGAGAAGCCGGCGGTATAGATTGCCAGAACAGGGGTCGAAGTTTCCACGGGCTCGAAGTCGGCAGCAGGATCGGCCGTCGCCATCAGGGCTTCATATTCGTCCTCGCCCGGGCAGCCATCATGGCAGATCCAGTTACCGCTAGGACTGCGCCAGCCCGCCCTGGCTGCGCGCATGTTCGTGCCGACCTCCGCCTCCTGCCAAAACACGACCTTGGGATCGAAGTCCTCTAGAGCGAATGAGATCTCGTCCACCGACCATCTCCAATTGGCCGGACAGAAGATCGCTCCGACGCGCGCCGCCGCCAGCAGCGCCTCCAGAACCCTGAAGCTGTTCTGCCCCAGCCAGAGGATTCGGTCGCCTTTCACGACGCCTTTTGCGCGCAGGACGCCCGCGAGCCGGTTAACACGCTCGTCCAACTCTGAAAATGTGAGCGCGTGATCGCCGTCCACGATCGCGGGCATGGAGTGACGGCTGCGTGCCTGCTCGTGCAGGAGGTCGCCGAGGCCGTAACGGTGGACCGCCATGTAGGGCGCCAAGGAGGCGTGCCTGGTCATGCCGCGTCCTCCAGCTGGATCGTGAGGTCACGCGAACCGCATCGGCACGGTTTCGTGCTCGTCACGCCTCGCACTCCGGTATCAACTCCCTGGAGAGGGGTGATCAGCGGCATTCGGGAGGAAATTGAAAGCGTTTCGCCGCCCTCGAGCGACCAGTCCCGCGATGGGAAGTGCAGCCCACCCTTGGCACATTCAAATGCGATCGTAGGCCCGAGGACTATCAGTCTCCGAAGATCGACGCCTTCAATCTTCGACAGTTCATCCATGGCGTCGGGGCGGGCCCACACGGTCCGGCCGCCAAGCACGCGCGCAGGATCGTGGCCGAACATCCTCAATCCCTCGAGCGTAGGTCGATCGACACCGAAGATTCCCGTCGGCGCGAACTGTCGGCAGATGGCTTCCACGCGGCCGGCATCGAACATGCTCGCCTCCGCATTCGTGCCGTAATGCCCGGTGATCTGGATCGCCTTCTCGAAGGCGGCGAACTGGGCGACTTCGCCGACGGACGACACGGTCAAGATGACGCTTCCGGGCGCGAATCGGAAAGACTGCAGGACGCGAGCCATGCCCACGGCCTGCCGCTCGAGCTCGTCGTAGCGCGCGGGAAAGAACTCGGCCTTGCCCGACACATGGTAGCAGCCGACGACGTCGGGGCGGATGTCCATGGTCATGCCTTTGTCACCCTCGGGATCTTGTGTGGCGGGCCGAGCTTCAGCAACTCCTGCTCGTCAAGGAGCTCGATGGCGAGCGGCACGCCCAGAGCTGCAAAGATCTGGTCGTGCAGACGAAGTCGGAGGGAGGCCTCCGGCGACGTCAACCGCGACACGTCGTAACCGACTCGCAGGCGCAGCGTTGCCATCTCGCGATCGGTCCGCACGATCTGGAAGAGCGCTCCCCTGGTTTCGGTGTGTACCTCCACGAGGCTCATGATCTCTCGCGGAAGGATCGAGCGTCCCTCGATGAGGATCTGGTCGCTCGCGCGCCCAAGAACCTTGAAGCGCGCGTGATTGCGCCCACACCCGCATGGGCTGCGGTCTATGGTAGTCAGATCCCCCGTGGCGTAGCGGATCAGCGGAGCCATGCGGTCGACAAGCGTCGTCACGACCAGTTCCCCGACCTCGCCGTCGGGGACTGGTTGGCGCGTAACGGGGTCGATCGCTTCGATGAACGCGATGTCCTCGTAGGCGTGGAACCCATCGTGCATGCGGCACTCGGTAGCTCCGGCGACGTCACCCAGACTCGTGGTCTCGAACATTTCGAAGCCCCAGCTGTCTGTGAGCGCCTTCAGCCGGCCGGAAAGTGGCTCCCCTCCGAAGATTGCCCCTTTGTAGTGTGGATCGGCGTGGAAAAAGGACCCCGGTAGCGGGGTGATCGGCGTCGAAAAA
>CAZLSU010000166.1:0-4331 GCA_964562225.1 uncultured Sphingobium sp.
GACATACCATTGGTCGGTCAGCCAGGGTTCGATCACCACGCCGGAGCGGTCGCCGAACGGGGTCTGGATCGTACGCGGCTCGAAATCCGCCTCGACCGACTCGCCGTCCTTGTCCCTGGTGACGTGCGGGACCAGCAGGCCCAGCGCCTTTATTTCCGCGACCACCGCCTCGCGCGCGCCATCGACGCCGTCGCGGCGGAAGCGGTGGAGGCCAAGGAAGCGGTCGGGGATCAGGCCGTCCGCCGTCTGGACCACATTGGCGTCAGCATCGAACATGTTGAGCATGTCGCCGGGCTTGAAACCCGCGCGCTTGCCCACCTCGAAATCGTTGAAGTCGTGGCCCGGCGTGATCTTCACCGCGCCTGATCCCAGTTCGGGGTCGGCATGCTCGTCCGCGACGATCTTGAAGCGGCGGCCGGTGATCGGCTGGAGAATATCCTTGCCGATCACGCTTTGGTAGCGCGGGTCATCGGCGTTCACGGCAACCGCCATGTCGGCCAGCATCGTTTCGGGCCGCGTCGTCGCAACGACGATATGGTCCGTCCCGTCAGCCAGCGTCACGCCGTCGGCCAGCGGATAGCGAAAGTGCCAGAAGCCGCCCTTCATCTCCTTGGTCTCGACCTCCAGGTCGGAGATGGCGCTGCGGAAATGGGGATCCCAGTTGACCAGTCGCTTGTCGCGATAGAGCAGGCCGCGCTTGTGCAGTTCCACGAACACCTTGACCACGGCGGTCGAGAAATGCGGGTCCATGGTGAATTGTTCGCGGCTCCAGTCCATCGAGCAGCCCAGCCGGCGAAGCTGGCCGGTGATGGTGCCGCCGCTTTCCGCCTTCCATTCCCATACCTTGGCGATGAATTCGTCGCGGCTGTAGTTGGTGCGCTTGTCCTGTCGTGCCTCCATCTGGCGTTCGACCACCATCTGGGTTGCGATGCCCGCATGGTCGGTGCCCACCACCCACAGCGCATCCTTGCCGCGCAGCCGTTCGTAACGGATCATGATGTCCTGCAACGTATTGTCGAGCGCATGGCCGATATGCAGGCTGCCGGTCACGTTGGGCGGCGGATTGACGATGGTATAGGGCTGCGCGTCGGGCCGTTCGGGGCGGAACAGGCCGTTGCTCTCCCAATGGGCGTACCAGCGAGCCTCGATCGAGGCGGGGTCGAATGTCTTGGGCAGTTCGGTCATGGCTGGGCTTTAACCGCTTACGAACAGGGCGCAAGATGTCAGGCGAGCCGCCAAACTTCTCTATCTTCGCGCCCATGCCGCATGGGGATTTGGCATTATCTTTCTATATCATATACTTACATAGCATATGATAAGGAGGATAGGGCAGCGGTGCGACTTTGGAATCAGATAACCGACTGATAACAGACGGTTTTTAACTTAACGCCCGGCGGTGATGCGGGCGATTTCCTTGGCGACCATTTCTTCGACCAGCGTCGGCAGGCGTGCGTCCAGCCATTCCTTGAGCATCGGGCGCAGCATCGCGCGGACAAGGCCGTCGAGCGTATTGTCGCCGCCATCGGCGGGGACGACCATCATCGAGGACAAGGCGGACAGCGACTGGCGCGCGGCGATCTCGCTTTCGACCGACAGGATCGACGCCGCTTCGGGCGCGGCGGCGGCCGGACGGGCGGCAGGTTTGAAACCGGCGGCAGGCTTGGGAGCGGGGGCCACGACGTCCTCCTCGGCAATTTCCTGGGTCAGTTCCAGCACTTCTTCGACGGGCGAGGGAACCGGTATTTCGACGGCGGCGGCGGCTTCCATGCGGCCACGGCGCGGCGCGGGCTGGATCGCGTCCTCGCCTTCTTCGGCGATGATCCGCTTGATGGAGGAGAGAATCTCTTCCATCGACGGTTCCTTGGTCATGTCACCCATCGCCCTGCTCCACCCCGTTCGCGCACACGGTCGCCATGGTTAACGGGCCGCGTTCGGCTCCACATTGGCGTTTTGTGTCGGCGAGTCAACGGTGCGCGTCGCGACGGGCGCCGGGGCGGGGTCATAGTCCCAGTCCCACCACTTGCCCTTGACCCGTTCATAATTGACGATCGGATCGTACAACGTGCCGCTGGCAAGACCCAGATCGTCCGCCTCCGCATGGCCCATCGCGGCCAGCAGGGTGAAGCCCGCGACATAGGCGTTACGCCGCGCCGACACGAGTTCGACCCTGGAAATCAGCGTTTCCTGTTCGGCGTTCAATATGTCGAGGATGGTGCGGCTGCCCACCGAATTTTCCACGCGCACACCTTCGAGCGAGAGTGATGCCGCGTCGACCGCCTTCTGGCTCGACTGGATGGTCAGCAGCGACGCCTGCCAACTGGCATAGGCGGCGCGCGCCTGGGCGATGACGCTCCGCTCGACCTCTATCTCCTGCTCGATCGCCTGGGATTCGAGCGCCTGATTCTGCCGCACCTGGGCAGCGGGCCGGCCACCCTGGTAGATGGGGATCGTGGCGGTCAGGCCGATCGCAGCCTGCTTGTTCGTGATGATGTCGTTGTCGAAATAATTGGTGTAGCTGCCCTGGGTGAAACCGCTGAGCGTCGGCAGCGTCCCGGCCTTTGCCACCCGCACGTCGTAGCGCGCCGCCTCCCGCGCCTTGTTGGCGGCAAGAATGTCCGGGTTGTCGGCGAGCGCGACCTGCACGGCGGCTTCGGGCGTCGCGGGCAGGCCCGGCAAGGGCGGCGGCGGCTCCAGTTCGCCGGGCGCTTCGCCGACCAGCGCGATGTAATTTTCGCGGCTGGCGATGAGCTGCGCCTGCGCGGTCTGAAGATCGGACCGCGCCAGCGCGAGGCGCGATTCGGACTGGGCGATGTCGGTGCGGGTCAGGTCGCCGACCTCGAACCGGTCGTTGGTCGCGCGCAGATTGACGTCCAGCACATTGACGTTCGCGGTGTTGAGCGCGACGATCGCGCCGTCGCGGATCACGTCCATATAGGCGGCGACCACCTGCGAGAAGATGCTCGCCTCCGTGCCGCGCAGATTGGCGCGCCCGGCCTCGACCCGGACTTTGGCGGCTTTCACCGCGTTGCGCACCGCCCCGCCCTGATAGATGGGCACGGTGACGCTGGCCCCGGCATTGAGCGAGCGATGCGGCGCGAGGAAGCTGTTCGACGGGCGGACGATCAGTTCCTGAAACTCGGCATTGGCACCGATATTGGGCCGACCGGCCGCCTTTTGCAGCGGCACGCCTTCGTCGGTGGCGCGCTGACCCGCGCGCGTGCCGGTGAGCGTCGGGTTGGACTGATAGGCTTTGAGCAGCGCCTCCTGAAGCGTACCGGCATAGGCGGGCGCACCCAGGATCGTGGTGACACACAGCAGGGCTGTCGCGGCGAGGCGCGGGAGAGGAAGACGCTGTGCAGTCATCGGTCCAGTCTTCTTAAAATATAAAAGGCGCAGGCGCAGCGAAGCCGGGCAGCACGACCATTTCCATGTCGATGAGGCTGGTCAGCCCGAACGTGCCGCCGACCTTGCGCCCGGTGCACAGGCGGGTGACGCCGCGTTCGACCAGGCCGGTGACAATCCGTCCGTCCTCACGCAATTGCTCAACGATCGCGAGTGGCAGTTCCGCCACCGCGCCATCGACCAACAGCACATCATAAGGCGCGCCGCCTGCCGCGCCCGCATGGAGCGCGCCTGCGACCAGCGTCACGCCCGCATCGGCGTCCACCGCGAGGCCCGCTTCCTCGACGGCGGTCACTTTCGCGCCCATCGCGACGAGCAAAGCGGCGGTATAGCCGGTGGCCGCACCGATCAGCAGCACATGCTCGCCCGGCGCGATCCGCGCTTCGCTCAGCAGCCGCCCGGTCGCCAGCGGGGGATTGAGCGCGCGGCCATCAGCCAGCGGGATCGGCCGGTCGACATAGGCCATCGCGCGCCGTTCGACCGGCACGAAGCGTTCGCGCGGCACATGCGCCATGGCGGCGATCACGCGCTGGTCGTCCACATCGCTGGTGCGAAGTTGGCTTTCGACCATCGCGGTGCGCATCGCTTTATAATTCTGATCGGTCACGGCTGCTCCTCGCTCACCTGTCGGCTTGGCACAACTGTATTGGTAACGCAATACAGTAATGGGATCATCGCACGTCTAAATCACGTCGCGTGTAACGCCAAGCGGCTTTGCGTGCGGCAGGGCCAAAATCCGCGCCGAAATCCGGCGCCAGAATCTTGGACGGCCCACCCCGATATACTTGACTTTGCGGGCAAAGCCGCACATCTGCGCCCTTCCCCAACGGACGGCCCGATGGCGGAGTGGTTACGTAGCGGACTGCAAATCCGCGCACGCCGGTTCGATTCCGGCTCGGGCCTCCAAAATCCTGTCTGGCGACGTCTGC
>CAZLSU010000167.1:0-4284 GCA_964562225.1 uncultured Sphingobium sp.
CGGCGCAAACCACCTTCGAAATCACCACCGGCGAATGCTTCCCCCTGGCCGCGCTACTGGGGGAACGGGCGACGCGAACTGAGCACAAGGCCGCCGAAGACACGTTCTGCCTGCAATTGAACAAGCCGGCGTTTATCAAGTTGTTTGCCCTGTCCGGGCCGTTTCGCGACTTTGCCTTGCGTGGGGTCAGCAGCCTGTTGGACCAGGTCAACCAGCAAGTCCAGCAAAAAGCCGTGGAAACCCTCGGCACCCAGTATTCGTTGAACACCCGCCTGGGCGAGCTGGCCATGCGTCACCCCGTGACCTGCAGCCCGCGGACGCCGCTGCGTGAGGCGGTCACACTGATGCATGAGCAGCAGGTCGGCAGCATTGTGGTGGTCGATGAACACAAGGCGCCCCTGGGGATTTTCACCCTGCGTGACCTGCGCCATGTCGTGGCCGAAGGCACCAGCGATTTCACCCAGGCCATCGAACAGCATATGACCCAGGCGCCCTTCTTCCTCAGCCCGGATCACAGCGCCTTCGACGCAGCGATTGCCATGACCGAGCGGCATATCGCCCATGTGTGCCTGGTCAAGGACCGGCGCCTGTGTGGAGTGGTGTCCGAGCGCGATCTGTTTTCCCTGCAACGGGTTGACCTGGTCCACCTGGCACGCACCATCCGCAATGCACCACGGGTGGAAAACCTGGTGGCGATCCGTGGCGAGATCAGCCAATTGGTGGAGCGCATGCTGGCCCACGGCGCGTCCTCGACCCAGATCACCCATATCATCACCCTGCTCAACGATCACACGGTATGCCGGGTCATCGAGCTGAGCATCGCAGACAAGGGCGACCCCGGCGTGCCATTCAGTTGGCTGTGTTTTGGCAGCGAAGGCCGCCGTGAGCAGACGCTGCACACCGACCAGGACAACGGCATCCTGTTCGATGCCCGCGATGCCGCCCACGCCGCCGAGATTCGTGGCCTGCTGTTGCCCCTGGCGCAGCAGATCAATCAAAGCCTGGCGCTGTGCGGTTTCACCCTGTGCAAGGGCAATATCATGGCCGGCAACCCCGAGCTGTGCCTGTCCCGTGCCGAATGGGCCCGGCGCTTTGCCGCATTTATCCGCGAAGCGACGCCAGAGAACCTGCTCAAGTCCAGCATCTACTTCGACCTGCGGGTGGTGTGGGGCGATGAGCAAGGCTGCGAGCAACTGCGCCAGGGCATGCTTGAGCAAGTGGCGGACAATCGCCTGTTCCAACGGATGATGGCCGAGAACGCCTTGCGCCAGCGTCCGCCGGTGGGGCGCTTCCGTGACTTCGTGCTGACGCGTAAAGGCTCGGACAAGGCCACCCTCGACCTCAAGGTGCAGGGCCTCACGCCCTTCGTCGACGGTGCCCGCCTGCTGGCCCTGGCCAATGGCATCGCCACCAACAACACCCTGGAGCGCTTGCGTCAGCTGGTGGATAAAGAGGTGATCGAACGCCTGGACGGCGCGGCCTATGAAGAGGCCTACCACTTTATCCAGCAAACCCGCATGCAGCAGCACCAGTTGCAGACCCGCGAGAACCTGCCGTACTCCAATCGGGTCGACCCCGACAGCCTCAACCACCTGGACCGGCGCATCCTGCGTGAATCCCTGCGCCAGGCCCAACGCCTGCAAAGCAGCCTGGCCCTGAGGTATCAGCTGTGAGCCTGTTCAGTTGGCTGCGCCCTGCCCGGCCAGGCCTGAATGCCCAGCAACAGGCGCGCCTGCAACAACTGGCTGCCCCCAAGGCACTCGGCGAACACAGTCTGCGCGAGCAGCGCTGGGTGGTACTGGACCTGGAAACCAGCGGCCTGAACCTCAATCGCGACCAGGTGCTGTCGATTGGCGCGGTGGTAATCGAAGACGGCGCCGTCGACTTTTCCCAGCAGTTCGAACGTACCCTGCAACGGGCCGACAACAAACTCAGCCCCAGCGTGCTGATCCATGGCCTGGGCCCCAGTGCGATCGCCGCCGGTTGCGATCCAGCCGAAGCGTTACTGGACTTCATGGACTTTGTCGGCGACAGCCCGCTGCTGGCGTTCCACGCACCATTCGACCAGCACATGCTTGGCCGAGCGCTCAAGGACAGCCTGGGTTATCGCCTGACCCATCCGTTCCTCGACGTGGCAGACCTGGCGCCCATGCTGTGCCCCCAGGCGCATATCCGCGAAGCCGGCCTGGATGACTGGATTACCCATTTCAACCTGCAAGTGGGCGAACGCCATCACGCCAGCGCTGATGCTCTGGCCACCGCAGAATTGATGTTGATTCTATTCAGCCGTGCCCGCCAGCAAGGGCTGGACAGTCCTGCCGCGTTGCAACAACGCCTGAGCCAGTGGAAACGTCGCAAACAAGCCCCTTCCTTCTAACGGCTGCCGTTCAGTTAAGAGAGGCAATCGGTAACCTGTGGCGAGGGAGCTTGCGCCCGTTGGGGCGCGAAGCGGCCCTGAAACGGGAGCAAGCCCCCTCAGCAACATCCGTCCCGCCCGACCAACGCCAATTGCACCCATCCGCCACCTCTGCCACAATCGCGAATAATTCTCGTTAGTTTAAACATCTCGATTGGTGATGCCTTGTCGTCAGCCCAAAGTCCCCACAGTGAGCTTGTTGGCACGTTGTACCGTGACCATCGCGGCTGGCTGCTGGCATGGCTGCGGCGCAACGTGGCCTGCCCCAGTCGGGCCGAAGACCTCAGCCAGGACACCTTCATGCGCCTGCTGGGCCGTGAAGAACTGCGCGAACCCCGCGAGCCCCGGGCGTTCCTGGTGGCCATCGCCAAGGGCCTGTTGTTCGACTATTTCCGCCGCGCCGCGCTGGAACAGGCCTACCTCAGCGAACTGATGCTGCTTCCGGAAAGCGAACACCCGTCCCCAGAAGAACAGCACCTGATCCTCGAAGACCTCAAGGCCATCGACCGCCTGCTCGGCAAACTCTCCAGCAAGGCCCGCGCCGCCTTCCTCTATAACCGTCTCGATGGCCTGGGCCACGCCGAAATCGCCCAGCGCCTGGGGGTTTCCGTGCCACGGGTGCGCCAGTACCTGGCCCAGGGTATTCGCCAGTGCTACATCGCGCTGTATGGCGAGCCGCTGTGACTCAGATCAGTTCCAAACCGGTTTCGGCACGAGTGCTGGATGCTGCGATAGCCTGGCAACTGTCCCTGGATTCCGGGAATCGCAGCGCCGTAGAGCAGGAAGAATTCAATAAGTGGCTGGCCAGCAGCGATGAACATGCCCGTGCCTGGCGCCAACTGGGCATGCTCGACCAGCGCTTCAGTGTGGCCAGCGGCCCGGCGCGGGCGGCGTTGCTGCAATCGCGTGAAAGTATCCGCCGCCGGGTGCGCAAGCTCGGCAGTGGCCTGGCCAGTGTGGTGCTGGTCTGCGGCCTGGCGCTGTTCGCCGGCCAGCGCTACGCACCCCTCGACTATTGGCTGGCCGACCAACGCACCGCCACCGGCGAACAACGCACCCTGAAACTGGCCGATGGCACGCTGATCAACCTCAATACCCACAGCGCCATTGATGTGCGCTTTGACGAAAAGCGCCGGGTGATTGTGTTGCAGGACGGCGAGATTCTCGTAGAGACCGGCCATAACGACGCGCGCCCCTTTTTCGTCCAGACCCGCGACGGCAGCCTGCGCGCCCTGGGTACGCGGTTTATCGTCAAGCGCGAGGACGACGGCACGCGGCTCAGCGTGTTGCAGTCGGCGGTTGCGGCGCAGCCCGAGGCGTTGCACCAGGAGCAGGTGTTCAAGGAAGGCCAGCAAGTGCTGATGCGCCGTAACAGCCTCGGCCCGTCGCTGGCCGTAACCCCCGGCACCGACGCCTGGACCCGCGGCATGCTGGTGGTGGACAACGCGCGGCTGGGGGATGTGGTCGAGGAACTGGCGCGCTACCGCACCGGCTACCTGGGTGTGGATAAAAACGTCGCCGACCTGCGCATCACCGGCAGCTTCCCGCTGCACGACACCACGCTGGCGCTTAACGCGCTGCTGCCGACCCTGCCGGTGCAGATCGAGCAACATACGCCGTGGTGGATTAACGTGGCCGCCAGGCCCGTGCCAGACGGTTCCGTTAGCAATAATTGAATAAAGGCAATGTCGAAAACAAAGCCCTCTGCGCCCCCGCTACCGAGGCGCTGGCCACTGAATGCCGACTGCGCTGCGGGGTGGCCGGTGCACTCAACCTCAATCGCTTCGCCGACTGCAAAAGCTACGAAGAGCGCGTGAGCATTCACAGATTTATTTTCACTTGGCCCTATCACTTTTTGATTCTCGTCC
>CAZLSU010000168.1:0-4247 GCA_964562225.1 uncultured Sphingobium sp.
CGTGCGCGGCCAGGCGCCATTCGAGCACGATGCCGCACAGGCTCACGCCGGCCGCGCCGCCGAGCATGCGCAGGAAATTGATGACGCTGGCGCCCTGCGGAATGTGGCTGCGCTCCAGCCCGCGCATGGCGCCGATGTTGAGCGACGGCAGGATGAAGCCCAGGCCGATGCGGCCCAGGATGGCCCAGACCACCAGCAGCGGGATGATCTGCGCCGGGCGGCCCGGGGCGATGGTGACCATGAGCGCGAACGAGGCCGCCAGCAGCACCAGGCCGATGCTCACCAGCCGGTGCGTGGGCTGCCGGTCGGCCAGCCGCCCGACCCAGGCGATGGTCACCGCCAGCACCAGGCCGGCGGGCAGCAGGATGGTGCCCACGTGCGAGGCCGAGAGGCCCAGGCCGCTCTGCATGTAGACCGGCAGCAGGTAGGTGGAGCCGAACAGCGCGATGCCGTAGATGAAGGCCACGATGCTGCCCATGGCGAAGCGCCGGTCCTTGAACAGCGAGAGGTTCATGAGCGGATCCGTGCCCTGTTCGGGCTGGCGCCGGCGCGCGCGCAGCGTGCGCCGCTCCAGAACCACAAAGGCCAGCAGTGCCAGCAAGGCGCCGCCCAGCAGCAGCGCGGCGGTGGTGGCGGTGCCACCGTGCAGTTCGACCAGGCCGTTGAGCAGGCACAGCGTGCCCACGGCGGCCAGCAACAGGCCGCGCCAGTCCAGCCCGCTGCCCTGCGGGTTGGCCGCGGCGCCGCCCGGCGAAGTGGTGGGCACGAAGCGGTGCGCGAGCCACAGCGAGGCCAAGCAGAAGGGCACCACCATGAAGAAGATCGAACGCCAGCCGAAGCCGTCCACCAGCAACCCGCCGATGCTGGGTCCCAGCGCGGGCGCGAGCACCACGCCCATGCCGAAGATGCCGCTGGCGCGGCCCTGTTCGTGCGGCTGGAAGGCGCGCAGGATGATGATGGCGGGAATCGGCTGCACCACGCCCGCGGCCAGGCCCTCGGCCACGCGCGCGGCCAGCACCAGCGGGTAGTCGTTGGCGAAGCCGCCGGCCACGCCGCCCGCCATCAGCAGCCACATGCAGCCGGTGTAGGTGCGCCGGTAGCCGTAGCGCGCCAGCAGCCAGGGCGTGGTGAGCATGGACACCGTCATGGCCGCCATGAAGCCCGAGGTGACCCACTGCGCACGCTCCTGGCCGAGCGTGAAGTGCTGGCTCATGTCGGGGATGGCCACGTTGACCACGGTGGACGACATGATGGACGCCATGGTGCCCACCATCACCGCCAACAGCAGCAGCCAGCGGTAGCGCGGGCCATAGCGCTCGCGCAGCGCGGGCAGGCCGTGGGGGTTGGGGATGGGCGCGGCGGGTTCGCTCATGGAGGGGTGGCCAGCGCCTTGCGCACACAGGCTGGGCAGATGCAGGCCGTGCGGCGCGACGCCTCGGGAATGCGCGCCAGCAGTTCGGGCGTGAAGGTTTCGCTCACGCACCAGCACGGCGGCTGGGGCTCGCCGGTGGCCTTTTCGATCTCCACCGCGCAGCGGTTGTCGCCGCCGCACAGGGGGCAGCGCGTGGCGTCGATGGGGGTGGGTGGCGGCGTGGGCATGGCGCGTGGGTCCGCGCCATTGTCGCCGCTGCGCATGGCATGTGGCGTCAGACGCCGGCCACCGCCCCGTCGCTGCGCGGGTCCGCCGCTCCCTCGATCACGCCGTCGGCCCGGCGCACCAGCGCGCCGGCGTGGCCCATGGTGTCGCTGAAGGCCTCGTCCAGCACCTCGACCACGTGGCCGGCCTCGGCGAGTTGTCGCACCAGCGCCGGGTGAAACCGGCTTTCCAGCTTGAGCGAGGTGCTGCTGGCGCCCCAGGTGCGCCCCAGCAGCCAGCGCGGCGCGCTCACCGCCTGCTGCAGGGGTTGGCCGAAGCGCGCGTAGCGGGTGAACACGGCGGCCTGCGTCTGCGGCTGGCCCTCGCCACCCATGGTGCCGAAGGGCATCACGCGGCCGTCGTCGAACAGCGCCAGCGATGGGTTGAGCGTGTGAAAAGGCTTGCGTCCGGGCGCCAGCGCGTTGAGCGCGCGCGGATCCAGCGAGAAGCTGGTGCCGCGGTTCTGCCAGCAGATGCCCAGGCCGTCGAGCACGGTGCCCGAGCCGAACTCCCAGTACACGCTCTGGATGAAGCTCACCGCGCGGCCTTCGCGGTCGATGACGCCCATCCAGATGGTGTCGCCCGGCGCACTCGGGTCGGGCCAGGGCAGGGCGCGCTTCGCATCGATCTGTTGCGCGAGCGCGGCCAGAGCGGCGGGTTCGAGGTGGGCGCGCGGGTCCTCGGGCAGCCGACCGGGGTCGGTGACCACGCGGTCGCGCACACGAAAGGCGCGCTTGGTGGCTTCCACCAGGCCATGCACGTGGGCGAAGGATTCGCCATCGTCGTCGCCCACGCCGAGCTGGTCGAAGAGGCCCAGGATCATCAACGTGGACAAGCCTTGGGTGGGCGGCGGCAGGTTGTAGACGGTGCTGTCGCGCAGCTTCACGGACAGTGGCTCGACGAAGGCGGCGCGGTAGGCCGCGAGGTCGTCGGCACCGACGGGGCTGCCCACGCGCTGCAACGCATCACCGATGCGCGCGCCCAGCTCGCCCCGGTAGAAGTCGTCGAGCCCGCGCGTGGCCAGGTGCCGCAGGGTATCGGCCAGGGCCGGCTGGCGCAGCCGGTGGCCCACCGGTGGCGGCTGGCCGTCGACCAGGTAGGTGGCGGCGAAGCCGGGGGCGGCGCCGAGGCCGTCGCCCAGCTTGGCGCGCGTGAGGGCGGCCTGGCTGGCCGTCACGGCCACACCCTCGTGCGCGTGGCGGATCGCGTCACCCAGCAGGCGCGGCAAGTCCAGCGTGCCGCCCCAGCGCGCGGAGACCTCGAGCGCGCGCGCCCAGCCGCCGATGGTGCCGGCCACGGTCAGTGCGGCCAGCGGGCCGCGCGAGGGAATGGCCTCGACGCCCTGATAGAAATCCCGCGTGGCCAGGCGCGCGGCAGGGCCGCAGGCGTCGATGGCCTGCACGGCTTGGCCGGGCTCGTGGATGAGCCAGAAGCCGTCGCCGCCGATGGCGTTCATGTGCGGGTAGACCACCGCGATGGTGGCGGCCGCGGCGACCATCGCCTCGACGGCGTTGCCGCCATCGCGCAGCACGTCGCGTGCGGCCTGCGCGGCCAGGTGGTGGGGGGCCACGGCCATGCCGCCCAAGGCCCTGAGGGTGTGAATCACGCCGATGTCTCCATGGTGGTGTCAGGCTAACAGCCCGGCGAACATGCGCAGCGAGGTCAGCGCGAGAAAGAGCGCGAAGACCTGGCGCAGGCGCCGGGCGTCGATGCGGTGCGCGAGTGTCGCACCCCAGCCGGTGGTCAGCAGCGTGGCGGGCACGATGAGCGCGAAGCCCAGGCCATTGACGTAGCCCAGGCTGAAGGGTGGTCGCAGCGGCACGCCCAGGCCGTTGATGACGAAGGCCAGCGCCCCGGGCACGCTGATGACCGTGCCCAGCAGCGCGCCCGTGCCCACCGCCCGGTGCATGGGCACGCGCAGCGCGTTGAGGATGGGCACCGACAGCGTGCCACCACCGATGCCCATGAGCGTGGACAGGCCGCCGATGCCGCCGCCGATGAAGGCCGTGCCCAGCGTGCCGGGCAGCCCGTCGCGCACGGCGAATCCGTCGCGCTTGAAGGCCATGTTCACAGCCACCAGCAGCGCCACGCTGGCGAACACGGCCGTGAGCGCGGTGCCTTTGAGCAGGCCGCTGGCCACAGCGCCCAGCCCCACGCCGACTATCACCCAGGGAAGCAATTGCCGGATCAGCGCCGGGTCCAGGCTGCCCTTTCGCCGGTGCGCGCGGCTCGACAGGATGGAGGTGGGCACGATGGTCGCGAGCGACGTGCCCACGGCCACGTGCATGCGCACCGACTCGTCCACGCCGAGCAGCGTGAACAGGTGGTAGAGCACCGGCACGATGACGATGCCACCGCCCACGCCCAGCAGGCCGGCCAGCACGCCCGCCACCAGCCCGGTGGCGAGCAGGGCGAGCGCCAGGCCCAGCAGCCAGACGGTGCTGTGCTGTTGAAAGATCTCCATGGTGCTACCAGCCGATCGCCTTGGGCAGCCAGAGCGCGATCTGCGGGAACTGGAACAGCAGCACGAGCGCGACGAACTGCAGGCCGATGAAAGGCACCACGCCCTTGTAGATGTCCTTGATGTTCACCTCCGGCGGCGCCACGCCCT
>CAZLSU010000169.1:0-4237 GCA_964562225.1 uncultured Sphingobium sp.
GGCGCAGTTCCGCCGCATCCTCGATCGTCAGCACGCGCTCGCCCGGATCGATCATCTTTGACAAAGCGTTGAGCATCGTCGTCTTGCCCGAACCGGTGCCGCCCGAAATGACGATGTTCATGCGGCATGCGCCCGCGATCTTGAGCGCAGTCGCCATTTTCGGACTCATCGCCCCCCAACTGGCCAGCATGTCGATGGTGATCGGTTTGGCGGAAAATTTACGAATCGAAATGGCGGTGCCGCGCAGCGACAGCGGCGGTACGATGACGTTGACGCGGCTGCCGTCGGGCAGGCGGGCGTCGGCCAGCGGCGTGGTCTGGTCGACGCGGCGGCCGACCTTGTTGACGATGCGCTGGGCGATCTGGAACAGATGTTCCTCATCGCGGAAGCGGATCGGCGCGATCATCAGCTTGCCCTTCTTTTCGATATAGGTCTGGTCCGGGCCGTTCACCATGATATCGGAAATGTCGGGATCGTTGAGCAATTCCTCAAGCGGGCCGAGGCCCAGCAGTTCGTCGACCAGCACCTTTTCCAGCGCGAACTGTTCGCGGCGGTTGAGCGTCAGCTTCAATTCGGCCAGCACTTCCATGATGATCGGGCGGAATTCCTCCGCCAGTTCATCCTTGGTCAGCGTCGCGGCAGCTTCGGGATCGACACGCTCCAGCAGGCGGGGGAGCACCTGTTCCTTGATCTTGTGGACCGATGCCTCGAAACCCTGCGGGCCGGCATCGGCGACATGTTCGTTGTTGGCGCGGTCCGACAGACGCTGGACGGCGTCGGCGTTGCGCTGCATCTGGCTGGTCGGCGCGGACAGCGGATCGAATGTCTCGCCGGGCAGCGCCGCGATATCGAGCGGCGGGAACTGATCGCCGCCGCGCGGTTCGTCCTTTACGGCACCGCCGTGCATCGGCCGGGCTACACCAAATCCGGGCTTGGTGCCCGCGGGTCCATTTTTACGTCCAAACGCGCTCATATGTCTCCGCCGCACTCTTTTGCCGTCCCCTTGTCTTTTCAGACGGGGTTTGGTGGATGATGGTTAGTCAGGGTGAATAAGGCGGAAACTTTGATAAATGCCTAATGCCGCTTGCCCGCCACAACCGTCGGCGCGATCTCCCGCCATGGCAGCGGATCGAACAGCCCGTGCTTTTCCGCGCCGGGCCACGGCCCGTTCCAGCAGGGGAGGGATCATGCGGCTCTATGACCCTGGGTTTCCCCGCCCTCATCCAGCCGGACATCGCCAGCAGGCTGCGCGTCACGCTATCGGGGACCGCTCGGGCTATGGCGATCATCTTGGTGTCTTCGCGCAAAGGGGATCGCCGGGGTTAGGCCGGCACGCTAAAATATGGTTAACATCGACCTAATGCGGCGGCGCAAGCGGAGGCGACACGAAGCGCGGGTCCGCCCCGAACCAGCCGCCAACGGTGCGCGCGCTCGACAGCAGCGCTTTTCCGCGCGGGGTCATATGGATGCGGCCTTGTCTGACCTCGATATTGCCTGACAGCGTCTGTTCGGTGACCCGCCTGTCGATCTGGCGCATGTCGACCAGATATTCGCGCGTGAACGCCGCTTCCAGCGCGCGCGCGTCGAGTTGTCCGTCCGCCTGCTCGATCCGCGCCAGCAAGAACATGCTGATCGACCGGTCGAAGGTGACGGGGAACAGCACGAGGAAACAGAGATTGAACGCAAGCGACAGCGCGACCCCGCCGACGAGGGTGGCAACCGCGATCCGCGCCCTGCTCCGTATCAACAGGCCGCCCAGGAGCAGCAGTAATGCCCCGACAAAGGCCAGGGCGACGCCGCGATAAAAGAGGATGGCAACGCCGCCCAGCAACGGACTGCGAAACAGGCCGACATAGAGTAGGAAGCCCAGCAGCAATGCGGCGGCATAGGCCAGCGCCAGCCAGCCCAGGGTGCGGATCAGCGTCATGGCCTTGCCTTCTCGCCCACCGGTGCAATGCACACAAGGAGCGTCCGATAGGCGCAGCGCAAGGGCAATGTCGGCCAAATCTTGTCCCGCGCGGTGAAAAGCAGATAGTCGGCCCTCGCCGCCCCGGCCCGCGCCACGCTTTCGTCGCGCGACAGGCGCTCCGCGAAGATCGGCGTGAGCAGCGCGATCCGCTCCGCCACCGCCTGCTTGCCAGCGCCGAACAGGTGCGCTTCGCTGTCGGCCACGGCGGGCCAGTGATGGCCGTACAGGCCGAAATCGAACGCCCGCCGTGCCTGCGCCGGATCATGCTGGAGCACCACGCCCCTCGGCAGATGCGCGTCGGCCCAGTCATAGGCGGTGCGCAGCGCATGGTCGATGGCCGGGTCGCGATTGGGCGGGATCGGCCGCGCCGCCATGATGGACGGGCGGATTAGGCGCAGGCCCGCAATGTCATAGGCGGTGCCGGCCAGCCCGATCAGCAGCAGCCCGCCGATCCACCCTTTTTGCCGTCGGGACAGGTTGGCGCGGTGCGCGAGGACATGCATCGTCGCGACCATCGCTGCCATCTGCGCGAACAGGATCGATCGCCAGCCCAGATCATTGTTGATCAGCACCGACTGGACGGAGCTGGCGATGGAGAGCGATACCAGCGCGCTCCACAGCAGCAGCCCGCGGGCTGGCCCCTCGGGCCGCATCCGCCACGCCATGACCGCACCCAGCGCAAAGACGCCGAACTCCAGCGCATAGTTGAGCGGCAGAAGCGCCAGATAGACGAGTTGCGACGATAGCGGCCCTTCCGGCAGCAACTGCATGAACGACCGCACGCCCAGGCCGATCGGAAAGCCCTCGGAAGCCCGTCCCTGCAACAGGTCGAACATCTGCGGCAGCGACAGGAGAATTGCCACTGTGCCCGCGATCAATAGCGTCGTGTCGCGCAGCCACAGGCGCATTATGCCCCATCCCGCCAGCAACGGCACCAGCGTCATTGCGACCCAGGCCGACAGCCCGAACATGCTGGCAAAGGCGAAACCGGCGCCCACTGCCAGCGCCCGGTCGCCTGGTTCGTCCATCGCCCGTTGCGCCAGCAGCATGCCGGTCCATCCCGCCATCACCGCGACCAGATGATGCGGCACCCACAGCGTCGATCGCAGCATCCACGCGACCTCGCTATTCCACATGTCGATTTGTGGATCGGCCAGCCCGGTTGCCGCCCGCCGCAGCAGGATCATGATCAGATCCGCGCCCGTCGCCAGGCACAACAGGACCGCGACCAGCAGCATAGGGCGCCCGCGTCCAGCGGGAACCAGCCCGGCATCGGCGGCCATGCGCCACAGCAGCGCTGGCACGGCTATCCCGGTCCAGAAGACGCAGGCCGCAAAGGCCATCCGCGCCGATATGGCAAAACCGCTCGACCAGCGGACGGCGGCGGGCCAACCATAATAATAATGATAATAGCCGGCGAATCCGTCGCGCGCGAAAAAGGGGTCGTGGAAGGGCACGCCCTCGCGTGCGATCTGTTCGGTGACTGCGGCATGCTTGACCAGATCATAGACGATCAAACTTTGATGCAGCCGCCCGCCCTCATCGAAGTCGACGAAACTCCATGCGCAGATCAGCCACCATGATAACGCCAGCGCAAGGAAGGGGAGCGTCCCCCGCCACGACAGGCTACGCAGCAGCGGCAGCCCATATAGCGCGATCCCCGCATGCAGCCCGACCAGCCCGGCCATGCCGCTGATGCGCAGGACCAGCGTATCGACCACCGACAGCAACGCGAACGCAAGCAGCATCGCCCAGCCGACGCCCTGCCAACCTCTCTCGTCGCGCATGGCAAAGCGCACCAGACCCAGGCCCGGCAGCAGCATCAGCAGCGGCGCAAGCAGCGTTCCGAGCGCGAGGCCGAACAGATCCTGATAAAGAAAAGGCATGGCCGCTCCGCAAAGGAGCGCCACGCCTATCAGCCGATGGTTAATGCGTCGCTAACCATCATAGGGAGCACAATCACGAACGGCGGTGGTTTAACGGGGCTGGATCAACCGGCTCTCTCGGCCAGCACCGTCAAACCTTTTTCATTCACCTCGGCAAAACCGCCCTGGACCGGGATGATCTCCGGCGCAGAACCCTGCGTCGCATAGACCTGGATATCGCCGTCGCGCACGGTCGACATGAAGGGCGCATGACCTTCCAGCACGCCGAAATCGCCTTCCGCGCCGGGCACCACGACCTGCCACACCTCGTCCGAACGAACGAGCTTTTCCGGGGTCACGAGTTCAAAGTGAAGGGGCATTTTGCTTAACTCCCCCCTCCCGC
>CAZLSU010000170.1:0-4230 GCA_964562225.1 uncultured Sphingobium sp.
CGGGCGAGGTGACGGTGGCACGCGCCAATGCCCATGTGACCTTTCCGGCGAGAGTCAAGCATGTAACGCATGTAAACTGAATTATTGGGCCGGAAGATCGCGCGTTTCTGCGGATTATCGCAGTTTCGGAGGGTGAGCCGTTGCTAATTCGCGTGATGGACCGATGTTACCAGCAGGGCGTCGACATTTGCTACATTTAAGACGCTGGTAGAGATGATGAATGTGCGTGGACCAACCGCGTTGTCGAAAATAGCCCTCTAACTCCTTGGCATCGAACACGCTGGTGCGTCGGCAGATATGGCATCGAGCATATATGTTCGCATCTCTGCCCGTGTAGTCACTCAGCAGATCCCAGCGGAGATTTCGAGGATCGCCCATGTCACAGCGGCAGCATCATCTGCCTGTGATCCCAGATCGTCGGGGGATGCTCTATGGCGGTCATGATGCTTTGCGCGAGTTCGACTGCCGCCTGTTCGCGGAGGCGTTCGTTGGGTGCCGTGAGGGCAACTCTGGCCCATGCTGGCGCGTGGAGAAGGCTCTGAGCGAGCCAAAGGGAATCGGGGTGGGTCATGGGGACATGATAAGGAACAGAACAGGAACAACGCAAGCGAACTTGCGACGAGCCGTTTTATTCCTCGTCGGGCTGCTCTGTTGGTGTCAACATGCCTTCAAAGATCGCGATGATTGCCGCATGGCTTTTGCCCGGTGCCTTTAAGCGGATGCCTTCGCTTTCCCAAACATCAGGTTCGATCTCGATTATCGTCCTGCCGAAGCGATCATAAAGCGTCATAGCCAAACCCCACCTGTTCCAATTTCACCAGCAAGACCCGGTGCGCTGATGTTGGTGCTATTTGTTGGCGGTGCTGTGCCGACCAAACGAGCAGTTTCCACGAGGGTCGCTGTCGTGGTGTTGATGACGACGATCAATCCCGATCCACCACCACCGCCACCGCGTCCTGCTTTCGCATCTGATGCTCCGCCGCCGCTGTTGCCTCCGGTGCCGCCTTCGCTCGTAATGAGGGTTGGGTGATCGGCTGATGTGGTGTGATAGACGAGATAGATCATTCCACCACCGCCACCGGCTCCACCACCACCGCCACCTGTTCCTGAAGTGCTTGCGGTTCTTCCGTTGCCGCCGTTGCCACCACGGCTAGTAATGACGCCTGTGGTGCTGCCGGGGATGATATGTCGGGCTGCTAGATAGACGTTCGCGCCACCGGCTCCACCGCCGCCACCACCACCGCCGGTATTTGTGCCGTTACCGCCACCACCGCTGCCGCCACTGCCACCCTGACCACCAGCTACGAACACGATGCCACGAACGAGGCTTGCGACATATCGACGGACTGCGAAAGGCACAGAAGCGTTCACTGAACGACTTGAGCCTGCGGTATTCACACCATCGCCACCTGCGCCGCTTGTTCCACCATGACCACCACCAAGGATCGCGACGCTGCCCGCTGATGAGCCATTGCTGCCTGTGGTAGCCGTGCTTGCTCCACCAGCGACGCCAGAAGCGCCTACGCTGGTTGATGCCGATGAACCCGTTACTGCTCCTGCTGTTCCGCCACTTGCGCTGCCGCTCGATTGTCCGTTGCCGGTGATGTTTGGACGGATGCTGTTGGCTGTTGCGTCTGATAGATCGAGAGTGCCAGCCACATAGACATGGAACATCGTGGTGTTGAGTATGCCCGTGCTAGTGATGGTCAGATTGTTATAATACATGTCACGGGTCAGGTTGACCAAACTCGCGATTGTCACGTCGCCATCGCTGCCATCGCCGTAAATGGCCAGCGCATCGAGGGTTGGTAAGCCCACTGGTGCTGGTGTTCCGGGTTCGCCTTGTGGCCCTGCTGGTCCGGTGGCTCCCGTTGCTCCAGTTTCACCGGCTGGTCCTTGCGGCCCTGCTGGTCCCATTGGCCCAGTGATGCTTTCACCGGCTGGTCCAGTTTCTCCAGTTGCTCCGGTAAGACCCTGCGGTCCTGTGATGCCTTGCGGTCCTGCTGGTCCGGTAATGCTTTCGCCGGGAATACCCTGTGGACCAATTGCGCCCTGTGGTCCTGCTGGTCCGATTGGTCCTGTGATACTGTCGCCGGGAACACCTTGCGGCCCTTCCGGTCCTTGTGGTCCTGCTGGTCCGATTGGTCCGGTCGGTCCAGTGATACTTTCTCCGGCTGGCCCTGCCGGTCCCATTGGTCCAGTGATGCTTTCACCGTGGATGCCTTGCGGCCCCTGCGGTCCGGCTGGCCCGCGTGGACCGGGGATATTGCTCGCCTCGATTACCAATTCGGTAGCTGCCGTGGCCTCTACGATAATCTCAGGCACATCGCCGACTAGGATTTCTACGCTGAACTGCGCCAGTTGAACTTCGATCATTGTGCGAAGCCAACCGCGATGATTTCACCACGCCACAGAACCTGATCAATGCCATCGACCGTGCGCGTGACCATGAATGGTTTGGCTTTGCTACTCAGTTGGGCAGCATGGGCTTCTGTGAAGTGGAGCAGCCGACCCAGTGGATTGTTGGGGTCGAGTTCAGGGATGAGAGTGAAGCCGCTCTTGACGACGAACTTGATGTCTGCGCCAGAGATGTCGATCGGTTGCTTGGTCGATTTGTCCCTGAATGTGAGGGGCAAAAGAGTGTCTGCTGCGCGGTCGAGTTCGATAAGGGAGGATGTGATTTTAGCCATCACATACTTACCATTTAGACTGCTCATGGTTAGACCCGGCAACCGAAGCTGCCGGGTCCAAGGTGTTTAGATAGAGAGGTTCAGGCTACCGTTGTTCTTACCAGCATACCATTTCGAGATATTCGCCAGTTGAGCGTTGATTGCTGCCTGTGCCGATGCCGACGCGCCCTGAGCCGATGCCGATGCGCCCTGAGCCGGTGCCCATACGCTCTGTGCCGTCGGCCACACGCGCGAAAACGACTTATCAGCGGCTTGTATCTGCTCGATTTCCTCATGCGCGATCATCTTTGCCTGAACGACCGGCATATTCTCGTGAATGTGCTTCATCATGGTCAGGTCGAGCATATCGCAACGCTTCTTCGCGTCACGGTGGCGGCGGTTCGCAGCGGCCCTTGCCCTATCGGCATCGACCATTTCCTGTTCAACAGCCTCTAAAGCCGTGTAGGCGGCGCGGGTTTCTTCAATCAATTTGTCGATAGCATTGTCTGCCATTCTGTTCTCCTTCGTTTCTTATAATTATCGCCTCACTTCACATCTTGTGGAGGGGCCAAAGGGACGCTCAAGAGGATCAATGCCTTCTCGATAGCGAGGGCCAAGGGACACTTTACATCTTTGCTGCGAAGGACATCTACGTCCTGTTTCATAATCGCTACGGCATCTAGGGCTGGCAGCGGATCGGCTCTGATGTCGGCTGGCTTTCTCATGGCTGACCCGGAAAGAAGAATAGCTCTTCATCATTGGCAGCGAAGAACTGCTCTGCTGCCTCGTCAGTGGTCACAACCTCTTTGTCACGAGCGTTAACCCAGACACCCACATTGCTATCGCGGTAATCGAAAGGGTCCAGCATGGTGCGACCCTGATCGAACAGTTCCACATATGGATTTACGACGTATGGGGCGAACAAGTAGCTGGATGCGACTTTGCCCGCTTGATGCTGACCGATGCCGATTTCAGTGAATAAAAGGGATGCTACTCTAGTGTAGAGCGCAGTGTCGTGAATGGGCAGAGCAAGTGGAAAAACTACCATGACGCCGGGACGAGCAGCAGGACCAAACTCGGTCTGTGTGTCGATGAGCAAGTAGGTGTAAGGCATATCGGTTAGGCGCTTTTGAAGCTGATGCTTTGCGCTGTAGGGGTAATCAAGCATGATCGCGGTCATCTGCTTGATCTCGGCTTTCAGGTGGTTCTTCTCGTATTCCGCGAACGACATATACTGCTCAATCGAGTGCTTGTTCATGTGCCAGATCAGGTCAAGTAGAACGTCCTTCAAAGATAGCTGGATAACTGCCTCTCCGTTGACCTCTCGTTCTTCGCTGTAGAGTGATGTCGTGTAGGTTGTGTTCACGACATTGCGCTTTGCGCGGCCTGCCCAAAGACTGATGTGATGCGTAGGTTGGGACATTTTGTTCTCCTAGTATGTTCCTTCACCACTATTTACAAAACATATTGATTTTTAGGGCAGATAAGGGGTCAAACTGTCCAAGTTGATCTCAGATAAGTAGGTGATGACAAGGATTACAATCAACGGAACACTCAAGAC
>CAZLSU010000171.1:0-4141 GCA_964562225.1 uncultured Sphingobium sp.
GCTCACGGTGCGCTCCTACCGGCGCGACCGCCTGCTGGTGCAGCGCGTGCGCCAGTTGCTGGCCAGCCAGCCGCTGGACACGCACAACGCCGATGACCTGGCGGCCCTGTTGCACACCTCCGCCCGCACGCTGCACCGGCAACTGAAGGAAGAAGGCGCCAGCCTGCAGGCGCTGAAGGACGAGGTGCGGCGCGAGCGCGCGAGCCAGTGGCTGCTGCGCACCGACCGCCCCATCAAGCAGGTGGCCGAGGCCGCGGGCTTTCGCAACGAGAAGAGCTTCATTCGCGCATTCAGGGCCTGGACCGGGCAATCCCCCGGCGAGTGGCGTCGACGGTGAAAGGAAACACACCCGCCGCGCCGCGCGCGACCCCCTTCAGGGGCACTGCTGCGGCCCGGCAAAGCCGGTTTCGCGGAGTCCCTCGACAACAGTGCGCCACAATCGGGAATTGTTCTCATTTGAGCCCCGCCCATGATGCTGCGCATACCCCAGGTGCTGTCGCCCGAGCAGGTGCGCCAGTGCCGTCAGTTGCTGGAGGCCGCCGACTGGAGCGACGGCCGCGCCACCGCCGGCCACCTGGCGGCCAAGGTCAAGGACAACCAGCAGCTCGGCGACGACCAGCCCGCCGCGCGGCAGGTGGGTGACCTGATCCTGCAGGCCCTGGGTCAGCACCCACTCTTCATGTCGGCCGCGCTACCGCTGAAGGTCTTGCCCCCGCGCTTCAACCGATACCAGGGGGGCGGCCAGTACGGTGCGCACGTGGACGCGGCCATCTTCAGCGTGCCGGGCACGCCGCACCGTGTGCGCAGCGACCTCTCCGCCACCCTGTTCTTCAGCGAGCCGCACGAGTACGAGGGCGGCGAGCTGACCGTGCAGGACAGCTTCGGCCAGCACAGCGCCAAGCTGGCGGCCGGCGACCTGGTGCTCTACCCCGGCACCAGCCTGCACCACGTCACGCCGGTCACGCGCGGCGTGCGGCTGGCGTCCTTTTTCTGGGTCCAGAGCCTGGTGCGCGACGACAGCCAGCGCACGCTGATGCTCGAGCTCGACACCGCGATCCAGCAACTCGCGCGCGACCTACCCGGCCACCCGTCGCTGGACAAGCTCACCGGCGTTTATCACAACCTGCTGCGGCAATGGGCGAACACCTGATGCCGAACGAGCACAAGCCGCCGCTGGCGCGCATCCCGCCCGAGGTGGCGGCCGTCAGCGACTACGAGCCGCTGGCGCGCGAGCGCATGACACAGGCCGCCTGGTCCTGGCTGCAGGGCGGCGCGGCCGACGAGATCACCGTGCGCGAGAACCAGGCCGCCTTCCAGCGCCTGCGCCTGGCGCCGCGGGTGCTGGCCGACCTGGCTGGCGGCCACACGCGGCTCACGCTGCTGAACCAGGCCTTCGACCACCCCGTCTTCGTGGCCCCGGTGGCTTACCAGCAGCTCGCGCACCCGGACGGTGAAATGGCCACCGCGCTCGCGGCCTCGGCGCTGGGCGCGGGCATGGTGGTCAGCACCCAGGCTGGCCTGCCGCTGGAAGACCTGGCGCGTCAGGCGAAGGCCCCGCTGTGGTTCCAGCTCTATGTGCAGCACGACCGCGGCTTCACCCGCGAGCTGGTGCACCGCGTGGAAGCGGCCGGCTACCGCGCCCTGGTGGTGACGGTGGACGCCCCCGTGAGCGGTGCGCGCAACCGCGAGCAGCGGTCCGGCTTCGCGCTGCCGTCGGGGCTGAGCGCGGTGAACCTGCGCGGCGCGAAACCACTGCCGCCGCACACCGCGCCGCCAGGCCAGCCACCGCTGTTCGGCAGCCCGCTGGTGGAAGTCGCCCTCACCTGGCGCGACATCGCCTGGCTGCGCCAGCAGACCGTGCTGCCCATCCTGCTCAAGGGCGTGCTCTCGCCCGAAGACGCCGTGCGCGCGGCCGATGAAGGCCTGGCGGGCGTGGTCGTCTCCAACCACGGCGGGCGCGTGCTCGACACCGTGCCCGCCACCATCGACGCCCTGCCCGCCATCGTGCGCGCCGTCGGTGGGCGACTGCCGCTGCTGCTGGACGGCGGCATCCGCCGCGGCACCGACGTGTTCAAGGCCCTGGCCCTGGGCGCCTCGGCCGTGCTGGTGGGCCGGCCCGTGGTGCACGCCCTGGCCGCCGCCGGCGCGCCGGGCGTGGCGCACGTGCTGCAGCTGCTGCGCGCGGAGCTGGAGATGGCGATGGCGCTGACGGGCTGCCGCACGCTGGCGGAGATCGACTCGTCGCGGATCTGGCGCAGTGATTGAGTTCATATGTGCAAATTGATTTGCACATAAAAAGCATAAAAGATAAAATCTAATTTCATGCCAAAGCAATCACAGGCCCTGTTGAACCTCACGCCAGCCACGCTGAGCGCCATCGAAACGATGGGCTCGCACCTGGCGCTGGCGCGGGTGCGGCGCAAGGAATCGCTCGCCACGCGCGCCAAGCGCGTCGGCGTGTCCGTACCGACCCTGGTCAAGATGGAAAACGGGGACCCGACCGTCTCGCTGGGCGCGTACGCCCAGGCCCTGTGGCTGATCGGTCGCGATAGCGAACTGGCGCGCCTGGCGGCCCCCGAATTCGACCGCGAGGCCATGGAGCAAGACGTGGACGAAGCCATCCAACTGGGCCGCCAGCGCGCCCGCCGGGCCCGCAAGGCGGCCGACACGCGGACCACCAAGGGGCCAGGCCATGGCGGTTGAGACGCCCGAGCGGCTGTTCGCCTGGTACCTGGGCGACCCCGGTCAACCGCGCCTGATCGGCGAGATCGGCCGGCTGAGCAACGGCGATGCCAGCCTGAGGTATGCGCCGCCGTGGCTCAAGCACGGCTTCGCCCTCAGCGAAGACATGCCGCTGCGCGACATGAGCTACGCGCCTCGGCACCGCCGCGGGCGTGAGTCGGCCGCCGCCGGCGCCCTGGACGACGCGCGCCCGGACCGCTGGGGCGAAAAGGTGATCCGCACCCTGTACAAAAAAGGCGCCACGCTGCGCGATCACCTCTACCTCGCAGGGGACGAGCGGTTCGGCGCCATCGGCGTGTCCGGCTCATCCGAGGCGTACCAGCCTTTCAATCACCGGTCTCTGCCGCGCCTGAGTGATGTCCCCTCCCTGGCCGAGGCAGCGGCCATCATCCAGAGCGGCGAAGGCGAACTGGGCGAGCAACGGCGCGCGCTCATCGGTGCCGGCGGCAGCCTTGGCGGGGCCAAGCCCAAAGCGGTGATCGCCATCGACGGCCAGGAATGGGTGGTGAAGTTCTTTGACGGCGAAGCCTGGGATCAGCCGCTGGTGGAGCATGCGTGCATGCGCCTGGCCGCCCTGGCGGGCGTGCAGGTGGCGGATACGCGTGTGATCCATCTCCCCGCTGAGAACGCCATTGCCGTGCGCCGCTTCGACCGCACACCTGCGGGGCGGGTGCACAGCGTCTCGGCCTGCACCCTGCTGCGCGCCGCCACACCCGAGGGCGAAGCGCCCGCGTTCGGCTATCCGCACCTGGCCCGGCGCCTTCGCGCCATGGGACAGGTCGATCGGCTGGACGCGCACCTGCAGGACCTGTTTCGGCGCATGGTCTTCAACATCCTCATCGCCAACACCGACGACCACGAGAAGAACCACGCGGTGACCCACGAACTGGTCAATGGCGTGCCGGTCATCAACCTGAGCCCGGCCTATGACGTCGCGACCACCGGGTCCGGCGCGATCGCGCACGAGTTCATGATCGCCGACGACGTGATCGACCCAGACCTGGAGGCCGCCGTCTCGGTGCACAACGACTTCGGACTGCACGAGCAACAGGCTCGCGACGTGGTGAGCCAGATCGTGCGTACGGTGGATGGCTGGCGAGGGCACTTCTCCAGCCTGGGGGTCACGCCCAGCGACATCGAAGCGCTGGCGGAATTCATCGAGGCGGAACACCTGATGGACCAACGCGAGCGGCATCGCACGCCACCGGCAGGCCGGGCGCGCAAGACCTCGGTGCGCAAACCCCGGACAGGTACGCCAAAGATCTTCCGCTGAATGCCCGGCCGGGCGACGGCTTCAGAGTCGCAGCTCGCGCATGTGATGAAACACGCGCGCCACCGGCAGCCCCTCGAACGCGCGGCCGTGGCCTTGCGTGCAGAAGCCCCAGACCGTGGCGCCCGC
>CAZLSU010000172.1:0-4022 GCA_964562225.1 uncultured Sphingobium sp.
GCCTTGGCGATCAGCCGCGCGGTCGAGGTCTTGCCGACCCCGCGCACCCCGGTCATCAGGAAGGCATGCGCCAGCCGCCCGCGCCGGATTGCATTGCCCAGCGTCTGGACCATGGCATCCTGCCCGATCAGTTCGCTGAAATTCTGCGGCCGATATTTGCGCGCCAGGACGCGATAGGGCTGGGGGGAATCGGACATGGGTTCAGTCTAGCGGCTCGGGGCGAACCTGTCGAAGCCGGATGCCGCGATAATGAGGGGTGGGAGCCGGAACGACCCGCGGCGAAATCGTTGTGGCTGCTTCCGTCAGGATCTGACCAGGTTGGCGACGACCACGTCCGCCCGACTCCCGGCGCGGCATATGGCGAAGATGGGTGGGGATGGCAAGGGGCCGCTCAAAGCCCGCTCTTCTGCGCCTTGCCCAGAAAATCGAACGCGGCGCGCGCAGCTTCGGCGATTGCGGCTTCGGCTTCCTTCGCCTTGACCGTGGGGCGGTCGAGATACACTGCCAGCAGATATTCCGTTCCGTCCGGGGCCTTCACCAGCGCCACATCATTATAGGCGGTGCCGCAGGTGCCGGTCTTGCCGCCCGACGACCATCCTTCGGGCAGGCCCGCCTTGATTCGATTGTCGCCGGTGGTGCTGCCGTTCAGCCAGCCGCGCAGCACGTCCGCGCTTTCCGGCTTTAGATGCCCGAACAGCAACCGCGACATCAGGCCCGCCATCGCCGCAGGACTTGTGGTATCGCGGGGATCGCCCTCGTCATTCTCGTTAAGGTCCGGCTCTGTCCGGTCGAGCCGCGATACGCTGTCGCCATGCGCGCGCATGAAGGCGGTCAGCCCCGGCGGTCCACCGACCATCGGCAACAGCAGGTTGGCCGCGCTATTGTCGCTGACCTCCACCGCCGCCTGCGCCAGTTCGGTCATCGACATGCGACCGCGCTTCTTGTTCTGCTTCACGACCGGCGCATAATCCAGAATATCGTCCTTCCCGAACGGGATCTGCCCCTCCATCCCAAACTTGCCCGCGTCCGCCCCGGCCAGCACGGCGGCGGCGAGCGGTGCCTTGAAAGTCGAGCACATCGCGAACCGCTCGTCGCGGTTGAAACCCAGCAGCAACGCGCCCTTGCTGTCGACCAGCGCGATGCCCATCCGCCCGCCGGTCGCCGTCTCGATCTCCTTGGGGTTGCGGACGGACTGGAGCGTTGACTGGGTGACCAGGTAACGCGACGCAGGCGGCATCAGCGATTCGCGGATTTCCTCGACCGATTCCAGCTTGAGCTTGGGCGGCGCTTTTTTTGGCGCGGCGGCCGCGGGCAGCAACGCAATGGCCAGGCAGGCTATCAGCCGCATGGGCCGCCGGATCGGCAGGCGGGCGGGCACCAAAGCCTACATACCCTGCATATTATTGAATTCGCAGGGAATGCGCACCGTGATGGCCTCCATCTCCGCAGGCAGCACGATCTGGCACGACAGGCGGCTGGTGCGCGTCGCGGCGGCGGCCAGGTCCAGCATATCCTCCTCATTTTCGGTCGCACGCTGCAACTTGGCAAAATCGTCGGCGGCTACGATCACATGGCAGGTGGAACAGGCCATCTGGCCCTCGCACGTCCCTTCCAGCGGCTGCCCGGCGGCCTGCGCCACCTCCAGCAGGACCGCGCCCGTCGGGGCATCGACCTCCTGCTTCTGTTCGCCACTGGCGCTGATGAAGGTGACCCGGACCATGGCTGCGACGCTCCCTATAGCGGCCGGCCCTGCAATGCCGCCGCTTCATTCATCATGCCCGCCGCATCCTCGACCTCGGCCAATGTCGTGTATCTGCCAAAGCCGATCCGCACCGATCCTTTCGCCTGTTTGTCCGACAAACCTATCGCTTGCAAGACATGGCTGGGCCGTCCCGACCCGCTGGCGCAGGCGGACCCTAATGAAAAGGCCAGGGTGCGGCAATCCGACAACAGTCGCGCGGCGTCGATTCCGTCGCGGCGCATATTGAGATTGCCGGGGTAGCGATGGTCCATGCTGCCGTTGATCGTCCAGTCGGCGAACAGCGTATGTGCCCGGTCGGCCAGCGCGGCGACATGGGCGGCATCGGTCTCGCGACACCGGTCGATCAACTGCGCCGCCACGCCGAATCCCGCGCAAAGGGCGGGCGACAGCGTACCCGACCGCAGCCCCCCTTCCTGCCCGCCACCATGGATGATCGGATCGAGCGATACCCTGTCACGCAGCCACAGCACGCCGATCCCCTTGGGACCATGCACCTTGTGCGCGCTGATCGCGACCATGTCGCATCCCCCTGGTATCGGCACGCGCCCGAACCCCTGCACCGCATCGCACAGGAACAGCGCGCCCATGTCCCGCGCCATCGCGGCCAGGGCATCGACCGGCTGGATCACGCCAATCTCATTATTCACCAGCATGGCGATGACGTGCGACACGCCTGGCACGATCGCGCGGCTGGCCGCGTCCAAATCGACCAGCCCGTCGCGCCCCACCGGCAGCAGCGTCACGGTCCGCCCGGCCCGCCGCAGCGCCTCGACACAGTCCAGCACGGCGGCATGTTCGGTCGCGATGGTCACGATGTCGCCCTGCGGCCCGCCCTGGATCGCCATGTTCAGCGCCTCGGTCGCGCCCGATGTGAAGATTAGCCGACCGCCTTCCAGCCCCAGCGCCGCCTGCACCCGGTCGCGCGCCACCTCCACCGCCGCCGCCGCCGCGCGCCCCATACGGTGCGCGCTATGCGGATTGGCGAACTGGTCGCGCAACAGCGGCACCATCGCCTCGAACGCCTCCGGGGCCAGCGGCGTCGTCGCCTGATAGTCGAGATAGATCATGACCGCGCCCGCGCCGCCATGGCTGTCCAGGCCGCGATGAAACGGTCGATATCCGCCGCGTCCGTCATTGGCCCGAAACTGACCCGCACCACTTCGCCCGCCGCCACATCGTCCCACCCCATCGCGCCCAGCACATGACTGGTCCGCAGCGATCCCGACGAACAGGCGCTGCCCGCCGACACCGAAATCCCGGCCAGATCGAACTGGATGAGCTGCGCGCGGGCGGAGACGCCTGGCATGCGGTAACTCGCGATCGACGCGATACGCGGCGCATCCCGCGCGACCACTTCGCCGCCCGCACGTTCGATCGCTGCATCCAGTGTCGCCCGCAAACGGACCGCCTCGTCCAGCCAGTCGCCCCGCGCCTCCAGAGCCGCCGCCATCGCCAGGATAGCAGGCAGATTCTCCGTCCCCGCGCGATAGCCCTGCTCCTGCCCCCCCGACGCGTGCAGCAACCCAAGGTCACGCACAAGCAGCGCGCCGGTACCGGGCGGCCCGCCAAACTTGTGCGCGCTGATCGCGATCATATCGGCCTTGGGCAACGGCAATTTGCCCACACTCTGCGCGCAATCGGCGAACAGCAGTGCGCCGTCGAAACGATCGAGCGGCTGGATCACCCCCGTCTCGTTATTCACATGCTGGATCGTCAATAACTCAAGTCTGTCGTGACGGACGTTGCATAGCCCAGCCCCATCCACGGCCAGCCGCTCCGCCCCAGCCGTCACCCGCAACACCGCATCATGCTCGACCGCCGACGTCACGACCCGCCCAACCTTCGCCCGACCGATCCCGATCGCGATCGCCTCGCTCGCCCCGGACGTGAAGATGATCGCGCCGCTCCACCCCAGCGCTGCGCCGATCCGCGCGCGCGCATCCTCCAGCGCGGCGCGCGCCGCTCGGCCATCGGCATGGGGACTCGACGGATTGGCCCAGCGATCCAGCGCGGCGATCATCGCCGCTTTCGCTGGCTCCACCATCGGCGTCGTCGCGGCATGATCCAGATAAAGGCGGTCGATGGTGGTCAGGGTGGATGGCTTTCACTCATGCGTTGCGAAAATGCGACTGACTTCTATATAGGCTTCCAGCCGCGCGCCGCCATACAGGCGATGATTGCGGCTCTATCTCCCTGCCGCGCCTTGCGGCCCAGAACGATAACAGGTGCCATGCCCGACGTCATTTTCCCCGGACCCGAA
>CAZLSU010000173.1:0-4003 GCA_964562225.1 uncultured Sphingobium sp.
CGGTCTTCTGCACGCACACGCCGACCGCGCCGTGCGCCATCTGCAGGCGCGCGAGTTCGGCGCTCTTGTGCATCTTGGCGTGCGGTCGCAGGCGCAGGCCATGGGCCCGCGCGTAGGCCGCCATGTGCGCCAGGTTGCGCTCCATGGCGTCGAGGTCGATCACCAGCGCGGGTGTGTCGATGGCGGCCACGCCCTGGCCGATCAGGCCCGCGAAGCGCTCAGGCGTTGCGCTCATCGAGCCCCCCTTCGTTGTCGGGCACCTGCAGGTGGCTCACGTCGCCCCAACCCACCAGGGCCAGGCCTTCGGGGGACCACAGCAGGCGGTTGACGGCGCAGTTGGCCAATTGCCAGCTGCGCGGCGCCTGCAGCTCCAGCCGGGTGGCCGCACGGTACAGCACGTCCAGCACGCCGCCGTGCGCCACCAGCAGGATCTGCTCGCCCGGGTGGCGCGCGGCCAGATCCAGCGCGGTGCTCACCACTCGCTCGCGCAGTTGCAGCAGGGTTTCACCGCCCGGCGGCGCGAAGTCGGGCATGCGCTTGCGCCAGGCCAGGGTTTCGGTGGGGTAGCGCAGTTCCAGTTCGTCCCAGGTGTGGCCTTCGAAGCGGCCGAAGCTGCGTTCCCGCAGGCCGATGTGCGCGTGCACCGGCAGCTCGCGCGTGTCGGCCACGCCCTGGGCGGTGATCCGCGCGCGCTTGAGGTCGCTGCTGTAGATGGCGGCGATGGGCTCGTCGCGCAGGGCGTGCGCCAGCCGTTCGGCCTGCCAGCGGCCGTGGTCGTTGAGGTCGATGTCGGTGTGGCCCTGAATGCGCGTGTCGCGGTTCCAGGCGGTCTCACCGTGGCGCACGGCCAGTATGCGGGTGACTTGCAAGCGTATTCCCGGAGAGAGGGGCGGTCGGGATGAAATGTACCGGCCCTTGCGACACAATGCCGCGCATGGCCACGCCCGATGGCGACTTCTCTTCGCTGTTCAACTTCCTGCCGATCGGCGCTTACCGCAGCGCCCCCGATGGCCGGATGATCCGGGCCAATGAGGCGCTGGTGCGCTTCAACGGCCATGACAGCGAGGCGGAGATGATCGCCAGCGTCGGCAACATCGCCACCGAGTGGTATGTCGACTACCGGCGCCGCGAGGATTTCCGCGGCCTGCTCGAGCGCGACGGCTTCGTTCGCGGCTTCGTTTCCGAGGTGTATCGCCACAAGACGCGCGAGCGCGCCTGGGTCAGCGAGAACGCGCACATCGTGCGCGACGCCGAGGGTCGGGTGCTGTTCTACGAAGGCACGGTGGAGGACATCACCGAGCGCGTGCAACAGCAGCGCGACATCCGCGAGCAGCAGGACCGCATGCAGGCCCTGGCCGACCAGATCCCCGGCATGGTGTTTTCGCTGGTCGTGCACCACGACGGGACGCGCCGTTACCGCTACGTGAGCTCGGGGGTGCGAGAGCTGCTGGGCGTGTCGCCGGACGTCTTCCTGCAGGACCCGACCGTGATCACTCGCCTGTTGCACCCCGACGAACGCCCGCGCCTGCAGGCCGAAACGCAGGCGCTGCTGGCGGGCAAGGCCGTGCTCTCGGGCGAGTTCCGCGTCGTGACGCCGGACGGTCAGCAGAAATGGGTGCACAACCGCTCCTGCGAGGCCTACCGCGACAAGGAAGGCATCCACCGGGTAGGCGTGCTGCTCGACATCACCGAACTCAAGCGCATGGAAGAGGCCCTGCACCGCAGCGAGGCGCTGTGGAAGATGGCGCTGGAGAGCGCGGGCGATGGCGTGTGGGACTGGAACCTGGCGACGGGTGAGGAGTACCTGTCCGACAGCCTGCTCACGATGTACGGCTACACGCGCGACGACATGCAGGGGGTGGCTGCCGACCTCGACGAGCGCACGCATCCCGACGATCTGGCCGGCATGGTCGCCGCGCGCCAGGCGCATTTCGAGGGGCGCACGCCCGTCTACCGCAACGAGCACCGCATCCGCACCCGCGATGGGCGCTGGATCTGGGTGCTCACGCGCGGTGCCGCGGTCCAACGCGACGCCCAGGGCCGCCCGCTGCGCCTGGTGGGCACGCACACCGACATCACCGAAATCAAGCAGGCCGAGGAGCAGCAGCGTCAGTTCGAAGCGCAACTGCGCGAGCGCCAGAAGATGGAGGCCATCGGCACGCTGGCCGGTGGCGTCGCGCACGACTTCAACAACCTGCTGGCGGCCATCCTGGGCAACCTGGTGCTGGCGCGCGAGGACGTGGGTCCCGAGCACCCCGCGCAGGAAAGCCTGACCGAGATCAACCGCGCGGCGATTCGCGCGCGTCAGCTCGTGCAGCAGATCCTCACCTTCAGCCGGCGCGATGCCCAGACGATGGATCGACGCCTGCTGCGCCCGCTGATGGAGGAGGCCCTGCGCCTGATGCGCACCCTGCTGCCGGCGGGTGTGCGGCTCAGCTTGCGCCTTGAAGCATCCCCGCTGCCCGTGATGGCCGACGGCACGCAACTGCAGCAGGTGCTGATGAACCTGTGCACCAACGCCTGGCAGGCCTTCGAAGGCCGCGCCGGCGAGATCACCGTGGCCCTGCACGAGGAGCCTCTCGACGCCGCGAAGGCGCTGCAACTCGGTGGCCTGAGCCCCGGGGCCTACGCTTGCCTGAGCGTGGCCGACAACGGGCCGGGCATGGACGCTGAAACGCAGCGGCGCGTGTTCGAGCCCTTCTTCACCACCAAGGCCCCCGGGGTCGGCACGGGCCTGGGGCTGGCTGTGGTGCACGGCATCGTCAAGGCGCACAAAGGCGCCATCGCGCTGGACAGCGCGCCGGGGCGGGGCACGCGATTCGACGTGTACCTGCCGCTGGCGCCCGATGGCGCGTCGGCGGACGAGCCCGAGGCCGCCCCCGAGGCGGCGGCGCTGCCCGCCCTCGACGGGCGGCACCTGGTGTACGTGGACGACTACGAGGCGCTGGTGTTCCTGGTGCGGCGCTTGCTGACCAAGCGCGGGGCGCGCGTCACCACCTTCGATTCGGGCCAGGCCGCGATCGACTGGCTGACCGAACACGGCGACGAACCGATCGACCTGCTGGTGACCGATCAGAACATGCCGGGGCTGTCGGGGCTGGAGGTGGCGCGCGCCGCGCTGGCCCGGCGCCCGTCGCTGCCGGTGGCCATCGTCTCCGGCCACGTGAACGAGGCGCTCATGGCCGAGGCCGCGACCCTGGGTGTGCGGGAGGTGCTGCCCAAGCAGGACAACATGGACGCGCTGGGCCAGGCCATCGGCGCGCTGCTGGAATCCGCGGACCGCGGGCGTTTGACCGCCTGAACGGTCTGCGCCGGGGCACGCGCCTCAGCGCGGCACTTCGATGTTGACCTGCCGCACGCCCGTGGGCGGCGCGGGGAAGCCCTGCAGCGCCGCGTCGAGCATGGCGGTCCACAGCGCCGGCGTGCTGTTCCAGCGGCCGTCGTGCGCGGCGCGCGTCTCGTACACCACACGCCCGCTCGCGGCGTCGCGGATCACCAGCGACACCGAGCGCTGGTAGTAGGGCGTTTCGAAACGCGGCGCCATCATGGGGAAGAAAACCACCTGGCCGGAGCCGGTGACGACGTAGTCGCGCCCGGGCATGGCGAAGGGGTAGCCACCGTACGGCCCCCAGCCCCAGGTGTCCCAGGGGTCTTCCCAGGGCGCACGCGGCAGGCGCACGTTGCTCGCATTGACCTGGACCGCCCAGGGGGCCGACACGTTGGCGGCGGCGCGCGTCCAGCCCTGCTTGGCCAGCGAGGCCTCGGCGTAGCGCTCCAGTTCGTCCTGGCCGCGCCCGGCGCGTTGCTCTTGCTGCTGTGACGGCAGCCGCTCGAAGCGGTAGACCTGCGGCGGGGCGGGCACCGCCGCGTTGGCCGCGCGATCCTGCCAGCGCGGGAAGCTCTCCACCTGGTTGTCGACCAGGATGACGGACGCGCAGCCCGACAGCAGCAGCGCGGTCAAGGCGGGGATGAGAAAGCGGATCGAGGGCATGGACGTCTCCTG
>CAZLSU010000174.1:0-3721 GCA_964562225.1 uncultured Sphingobium sp.
GGGCCTGCCCATGGACAAGCATCACCATGAAGTCGCCGGCAGCCAGCACGAACTCGGCCTGACCTTCGGCAAGCTGGTGGAAACCTGCGACCGCATCCAGATCTACAAATATGTCGTGAAGATGGTGGCCCAGGCTTATGGCAAGACCGCGACCTTCATGCCCAAGCCGATCAAGGCGGACAATGGATCGGGCATGCACACGCATATCTCGATCTGGAACAAGGGCCAGAACACGTTCGCGGGCGACGGCTATGCCGGTCTCTCCGAAACCTGCCTCTACTTCATCGGCGGCGTCATCAAACATGCCAAGGCGCTGAATGCTTTCACCAACCCGACCACCAACAGCTACAAGCGTCTGGTGCCCGGTTATGAAGCGCCCGTGCTGCTCGCCTATTCGGCGCGCAACCGGTCGGCCTCCTGCCGCATCCCCTATGGCGCGGGCACCAAGGCGAAGCGCGTCGAATTCCGCTTCCCCGATCCGCTCGCCAACAGCTACCTGTCCTGCGCGGCGCTGCTGATGGCCGGCATCGACGGTATCGAGAATAAGATCCACCCCGGCCCGTCGATGGACAAGAATCTCTATGATCTTCCCCCGGAAGAACTGAGCCTGGTTCCCACCGTCTGCGGCTCGCTGCGCGAAGCGCTGGACGCCCTGATCGCCGATCAGGACTTCCTGCTCAAGGGCGGCGTGTTCACCAAGGATCAGATCGACGCCTATATCGAACTGAAATGGCCCGAGGTCGCCCGCTGGGAAATGTCCCCCTCGCCGGTCGAATTCGACATGTATTATAGCGGCTGATCCTTTTTCGGATGAGCGACGGAAAGGCCCGGTTGCATGGAGCAGCCGGGCCTTTTTGTTATTTGGAAGCGGCTTTCTTAGCCCCTGCCCTTAAGGTTCAAACGAGGCACGTGACGCGTTTGAAGGGTTGGGGTGGGGGCCACCCCCAGGCGCCGTGCTATAAGAAAAACGCCCCCCCCCCCACGTCATCCCGGACTTGATCCGGGATCGCGCTTCTTTCCACCGCCGCCAAGAAGCGAGCCCCCGGATCAAGTCCGGGGAGACGAATGAAGGAAGGCCCAAGCCGCAACCACATTGGCTGTCCTACACAACCCCGATATGCCACTCTCACCCTCGGCTCTTTCCCGCGTCCACACCCCCTCACCCACCACAGGCGAATAGGATCACCCCCGCGCAACAAAATGTCGCAACGGGCGGGAAATATGCGAAGTTAAGCGAAGAACCGGCCGCGAACGCCCGCCGAATCACCCCGGCACGACCGCCCCGAACAGCAACGCTGGATCACCCGGCGCGGACAGCACGATCTCCCCGCCTGCCTCGACCACCAGCGCCCGTACCATCCACGCCGCGGCCGTCCGCGACCCCAGACTGGCAGGCGGCAACGTCCCCGCCAGCGCCGCCCTCAAATCCGGGTCCAGCACCACCTTCGGCCCGTCGCCGCGCACGACGATCTCGGTCAGCCCTTCGCGCTTCTCCGCGCCGACATCCAACTGCCCGCCACGCACCAGCGCATCGCCCGCGATCAGCGCCAGGTTGAGCAAGATCTTGACCGGCAGCTTGCCGAGCATGTCGTCCTCGACCAGCCAGCCCAGCTTCACCCGCCCGGTCTGCGCGAACATGCCCTCGATCGCGACCCGCGCTTCGTGGGTCGGCACCGCGTCGCCAAAGCCACCCGCTGATCCGAACGCCAGCCGGAAGAATTTGAGCTTGTTGGCCGACGTCCGCGCACTGTCCGACAGCAGGTCCAGGCAACGCTGGCGCATGTCAGGGTCTTGCTCGTCCGCCATCAGTTCCAGGCCATTGTTCAGCGCCCCCACGGGGCTGAGCAGGTCATGGCAAAGCCGCGAGCAGAGCAGGCTCGCAAATTCGATGCTGTCTGAAACGCTATTGGCGGAAACGCTGTTGGTCATGAACCGATTGCCTGCTTGTGATATGTTGGGACCAGCCCCGTCCGCCTTGGCTAATGCGACGAGCGGCCCATGGATGCAAGCCTGTTCGGGCCAAGTCAGGATCAGCCGACATCCATCCGCGACTCGACGAAGCGCACGCCGCCCTCGCCCGGCCCCGCCACCCACAGCCGCGCCGCGCCGCCCGCCACGATCAGCCACAGGCTCCCGTCCGGCGCGGCGCAGGCCGCATCGGTGGCCGACGGCACCGCCACCCCCGATGGATGCGAATGATAATGGCCAACGATCTTCGCCCCGCCCGCCCGCGCCGCCCGGTGCGCCGCCAGCAGCACGGCGGGGTCCAGCTCGAAATGCCTCGCCGGGTCCAGCGCAACATTGGCGGCGGGCAGAATCGCGTCGATCCGCCCCGCCTCGCCCAGTAACAGGCCGCAGATTTCCGTGGCTTGGCACCCCGCCAGCGCCTGCACCTGATCCAGCAGCCGTCTTGAAATTCGGACCGTCATCCCTATCTGCCTAGCCAATGGGTCCGGGGGTTTCCACCATCATCGCACAGATCGCCGAGGCGCAGGCCGGGGCAAGGCTGGACCGTGCGCTGGCTGATCTGCTCCCCGACATCTCCCGCGAACGCTTGAAGGCGCTGATCCTCGAAGGCCAGGTGCTCGCCCCCACCGGCGTTCCGGCCCGCAACCCGTCCTTCAAGGTGCTGGCGGGACAGGATTATCGCATCACGATTCCCCCCGCCACCGTCGCGGAGGCCGCGCCGCAGGACATCCCGCTGACCATCGCCCATGAGGACGACCATCTGATCGTCATCGACAAGCCCGCCGGTCTGGTCGTCCACCCCGCCGCGGGCAATCTGGACGGCACGCTGGTCAACGCCCTGCTCCATCATTGCCGGGGCCAATTATCCGGCATCGGCGGCGTCGCCCGCCCCGGCATCGTCCACCGCATCGACAAGGACACGTCCGGGCTATTGGTGGTCGCCAAGAATGACCGCACCCATGAAGGCTTGGCCCGGCAGTTCAAGGATCATTCGGTCCAGCGCCTCTATGCCGCGATCACCTACGGCCATCCCGTCCCGGCTTCGGGCAAGATCGACACCTGGATCGGCCGATCCGACGCCGATCGAAAGAAAATGGCGGTTCATCTGGAAGGACGCGGCAAACACGCGATCACCCATTACCGCACGATCCGGACGCTGCGCGGCGCGGCGCATATCGAATGCCGACTGGAAACGGGCCGCACGCATCAGGTGCGTGTCCATATGGCGCATATCGGACATAGCTTGATCGGCGACCCGGTTTACGGTAGAGACAGGAAAGGTTTCAAATCAATACTGGAAACATTGGGTTTCAATCGTCAGGCATTGCACGCGCGAACCCTCGGGTTCATACATCCGGTAACAAGCGCGGCTTTATCGTTCGATAGCCCAATTCCTCTGGATATGCAGGAACTGTTAAGCCAGCTTAACGTATAGATATCGACAAGTTTGCTGCGGTGCAGAATGCCTCATCTGGGTTCCGCCGCGCATGACAAGGGAAGGAATTGTGACATGGCAAAGAGCAATGTCCCCGCGGTGCCCGCGCTGGGCGGTGAAGCCAGCCTGAACCGCTATCTGTCGGAAATCCGCAAATTTCCGCTGCTTGCGCCCGAGCAGGAATATATGCTCGCCAAGCGCTATGCCGAACATCAGGACCCCGCCGCCGCCGCGCAACTGGTGACGTCGCACCTGCGCCTCGTCGCGAAGATCGCGATGGGTTATCGCGGCTATGGCCTGCCGGTCAGCGAACTGATC
>CAZLSU010000175.1:0-3677 GCA_964562225.1 uncultured Sphingobium sp.
TTCAGACCATGTAGCGGTCCCAGAAGCCGGCCTGCGGCTCGATCTGCTCGACCACGTCCACCCACAACCCTGACGGGTCGCGAAAGCCGAATCGGCGCTGGCCAAAGGCTTCGTCGGTGAGGGGCAGGCCCACGTGGCCACCGCGCGCCAGGAAGTCCGCGTGCGCGGCTTTTGCGTCGGCCACCTGCAATTCGAAGCACAGGCCCAGGCCGCTAAAGGCCTCGGGCCCGGGCGGGGCCGAGGGGTGGTCGGGCGACATGAAGGCCAGTGAGGCGCTGCCGTCCTCGCTGCACAGCCAGACGAACCAACTGCTTGCGAAGCCGCACGACCAGCCGAGGTGCTGCTCCCAGAATGCCTGGCAGGCGCGGATGTCGGGCGTTACGACGATGGGGTAGTGGTCCTGGTAGCGGGGTTTGTCGCTCATGGGGAAACTCCTTGTTTAAAAACAGACTGTCGGTCTGTTTGTTCAATGTAGGATACCGACAGACTGTCTGTCAATGACGTCCTTGATCAAGGAGAGCGAGCATGAAGAACGTTGAACGCGCCAGCGCCACCCGTGCCCGGCTGATCGCGGTGGCGCGACCGATGTTCGGCGGGCTGGGTTACGCCGGCACCGCCACCGAGGCCGTGCTGCGCGAGGCCGGCGTGGCGCGTGGCGCGCTGTATCACCACTTCGCCGACAAGGCCGCGCTGTTCGAGGCCGTGTGCCTGGCGGTGTGCGAGGACATCGTGCCGGCGGTGGACGAGGCCGCCGCCGCGCGGCGCGAGCCGCTGGACGCGCTGGTGCACGGCTCCATTCGCTGGATCGAAAAAACCTCGGAACCCGAGGCGCGGCGCATCCTCATGATCGACGCGCCCACGGTGCTGGGCTGGGAGCGCTGGCAGGCGCTGGACGACCGCCTGAGCCAGGCCTCGCTGGCCGAAGGCATGAAGGCCGCGATCGCGGCCGGGGCGATCCGCTTCGACTGTCGGCTGGAGCTGGCGGTGGCCATGATGAACGGTGCGCTCAACGCACTGGCGCTGCGCGTGAACGCGCCCGAGGCGCCGGTGCCACCGCGCGAGTGGCGGCGCGCGGTGCGCACGCTGTGGGCCGCGCACGCGGTCGATCGGGAGTGAACCGCGTCGGGCCACGAACCGTTTGCCGATCGTCACATCTGTCGGCTTGACGAACATACCAACTGGTCGGTAATCTCCGCTCCCTTGCCGAAACCGCCCCGGAGAACGTTCATGGACGTCCCTGCCCTCAGCTCCCGCGACCGTCTGCTCCAGGCGGCCATGACCCTGGTGCGCACCAAGGGCTATGGCGCCACGACCGTGGACGAGTTGTGCGCCGTCACCGGCCTCACCAAGGGCGCGTTCTTCTATCACTTCAAGACCAAGGAAGACATCTTCGTCGCCGCCGCGCAGCGCTTCGGCGAAGAGGCCGACGCGCTGTTCCGCCGCGCGGGCTACATGGACAAGGCCGATCCTCTGCAGCGCCTGCTGGGTTATGTCGATTTCCGCATCGAGCTGCTGCAGGGCGAGATCGCCGAGATCACCTGCGTGCTGGGCACGCTGGTGCAGGAGGTTCACATCACCCACCCCGGCATCCGCGAGGTCTGCGAGCGACACATCACGGCCAACGCGGACCTGGTGACCGAGATGGTCACGGCCGCCAAACGCCAGCACGTGCCGCGCGCCCGCTGGAGCGCCGAGGCCCTGGGCCTGTACGTGCAGGCCGTCATTCAAGGATCCCTGCTGCTGGTCAAGGCCCGGCAGTCGATCGAGCCCGCGGTCGAGTGCCTGCGCGTGCTGCGCCGCCACCTCGAACTGCAATTCCTTCCCACCCCCGTCAAGGAGACAGTGAAATGAGCTACGTCGATGGATTCATGGCCCCCGTGCCCAGCGCCAACCGCGCCGAGTACCTGAAGCACTGCAAGGAAGCCGCGGCCGTCTTCAAGGACTACGGCGCCACGCGCGTCGTCGAGACCTGGGCCGACGACGTGCCCGAGGGCAAGGTCACCTCCATGCCCATGGCGGTGAAACTGGAGAAGGACGAGGTCGTGGTTTTCTCCTGGGTCGTCTGGCCGTCGAAGGAAGCGCGCGATGCCGGCTGGGAAAAGATCATGGCCGACCCCCGCATGCAACCCGACCGCGCCCCCATGCCGTTTGATGGCAAACGCCTGATTTATGGGGGCTTCAACGTGATCCTCGATGTCTGAACACACCACTTCCTCCGCGCCCGCCCTCGCCACCGGCCGCGACTGGCTGGGCCTGGCGGTGATCGCGCTGCCCTGCATGGTCTATGCGATGGACATGACCGTGCTCAACCTCGCGCTGCCCGTGCTCAGCGCCGAGCTGCGGCCCAGCGCCGCGCAACTGCTGTGGATGGTCGACATCTACAGCTTCCTGGTGGCAGGCTTCCTCATCACTATGGGCAACCTCGGCGACCGCATCGGCCGGCGCAAGCTGCTGTTGATCGGCGGCGCGGCCTTCGGCGGGGCCTCGCTCATCGCGGCCTTCTCCACCAGCGCCGAGATGCTGATCGCCATGCGCGCGCTGCTGGGCGTGGCCGGCGCCACGCTCGCGCCATCCACCATGTCCCTCATCCGGAACATGTTTCACGACGAGGAGCAGCGCCGTTTCGCGATCGGCGTGTGGATCGCGAGCTTTTCCATGGGCGCGGCCATCGGCCCGCTGGTGGGCGGGGCGCTGCTGCAGTGGTTCCACTGGGGTTCGGTGTTCCTGGTGGCGGTGCCGGTGATGTTGTTGCTGCTGGTGCTGGGCCCGCTCGTGCTGCCGGAGTTCAAGGACCCCGACGCGGGCCCAATCGATCTGGCGAGCGCACTGCTGTCGCTGGTGGCGGTGCTCGCGGCGGTCTACGGCATCAAGACCATCGCCACCGATGGCTTCGTGCTCGCGGGCCTGCTGCCGCTGTCGGCGGGCGTGGCCCTGGGCTGGGCGTTCGTGCGCCGCCAGTCGCGCCTGGCGCACCCGCTGCTGGACATCGCGCTGTTCCGCCAGCCACGCTTCGCGGCGGCGCTGGCGGCGTACGCGCTGTCCTGCCTGGCCATGTTCGGCGTGTACATCTTCATCACGCAGTACCTGCAGGTGGTGCGCTCGCTGGACCCGCTGAGCGCGGGCCTGGTGACGCTGCCGTGGGCGCTGGCCTTCGTGCTCGGTTCGCTGGGCGCGCCGCGCCTGGCGAGCTGGTTCGCGCCGGTGCGCATCCTCATCGGCGGCCAGGTGGCGGCGGTGGTCGGCTTCCTGATGCTGCTGATGGTGGACACCGGCACGGGCCTGCCCTGGCTGGTGGCGGGCACGGTGGTGATGAGCCTGGGCATGGCGCCGGTGTTCACGCTGGGCAACGAGATCATCATCACCTCGGCCCCGCCCGAGCGCGCGGGCGCGGCCTCGGCGCTGTCGGAGACGGCGTCGGAGTTGAGCGGTGCCCTGGGCGTGGCCTTGCTGGGCAGCCTGGGCGTGGCCTGGTACCAGGCGCGCGTGGGCGCGGGCATGCCAGCGGCGCTGCCCGAGCACGCCGCCGACGCGGCGCGCGACACGCTGGCGGGCGCGCTGCACGCGGCGGGTTCACTGGGCGGCGCGGACGGCCCGCTGTTCGCCGCGCTGGCGCGCGGGGCGTTCGTCGAGTCGCTGCACCTGGTCACGCTGGCCGGCGCGGCGGTGATCGCGGCGGC
>CAZLSU010000176.1:0-3654 GCA_964562225.1 uncultured Sphingobium sp.
TGGCGATCTGCCGCCGCGCGATCGGCAAAAGCATGCCGCTGTGCCTGACCCAAGGCGCCGATCCGGCCCCAGCGGGTTTCCACGACGATCATGCCGAATAGGTCGAAGCTGGCGGTGATGCTGTAACGCCGCCAGATATTGCGCGCGGGATCGAGCGCTACCAGCTCGATCGGATCAGGGAGAATGGCGCCATTCATGGCGCAAGCCTACAGAATGGGCCAGTCAAAGTCCGATGACTTATTTGAATCACTGGCACGACATTGAGTCACCAAACCGATGATTATAGCCCTGCCATGCTCGACTGGATCGCAACCTATCGGGAAGCATGCTCTCCCTTCACAGCCGACAACATTTCACGGCGTAGGATCGCATTGATCCGCGCCTGGTAGCCCTTTCCCTGGGACTTGAACCAGGCCAGCACATCGGCATCTACGCGTGCTGTGATCTGCTGCTTGATCGGCTTGTAAAACCGCCCGCGCTCGGCCGTCTGCCAGAAACTCTCGGCCACAGGGGGAATGTCGCTATAGTCGATCTCGCTGTCCGGCTTCGCCTTCAAGGCCGCCAGCTCGGCCTTCTGCGCGTCGGTCAGGGGAGGCAGATTGGCCGGATCGACCGCAAAGCGCACAATATCAGCGTCCTTCTTCATAACGTCGCCTTTCCTTCCGGTCGACCGTCAAGCCGAAATAATATGGATGACCTCGGCCGGGTGTCCCGCCTCATCGTCCTCCGCCACGGTATGCGCTACCAGCAGCAGCAGATAGCCTTCCAGCCAGGCCCACTGGCTACCATCGCCGCGCAGTCCTCAATGCGGTCCTGTTCGGTGAGCGCGAAGGGATCGAAAAACACGCGCGTCGCAGTCTCGAAACTGACACCATGCTCTTTTAGCAGGTCGCGGAAAAAGGCTCTTCACCTGACGGTCTAGGCATGATTCAATTCCCCAAGCGAGATTTGAGGGGATTGCGTGCGTGTTTCGGAAATTCCCGGACAGGCATTTCACTAAGTCCCGGACACGCGTTTCAGTAAATACGGGACAGGGATTTCGCTAAATCCCGGACAGGGCTCCGGGCGGGAATCGAGGTTAGGTTTTGTGATGCGCCGATCTGGCATTGTTGCTCCTCATCGTTGCGATGGGAGGGGTGATGCCAAGGCGGAAGCAAGCGAGACGAACCGACGTGAAGGATATGCGATCGATCCTGCGGCTAACCCATGAACAGGGTTTGTCGGTACGGGCAGTGTCAGAGCGGCTGAAGCTGAGCAAGACGACGGTGTCGACCTACTTGCTTCGCGCTCGAGCGGCGGGGCTGACGGGCTGGCCCTTACCGCCCGGTTACGACGATGACGCTGCGATAGAACGGCTCGTATTCCGGCGTGTGGGGCGGCCTCCACAGGATCTGGACGAGCCGGACTGGCCGGTCGTTGCACGGGAGATCAAGCGCAAGGGCGTGACGCTGGTGCTATTGTGGCAGGAATATCGGGCCGCTCATCCTAATGGCTATGGCTATACGTGGTTTTGCGATCGGTTCCTGGCTTTCCAGCGGAGAACCCATGTCAGCTTCCGCAATCGGCATGAGGCAGGCGCAGTCCTGCAAACCGATTATGCCGGACAGACGATCCCGCTGACCGATCCAGTGACAGGGGTCGTTAGCCAGGCACAGATCTTTGTGGCGGTTCTTGGTGCCTCATCCTTCACCTTCGCGATAGCGAGCTTGAGCCAGCAGTTGCCCGACTGGATCGACGCGCAATGTCGTGCGCTGAACTTTATCGGCGGCGTTCCCCGGGCGATCGTGTGCGACAATCTAAAGGCGGGCGTCGTTAAGGCATTGTGGTTCGAGCCCACGCTCAGTGCGACCTTTGCGGCGATGGCCGAGCATTACGACACGACGATCCTGCCAACGCGGAGCCGACGCCCGCGCGACAAGGGCAAGGTCGAAGGGGCAGTGTTGATCGTGGAGCGCTGGATCCTGGCACGGTTGCGCAATCGGCGGTTCTTCAGTCTGGCAGATCTCAACGCCGCGATCGCGGACCTGTTGGTCGATCTCAATGATCGGCCCATGCGCCATATCGGAAAATCCCGCCGCGCAATCTTCGAAGAAATCGAGCGATCGGCATTGGCCGCCTTACCTACCTCGGTGTTCGAATATGCCGAGTGGAAAACGGCCCGCGTTCACCCTGATTATCACATCGAGGTCGATAAGACCTTCTACTCGGTGCCGCATCGGCTGATCGGCCGCCAGGTGAATGTTCGGCTGACGCACCGCGTGGTTGAGATTTATTACGATCATGCGCGGGTCGCTAGCCATATGCGGACATCTCAGCGCCGCGGGCATGTCACGGTGAATGACCATATGCCCAAGTCGCATCAGCGCTACGCGAATATATCGCCGGCAAGCCTGATCGAGCGCGCTGGCAAGACCGGCCCTAACACGGCAACGTTCGTGGAAAGGCTGATGATCGACAAGCCGCACCCCGAGCAGGGATATCGCTCCGCCATGGGCATACTCTCCCTGACCCGGCGCTATGAACGCGATCGGATCGAAGCGGCCTGCGATCGGGCACTGGTGATCGGCGCTGTTACCTACTCATCCGTCAATGCCATCCTCAAAGCCGGGCTCGACAAGGTCCAACCGGCGACGGGGCCGGTCAAACCAACACCTGCTCACGGCAACATCCGTGGCGGGGCCTATTACCAATGACGAAAGGACTGATCTTGCTGACACATCCCACCCTTGATCAAATGCATAGCTTGGGCCTTGCTGGCATGGCCGCCGCCTGGCGCGACATTGCCGAGCAGGACTCCGCGGGCGATCTGACGCGCGACGAATGGCTGGGGCTTATGCTCGATCGTGAGATCGCAGCTCGCGCCGATCGGCGGTTGACCAACCGTCTGGCAAGCGCAAAGCTTCGCTTTGTCGATGCTTGTATCGAGAATGTCGACTTCGCCACACACCGCGGGATGGATCGTCGCAATATCCTGTCGCTTGCCCAGGGCGCCTGGCTAAACGCCAATGAGAATCTGATCATCACTGGCCAAACCGGCACGGGGAAAACCTGGCTGGGATGTGCGTTCGGGCGACAGGCAGCGCGCCAGGCACTCCGTGCTATATCTGCGCATGCCGCGCCTGTTCGAGGATCCTGCTCTTGCGCGTCTCGACGGCCGCTTCCCGCGCGTGGTGGACAAGCTTGCCCGGGTCCAACTGCTTATCCTGGATGACTGGGGCACTCACAGCCTCAATGACCAGCAACGCCTCGATCTTCTCGAAATCTTCGAGGAACGGTATCGTCGCAAATCCACATTGATCACCGCCCAACTTCCTGTGGCGTCCTGGCATGATATGATCGGGGAGCCGACCATCGCCGACGCAATCCTCGATCGCATCATCCACAATGCTCATCGCATCACCCTGAAAGGCGAAAGCATGCGACGGCAGAAACCACCTTCGGGCTTGACCCAGGACCCAAATCCGGAAATCACTCAACCCTGATAGCAACCAGGCATCCGATACCTAACTCAGCTGTCCCGGATTTGGGTCGTGCGGCGGAGCGGACCAGAAAAGTGTCATAAGGAGCCGTTTGGCTCGATACAGCGATAGATGGTCGTTGGGTGAACGTTGAAGGTCCTGGCGATGGCGCTGATGGACTTGCCGTCGAGCACGA
>CAZLSU010000177.1:0-3618 GCA_964562225.1 uncultured Sphingobium sp.
GGCGCTGGGCAAGGCCAAGTCGCTGCGCGGCGGCACGCTGATCCTGACGCCGCTGCGCGGCGCGGATAACGAGATTTATGCGATGTCGCAGGGCAATCTGGCGGTCGGCGGGCTGGGCGTATCGGGCGCGGATGGTAGTCAGGTGTCGGTCAATATTCCCTCCGCCGGGCGCATTCCGGGCGGGGCGACCGTGGAGCGCGCGGTTGCGACCGGCTTCGATACCGCCCCTACCCTGACCTTCAACCTGGCCGAAGCCGACCTGACCACCGCGCTGCGGGTGGCCGATGGCGTCAATCGCGCGTTTGGCGATCGGCGCGCACGCGCGATGGACGCAGTGTCGATCACGATCGACGCGCTGCCGGGTGCCGAGGACCGCATCATGATGATGGGCCTTATCGAGAATATCGAGATTTCGCCGGCCGACGCGCCCGCCAAGGTGATCGTCAACGCGCGCACCGGAACGGTCGTCATCAACGGCGCGGTGCGTATTCATCCCGCCGCCGTCGCGCATGGCAAGCTGACCGTCAGCGTCAACGAAAGTCCCCGCATTTCGCAGCCCGCGCCGTTCAGCAACGGCGAGACCGCGGTCGAGCAATCCAGCGCGATTTCGATCGACGAGCAAAAGAAACCGATGGTGAACTTTAAAGGTGGGGCGTCTCTGGCCGATATAGTCAAGGCAGTGAACGCGATCGGCGCGTCCCCGGCGGATATGGTCGCGATCCTGGAAGCCCTGAAGCAGGCAGGCGCGATGAAAGCGGAGCTGGTGATATTGTGACGACGATCCGATCAGTTCAGGCCAACGCGCCAGTTACCCCCGCACAGGGTGCTTCCGGGCAGGATCGGGCGTCGCTCGAAAAGGCCGCCAAGGCGTTCGAGGCGATCTTCATGCGCCAGATGATCGGCGCGATGCGGTCGGCCAGTCTGGGCGAGGGCATCACCGATTCGGGCGCGACCGAACAGTTTCGCGACATGGCCGATGCCAAGACCGCCGATGCGATGGCGCAGACGGGCAGCATGGGCATCGCCGACCTGCTGCTGCGCCAATTGGGACCGAAGGTGTCGCCACTGACGCCAGCAAGCGCAGGTAGCGCGAAATGAGCGACCTGTTCATCATCGGCGCGTCCGGCACCCGCGCCTATCGCACCGCGATGGCCGCGATATCGGAGAATATCACCAATTCGAGCACGGAGGGCTATGCCCGACGCACCGTGACGACATCCGAATCCGGCGCGTCCACCGCGACGATGGCGCTGTATGTGTCGCGCGCGACATTCGGCGGGGTCGATGTGCGCAGCGTCAATCGCGCGAGCGACCCCTATCTGGACGCCACCGTGCGCATGACCAACATGACGATGGGCAGCGCGACCGCGCGGCTGCGCTGGCAGACCGACACGGAAAATGCGCTGAACGATACCGACACAGGCGTGGGCAAGCGCATCACCGGGCTGTTCGGCAATATCGACAAGCTGGCCGCCAGCCCCAACGACAAGTCGCTGCGCGTCACCACGCTGGACAGCGTGGGCCGGATCGCCGAATCCTTTCGCCAGACCGACGCGGACCTGAAAAACGTGTCGGCGGGTATCGCCACCGAAGCGACCGATGCGGTCAGCCGGTTCAACAAGACGATGCAGAATCTGGCCGATATCAACAACAGCCTGTTGCGCGCGCAGCCGGGCACGTCGGCCTATGCGCAACTGCTCGACAGCCGCGATTCGGCAATGCAGACGCTGGCGACCACGTTGAACGTCGACATCAGTTTCGGCGCGAACGAGACCGCGCAAATCAGCTATGCCGGGCAGACATTGTTGCAGGGCAATGTGCCCACGCCGGTCACGCTCACCACCAATGCAAATGGTACGCTGACGCTGGGCACGGCTGCGGGGACGCTGGCGACGCCGGCCAATGGCCAGTTGGGCGGGCTGTTCGCGGCGGCCACCACCGCCACCGCGCGCCGCGCCGACCTGGATGATCTGGCACAGCAGTTCGTCACCGACATCAACGCCTGGCATGCGCAGGGCCGCACCGACACCAACCAGCCGGGCGGCGCATTATTGTCGGGCACGACCGCCGCGACGATCGCGGCGCTGATCACCGATCCCGCCGACCTGGCCACCCGATCCGCCAATGGCGCGCTCAACGGCAACCTGCTGAACACATCCGCCCTGCGCGGCAGTGGCAGCGTCGAGCAGGGCTGGACCGCGATGATCGCGACCCACGCCAACCTGCTGGGCGCGACCAAGCAGGATTACACGACGGCGCAGGCCCGCGACGATCAGGCGGTCGCTGCGCGCGAAGCGGTGAGCGGCGTCGATCTGGACATGGAAGCGGCCGACCTGCTGCGCATCCAGCAAGCCTATTCGGGCAGCGCCAAGATATTGCAGATCGCGCGCGAGACCGTCGACGCCATCCTGCAGATCATCTGAATTTTTAAGGACATGACATCATGGTAGGCATCACCGCCAAGATCGCCGCCGCCGAAATCAGGCGGCAGCAGACATTGTCCAAGGCGATCACCGACGGGCAGACCGCGATCTCCACCGGGATCACGCTGACCAAGCCGTCCGACAATGCGCTCGCCTGGGTGCAGGTGTCCGACCTCGCCCGCGCGCAGGCGCAGCAGGCGGCGTGGACCGCCAACGTCAAATATGCGACCGGCCGGGCCAATACCGCCGAATCCAACCTGTCGGAAATCAACAATCTGCTGACCCGCGCGCAGGATCTGACGATCTCCGCGCGTAACGGTGCGCTCAACGCTACCGGCCGCGAGGCCATCGTCGAGGAATTGACGACGATCCGCGCGACCGTGACCGAACTGCTCAACCAGAAGGATTTTCAGGGCACGCCGGTGTTCGACGACGGGCAGAATATATTGGTGCCATTGAGCCGGGGGCTGAACCTGGCGGTGGTCGGTACGCGCCAGTCGGTGGCTGAGGGCATCGTGATCGGTGGCACGAGTACGTCGATCGACGGGATTTTCGATACCGCGATCAGCGCGCTGCAAAGCGGCGACGACGCGGCGCTCGCCAATGCGGTGGACAAGATACAGGGCGGGCTGGATCATATCGTCGTCGAACAGGCCAAGCAGGGTGTGCGCAGCGACCGGCTGGACACGATCGCCGCGCGGTTGATCGACATCGACCTGGATCTGGACGAGCGGCGGCAGGCGCTGGAATCGACCGACCTGACCAATGTGATCGCGCAGGTTTCGGCCAAGCTGTTGCAGTTGAATGCCGCGCAGTCGGCGTTCGCGCGGATCAACCAGAAGACGTTGTTCGACCTGATTAGTTAGGCGGGCGAGTGTTCCCCGGCGAAGGCCGGGGTCCAGTTCAGACGGCGGGACTGGACCCCGGCCTTCGCCGGGGAACATAAGAACCGGAAAAAACAGATCGTCCTAAACCCGGCGCTAACCAGTCCGTATTAAGCATGGACGCGTACCGCGCAGGCGGCGGTGCAAGAGCAAGGCCCCAAGGGGTCAGATTTCGGGGATTTCCATGTTCGCAGCAATCGGCCTAGTCATATTGATCGTCATGGTCTTCGGCGGGTTCGCCTTTACCGGTGGCGATCTTGGCCCGGTGCTCCATGCCCTGCCCCACGAAATGCTGATCATCGGCGGCGCGG
>CAZLSU010000178.1:0-3513 GCA_964562225.1 uncultured Sphingobium sp.
CCGCGCCGCTGCCCTGGTCCGAGCTGTTCGTGGCGCTGGAGACCAAGGCCTTCGACGGTCAGGAGAACCCGGTGGTGCTGATGTACACGCAGCGCTTCTATGAGGTGCAGAAGTACATGACGCTCAGCGGCCACGTGTACTCGCCGCTGATCTTTGCGGTGTCGAAGAAGTTCTGGGACGGCCTGAGCCCCGACGAGCAGCGCGCCATGAGCGAGGCCGCGCGCAAGGCGACGCAGCTGCAGCGCAAGACCAATGCGGCCGAAGCGGCCAGCGCCCTGCAGGGCATGAAGGACAAGGGTGTGCAGGTGACGCAGTTGCCGGCAGAGGACCTGAAGAAGATCCGCGAGCTGGTGGCCCCTGCCATCGCGCCGCACCTCGAGAAAATCGGCCCCGACTTCATGAACCTGGTGCACGCCGAGATCGGCAAGGCCCGAGCCACCGCCAAGTGAACGATCCGCTGCCACCCACCTTCCTGGACCGCCTGCGCGAGCGGCTGGGCGATCGCCTGAGCACCAGCGAGGCGGTGCGCCTGCAGCATGGGCGCGACGAGTCCATCTTCGAGGCCATGCCGCCGCAGGCGGTGGCATGGCCCGCCAGTACCGAGGAGGTGGTGGCGGTGGTGAAGCTGTGCCGCGAACACGGCGTGCCCATCACGCCCTACGGCGCAGGCTCCTCGCTGGAAGGGCACACGCTCGCGGTGCGCGGCGGCCTCACGCTCAACCTGCAGCGCATGGACGCCATCGTCGCCCTCAACCCCGAGGACCTGACCGCCACGCTGCAACCCGGCGTCACGCGCAAGGCCCTCAACGCCGCGCTGCGCGACCAGGGCCTGTTCTTTCCCATCGACCCCGGCGCCGACGCCACCATCGGCGGCATGTGCGCCACGCGCGCCAGCGGCACCAACGCCGTGCGCTACGGCACCATGCGCGAAAACGTGGTGAACCTGCGCGTGGTCACGCCCGACGGCGAGGTGGTGGACACCGCGCGGCGCGCACGCAAATCCGCCGCGGGCTACGACCTCACGCGCCTGTTCGTGGGCTCGGAAGGCACGCTGGGCGTGATCGTGGAGGCCACCGTGCGCCTGCACCCGCTGCCCGAGCACGTGATGGCCGCCGTCTGCGCCTTTCCCGGCGTGCACAGCGCCATCGACACCGTGGTGCAGGTGATCCAGATGGGTGTGCCCGTGGCGCGCTGCGAATTCGTCGACCCGGTCGCGATCCGCGCCATCAACGCCTTCAGCAAGCTCACCCTGCCCGAATCGCCGCACCTGTTCTTCGAGTTCCACGGCAGCGAGGCCGGTGTGAAGGAACAGGTGGCGCTGGTTGAGGCCATCGTCGCCGACCATGGCGGCCAGGACTTTCAGTGGGCCGCCACGCCCGAGGAGCGCAGCCGACTGTGGGAGGCGCGGCACAACGTGTACTTCGCGGCGCTGCAACTGCGCCCGGGCTGCCGCTCCATCGTCACCGACGCCTGCGTGCCGATCTCGCGCCTGGCCGACTGCCTGGTGCAGACCGCCGATGACCTGCGCGATTCCGGCCTCGTCGCGCCCATGGTGGGCCACGTGGGTGACGGCAATTTCCACGTGCAGATGCTGGTGGACGACACGGCCGCGCACGAGGTGCGCGCGGCGGAGGCGATCAATGAGCGACTGGTGCGCCGCGCCCTGTCCATGGACGGCACCTGCACCGGCGAGCACGGCATCGGCCTGCACAAGCAGGCCTTTCTGGCGGAGGAAGTCGGCCCCGCCGGGGTCGATCTGATGCGGCGCATCAAGGCCGCGCTCGATCCCCTGGGCCTGATGAACCCGGGTAAGGTGTTCGCACCCCATGCCTGAACACCGCGCCATGGTCCGCTTCGCCCGCCTCTATTTCCGCCTGCTCGAAGCCGTCATGGTGCTGTGCCTGGCCGCCATGTGCGTCATGGTGTTCGGCAACGTGGTCCTGCGCCACGTGTTCGATTCGGGCATCAACACCTCCGAGGAGCTCTCGCGCTTCGCCTTCATCTGGCTCACCTTTTTGGGCGCCGTGGTCGTGGCGCGAGAGGGCGGCCACCTGGGGGTGGACATGGTCATCGAGGCGCTGCCGCGCGGGGCGAAGCGCGCCTCGCTGATCGCCAGCCGCCTGCTCACCAGCGTGTGCTGCGCCGTCTTCCTGTGGGGCCTGGGCCTGCAGCACGGCATCAACGTGGCCAACACCGCCCTCATCACCGGCGTCTCCATGGCCGTGGTGTATTCGGCGGCCTACCTGTGCGCGGCTTCGCTGGCCGTGATGGCGCTGGTGGAGGCCTGGTGGCTCTGGCGCCGCGCCGACGCGGCCGACAGTGGGGCCCTGCCATGGTGATCCTGATCTTCATCGTGGCGCTGCTGGGCGCCATGGCCATCGGCATGCCGGTCGCCATGGCCCTGATGGCCACCAGCCTGGTGATGATGGCCTGGATGGGCATCTTCGACGCGCAGATCCTGGCGCAGAACATGCTGTCGGGCGCGGACAGCTTTCCGCTCATGGCCATTCCCTTCTTCGTGCTGGCCGGCGAGCTGATGAACGCGGGCGGCATGTCGCGGCGCATCGTGGACATCGCGGGCGCCTGGTTCGGTCACTTCAAGGGGGGCCTGGGCTTTGTCGCCATCTTCGCCTGCGTGCTCATGGCCTCGCTGTCGGGCTCGGCCATCGCGGACAGCGCGGCCGTGGCGGCCCTGCTGATCCCGATGATGCGCAAGGCCGGCTACAACATTGCGCGCTCCAGCGGCCTCATCGCCGCCGGGGGCATCATCGCGCCGGTCATTCCGCCCTCCATCGGCTTCGTCATGCTGGGCGTGGTGGGCAACATCTCGATCACGCAGCTATTCCTCGCGGGCATCGTGCCCGGCCTGCTGATGGCCGCCGCGCTGGTGCTGACCTGGACCTGGCAGGCGCGGCGCGGGGACATGCCGCGCGAGCCGCGCAAGGCCTTGCGCGAACGCCTGTCCATCACCGTGGCCGGCGTGTGGGCGCTGCTGCTGCCGGTGGTCATCGTCGGTGGCCTGCGCGCCGGCCTGTTCACGCCCACCGAGGCGGCGGTGGTGGCGGTGTTCTACGCCCTGTTCGTGGGCCTGCTGGTGTACCGCGACCTGCGCGTGTCGCAGCTGTATGGCCTGCTGTTGTCGGCCGGCAAGACCTCGGCGGTGGTGATGTTTCTGGTGGCGGCGGCGCAGGTCTCGGCCTGGCTGATCGCGGCGGCCAACATCCCCATGGTGGTGGCCGACGCGCTGCAACCGCTGGCCGCGTCGCCCACGCTGCTGATGTTCGCCATCGTGCTGCTGCTCATCGTGGTGGGCACGGCGCTGGACTTCGCGCCCACCATCCTGATCCTGGCGCCGGTGCTGCTGCCGGTGGTGCGCATGGCCGGCATCGACCCGGTGTACTTCGGCGTGCTGTTCATCATGACCAACGCCATCGGCTTGATCACGCCGCCCGTGGGCACCGTGCTCAATGTGGTGTGCGGCGTGGCGAAGGAGCGGCTGGGGCCGGTCATCCG
>CAZLSU010000179.1:0-3509 GCA_964562225.1 uncultured Sphingobium sp.
CCTCGATCCGCGCGAAATAGGCTTCGTCGAGAATATGTTTGCGCCCCGGCCGGGTCCGCGTTTCCTGCCCCAATATGTTGGACAACGCGTCGGTCACCCCGTCGAGCGGCGCGCTATGCGGCAGGCCGAGCGCGCGGCAGCGCGTCTCCAGCTTGCGCCGCAACTGATGATTGGTCAGCGTGAACAATACCAGGCCAGGGTTGAGCGAAATCTCCGCCATGATCCGGTCGAGATGGATGTCGGACCGGACCATCGGCCAGAAATGGCGTATCGCCTCGACATTCTCGAACAGGCCGATCGCCGCCTTTGCGATACCCTCCAGCGTTTCGCCGGTGGAGTCCGAGAGCAGGTGCAGGTGGATGCGCGTCATGGCGCAACTCTGTTGGAGGGCTGTGGATAAAGCAAGGGACAGACCGGTGAGAAATCCGGGGATATTTATATGTCCCCGCTGTCGGGACTCTTATCCACAATGCCCCAACAGACCCCTATTTTCATCCACAGCCTGTGGATAGCGTGGATGGATCGGGTGACTCGAGCGGCTTTCCGTTCAGCCAATGAGTCAATCTGTTGGCAAATCGGGGTACAGCGCATAAGCCCCATAACCAACGCCCATCTATCTTCATCATCCTAAGATTCATTCTATTAGAGTATATATGAGCGAAGCTGATCTCCTCTCGCGCGACCGTCCCCTGCTCGCCGTTCTGCGCGGTGAGGCGCAATCGGTGCCACCAATCTGGCTGATGCGCCAGGCGGGCCGATACCTGCCCGAATATCGCGCGCTGCGGGCCGACAAGGGCGGTTTCCTCGAACTCGTCTATGACAGCGCCGCCGCCGCCGAGGTGACGCTCCAGCCGTTGCGCCGCTTCGGCTTCAACGGCGCGATCCTCTTTTCCGATATATTGATCGTGCCTTATGCCATGGGGCAGAAATTATGGTTCGAGACCGGCGAAGGCCCGCGCCTCGCGCCCATCCTGTCGGAAACCCCGCTGGAGGCGCTCACAGCCGACTGGAGCCGCTTCGACGCCGTCTATGAGACGGTGCGGCAGGTCCGCGCCGCTCTGGACCCTGCCGTCACCTTCCTGGGCTTTGCCGGCAGCCCCTGGACCATCGCCACCTATATGGTCGCGGGCCAGGGCAGCAAAGATCAGGGTGCTGCGCGGCGGTTGGCTTATGGCGATCCGATCCGCTTCGGCGCGCTGATCGACGCGATCGTAGAGGCGACCGTCACCTATCTCGACGGCCAGATCCGCGCGGGCGTGGACGCGGTGCAATTGTTCGACAGTTGGGCGGGCAGCCTCGCCCCGCTCCAGTTCGACCGCTGGGTGATCCAGCCCAATGCGCGGATCGTCGCCAAGCTGAAGGCGCTGCACCCCGATGTGCCCATAATCGGTTTCCCCAAGGGCGCGGGCGCGAAGCTCGTCGATTATGCGACCGGCACGGGCGTCGATGCGATCGGGCTGGATGAGACCGTCGATCCGCACTGGGCGGACCGTGTGCTGCCAAAGGGCCTGCCGGTGCAGGGCAATCTCGATCCGCTAGCCTTGATCGCGGGGGGCCAAGCGGTCGAACAGGCGGTCGACAATATCCGCGCCGCCTTCCCCGACCGGCCGCATATCCTCAATCTGGGCCATGGCATCCTCCCCGACACGCCGATCGCCCATGTCGAGGCACTGCTGGCCTATGCCAGAAAGGATCGCGTCTGATGGCGTTTCTCGGAGCCGCCTATCTGTGGGTCAAGGGCGCACATCTGATCTTCGTCATCTTCCTGATGGCGGGTCTGTTCATGCTGCCGCGCTTCTTCGTCTATCATCAGGAAGTGCCGGTCGGCTCGCCCGAGGACGCCAAGTGGATCGAACGCGAAACCAAGCTGATCCGCATCATCCTCAACCCTTCGCTGATACTCGTCTGGCTATTGGGCCTGATGCTGATGCTGGAAATCGGTGCCTGGCATTCCGGCTGGTTCCACGCGAAACTGCTGCTGGTGCTGGGCCTATCGGGCTATCATGGCTGGATCGTGGGCTATGCCAAGAAACTGGCGCGGGGGCAGCGCACGCTCAAGGACAAGCAACTGCGTCTGTTGAACGAAGTCCCCGGCATTGCCGCCGCGCTGATCGTCATCCTGGTGATCGTAAAGCCGTTCTGACCCGCTTAAGGTAAATCCACCGCAATATTGTCGATCAACCGCGTCGTCCCCAGTTTCGCCGCCCCCAGCAGCCTTGCCGGCCGATCCAGCACCGTCATCGGCTCCAGCGTCGCGGCATCGCACAAGGTCACATAATCGACCGGCCCGAATCCATGCGCCTCCAGCATCGCCACGGCCTTGTCCAGCGCCGCTTCGACCGCCACGCCCTTCTCGATCAGCCGCTTCGCCTCCCCCAATGCGCGGGGCAGCGCCAGCGCATCCTTGCGCTCCTGCTCGGACAGATAGGCATTGCGCGATGACAGCGCCAACCCGTCCAGTGCCCGCTGGGTCGGCATGCCGACAATCTCGACGGCCAGATCCAGGTCGGCCACCATCTGCCGGATCACCGCAAGCTGCTGATAATCCTTCTCGCCGAAGATCGCGATGTCGGGGCGGACCTGGTTGAACAATTTGGTCACGACCGTCGCGACCCCGTCGAAATGGCCGGGCCGGGCCGCGCCATCCAGCCCTTCGGTCACGCCCGCCACCGAAATATTGGTTGCGAACCCCACCGGATACATTACCTCCACCGGCGGCATCCACAAAAGGTCGACGCCATGCGCCTGGCATAGCGCGCTGTCCTTGGCCTCCCGCCTTGGATAGGCGGCCAGATCCTCGTTCGGCCCGAATTGTCGGGGATTGACGAAGATCGACACCAGGACATGCCCGCCATGGCCCACGCACCGCCGCGCTTCCTCGACCAGCGCCATATGCCCGTCATGCAGCGCGCCCATGGTCGGCACCAGCGCCAGCTTTTTGCCATCGCCCCGCAAGGCCGCGATGGCGGCACGCAGGGCTGGCTGGTCATACAGGGTTTGCACGGGACGGATGGCTCCGATAAGGGCGATCAGGACTTGAACGCAAACTGCTAGGCATCGGCAGGGTTGCAGGTCAAGAATCAATGCGCACCACGGGGTAGTCTTGGGCAATGGCGAACGGCCAACCACATATCATCGTCTTCGCCAATGAAAAGGGCGGCACGGGCAAGTCGACGACAGCGGTTCACACCGCGATCGCGCTGACCGCGCTTGGACATCGCGTGGGCATGATCGATCTCGATCCGCGCCAGCGCACCGTCACGCGGTACATGGAAAACCGCGTCGAGACCGCGAAACGGCGCAATGTCACCCTGCCGACGCCGGACTATGCCGTTCTCAAGGGCAATAGTGTCGAGGCGCTCGAAGCCGAAGCCGCGGCGCTGAGCGATGGCAAGGATTTCCTGATCGTCGACACACCCGGTCGCGACGATGATTTCGCCCGCCACATGGCCGCGCGCGCCAACACGCTGGTCACGCCGATGAACGACAGTTTCGTCGATTTCGACCTG
>CAZLSU010000180.1:0-3475 GCA_964562225.1 uncultured Sphingobium sp.
CGTCTTTGGTGCAAGTTGAGGGATTCACACGCGAATCGGGTGAGTGCATAGAGTCTGGATTATGGTCAACGATGGTATTTGCTCGTGGTCCAGACGTCTTCGGTTTCTCCCGTTCCTGCAGGTTTGACGCTTCGGGCCGACTGGGCCAAAATACGCAGATGTCTTGCGCAAAATCTCGTTGGCCCGGCGTAGTTCCTTCACTTCGCGCTCCAGCAATCTCAGGCGCTCCCGGTCATCGGCCGCGCGCGCCGCTGGCCCCGATCGTCGGCTCACCTCCTCGCGACACCAGCGGCGCAGCGTCTCCAGCGAGCAGCCGATCTTCGCCGCGATCGACTTCATCACTTCCCATTCCGAGCCGTACTCGGCCCGCTGCTCCACCACCATACGAACAGCCCGCTCGCGGACTTCAGGTGAAAATTTGTTGATTGTCTTGCTCATAACGGATGCTCCTTCTCACAAGTTGGAGCCTCCTGAAAACCCGGGGCGCTTCAACCTCATACGTGTCATTGACAGGTCGGAATTTGAATTTTAAGATTTATGTAAAGTCAAAAATGACGATTAGGGGGAGGGGCTATGCGCCATCTTTTTCGTGTAAATGTATCCTGCACGGTGATCGCCAGTGCCTTGCTTGCAACGTCCGCGAATGCAGCAGCGACACCACGTTTCGACACGCCACAGCAATCACTTGGCAGCGCCTTAGATCTCTTCGCACAGCAAGCTGGCCAACGGCTCATTTCTGAGCCGACCGCGACAGCCAGTCGGCAATCACAATCGATCCGCAACCGTATAAAAGACGGAGATTCGCGAAGAGCTAGTGTCGTAAATACCGACCTTTCAGTGACCCGTAATGACAACGGTCTGATCCTTTCCCAGCTTGCGCCGACCGCACAGAGCGCGATGCGGCAGGCCGTCACTCCTTCGGAGGAGAGTCCAGTAAAGCGAGCCGAGGTTCAAGGTGGTAGCCCAGATACAGACATCATCGTCGCCGCACTGAAACGCGGCGAGACCGTTCTCAAAACAGCAGTCATGGTTTCAGCTTTATCGAGCGCGAGGATAGGTTTGCTTGGCGTCACCAATATTGCGGACGTGGCGAGACTGACTCCACAACTAGTAGGTGGCGACTCGCCTAACCTCCTGCAACGTTCGAAGGTTAGTTGGGGAGAGGCATCATGAAGAATGCGCACGTTTCCGCAAGCATTGCGCTGCTCCTTGCCGGATCGGCGATGCCTGCTCTGGCTCAGGACATCGGAGCGGCCCCACCCGAGGAAAGTCAGCCCAGCGCCGGTATCGAGGACATCGTCGTCACCGCCACCCGGCGCGAGGAGCGTTTGCAGGAAATTCCGGTGACCGTCACCGCGCTCACCAGCGGCGCGATCGCCAGCGCTGGTGTTATCGACTTACGCAGCCTGACAACGCTGGTGCCTGGTTTCTCGGGCAACCGCACCACGTCAGTCATCCTGCCCGTCATCCGCGGCGTCGGCTCGGGCGGCGTCTCGGTCGGCGATGAGCCGAACGTCGCCACCTACATCGACGGGATCTACCAGCCGGACGCCTTTTCGAACTCGACCGAGCTCGTGGAGATCGAGCGCGTGGAAGTGTTGCGCGGCCCGCAGGGCACCGTCTTCGGCCGCAATGCCACCGGCGGCCTGATCAATGTCATCACGCCGGAACCTAGTTTCTCCACGCGCGGCCGCATCGCGGCGCGCTACGGCCGGCTGCGCAACGACTCGAGCGACTACGACGTGCGCGGCTATTTCACCACCGGCCTCACTGAAACGATCGCGTTCGACTTCGCTGGCCTCTACCGCGAGACCGATCCCTATATCGAGGATCTCGCGCTGGGCGAGGATCTCGGCTGGATCCGCGTCTTCGACGCGCGCAGCAAGCTGCTGTTCCAGCCGAGCGACACGGTCCAGTTCATCTTGACGGGCGGCTACACCAACCAGAAGAGCAACATCAATGGGTCGCAGCCGATCAACGACAATACGATCGGCAAGTCGCTGCCCGGTGTGCTTCTGCCACAGGAAGCTTGGCAGTCATCTTCGAGCCTGCAGCCGCGGATCGACTACGAAAAGGTGAGCTTGTCCCTGCGCGGCCGGATCGAACTCGACGCCTTCAACATCGAGACGGCAACCGGCTATATGCACAATTCCGGCGTGCAGTTCATCGATTCCGACGCCACCAACCTCGACTTGGGGCAGATCAACCTGCCGAGCATCAAGGCAAAGGCGATCAGCCAGGAGGTCCGGCTGTTGTCGACGGGCAGTGGGCCACTCAACTGGCTGGTCGGCATCTATGCCTTCCAAATGAAAGGCAGTTTCGACGCCGACTTCGCCGTTCCCAACCCGGCCGGGCCGACTACGCTGCCGCTGATCCACACCTACCTCTTGCCGAAGACCAAAACCACCTCCTTCGCCGGTTTCGCGGAAGGTACATATGCGCTGACCGACGCGCTGTTCCTGACCCTCGGCGGCCGCTACACCACCGAGAAGCGCGAGTTCATTCAGATCGTAAACGGCGCTGTCGTGCCGCCGGGCTGGGTAGACAAGCGCTTCAACCGCGCAACCTACCGGGCCGCGCTGCGCTATCAGTTCACCCAGGACGCGAACCTTTATGCAAGCTACGGCACCGGCTTCAAGAGCGGGGTGTACAATCTGCTTTCGCCCACGAACGTGCCGGTTAACCCAGAGAAGATCAAGGCCTGGGAGGCCGGCCTGAAGGCAGACCCCTTCCGTTGGCTACGCACCAACTTCTCTGTTTTCCACTATGACTATAGCGACCTGCAGGTGCAGGCGCGCAACGCCGCCGGCAGCGGCTTCGTCCTCCTTAACGCCGCAAGTTCGGAGATTTACGGCGGCGAAGCGGAAGTGACGATCGTCCCCGGCGACGGGCTGAACATCCGTAGCGCCATTTCCTATCTGCACGGCAAATATACGGATTTCCCGGGCGCACAGGACTTCATCCCGCTCGCGCGGGGCGGCAATATGCCTGCGGTGACCGACGCCTCCGGCAACCAAGTTATCAGGTCGCCGCGCTTCACCGCCATGATGGGCATCGACTGGCGCACCCCGCTGGCCGGCGGCGAGTTCGGGGTGTCCGCCAATTTCTTCCACAGCAGTCGCGTCTTTTATGACGCGCCTAACCGCTTCTCGCAGGATCCCTACGAGATGGTGAGCGGCGAGATCAGCTGGACTCCCGGCACCGAGGGTCTTCGCTTGAGTCTATGGGTAACCAACCTCACAAATGCGAAGGTCGCGCAGCAGGTCCGCCCGAGCCCACTCGGCACCGATGCCCTCTACGAGAAGCCGCGGGTCATCGGCGTCGGCGCGCAATACAAGTTCTGAGTTCGACTTTCCGCATTTTGTTGGCCGATGAGTCGATCTCGACGCTGGTGTTCGCGGGAGAACTTGCCGAACTCCCCGTACGCATCCGGTGAGGACCGCAGCTGGACACCCGCAAAAACCGGCACTTTGAT
>CAZLSU010000181.1:0-3452 GCA_964562225.1 uncultured Sphingobium sp.
GGCGGCGGCGAACAACAATGCGATCCCGCCAGACCTGTCGCTGATGACCAAGGCGCGCCATCATGGTTCGGCTTATGTCTATTCGCTGATCACAGGCTATCAGGCGCAGCCCGCCGAACTCCTCAAGGAATTCCCGGATTCCAAGACGCCCGAAGGTCTGCACTACAACCCTTATTTCCCGAACCTCAATCTTGCGATGGCACCGCCGCTGACGGCGGAGGGTCAGGTGACCTATGGCGACGGCACCAAGCCGACCGTCGACCAGATGGCGCAGGACGTGTCGGCCTTCCTGACCTGGACCGCCGAACCGAAGCTGGAGAACCGCCGCCGGGCCGGTATTGCCACGCTGCTGTTCCTGCTGATCGCGACGGGCCTTGCCTATATGTCCTATCAGAATATCTGGGCGGACAAAAAGAAGGCGGCCTGACCGCCCCTTCGCAAAGGCAGTTGACGTATAAAAAAGGGGCGTGGCCGTGAAGGCCGCGCCCCTTTTGCGTTGGGGCAGACAGTTTTGGTTCTAGGGGCGCCGTGCTCCTGCGAACGCAGGAGCACAGCTTATCGTTGCAATGCCGCCGCCAGCCTGTCCACGACGCCAGCCAGCCGCTCGTCGAGCAGCGCGAGCAATTCCGTCCAGCCGTGGATGCCCGCCAGTTCGCCCGGCCCGTCCGACACGCCGCGCAGGCCCATCAGCGGCACGCCGAAACGATCGCAGGCGCGCGCCACCGCGAAGCTTTCCACGTCCACCATGTCGGCGTCGATCGCCCCATAATCCTCGCCGCCCACGATATTCGCGCCGGTCGAAAGCGTCGCGGTGGGCCAGTCTAGCGGTGTGACCAGCGGCAGCGCCACGGGATGATCGAGAAACGGGGTTACGCCTTTCGGGAAGCCGATCCGCGAGGCGTCCATATCGCGCCATGACACGCTGGCGATCTGGAAGACCTCACCCAGCGCGCAGCGGCGCGACCCGGCCGATCCCAGCGCCACGACCAGATCGGGCAGGCCGCCCGCTTCGCGCAACCGATGCAAGGCGATGCCGGTGGAAAGCGCCGCCTCGATCGGTCCCACGCCCGTCATGAGCGGCACGAAGCGCGCGCGGAGATGGGGACCATATTCGGGTTCGGCGGCCATCACGAACAGGATGCGGCGACCGCCGATCGTCTCGCAAGCCGCTATCATCGCATGTCCCTTCCAGCAGGCAGCCTGGATCGACCGGCGCGATCAATCCGTCGGCGTCCGTTGGCATTCGATATAGCGATGCGTATATGGAAAATGCCTGAATATGCGAGATCCGATATTCAGGCATGGTCATCGCGCGGCCGCCAGACGCTATTGAAAGGCGCAAATCATGTCCGATCCTATTGTCATCATCGGCTATGCCCGCACGCCGATGGGCGGATTTCAGGGCGCGCTTTCGTCCCTGACGGCAACCCAGCTTGGCGCGGCTGCGGCCGCGGCCGCTGTCAGCCGCGCGGGCGTCGATCCGGCCGCTATCGACACTATCTATATGGGCTGCGTGTTATCGGCGGGCCTTGGCCAGGCCCCCGCGCGGCAGGCCGCCCTGGGTGCCGGTCTGCCCGCTTCGGTCGAAGCGACCACGGTCAACAAGATGTGCGGGTCCGGCATGGAGGCCGCGATCATGGCCTGTAACGCGCTGGCGGGCGGCAGCGCCGACATCATCGTCGCGGGCGGCATGGAAAGCATGACCAACGCGCCCTACGCCCTGCCCAAGCATCGTGGCGGCGCGCGCATCGGCCATGACCGCATCATCGACACGATGATGATGGACGGACTGGAGGACGCCTATGATCGGATCGAGGGCGGCGGGGGCAAGCCGATGGGCGCCTTTGCCGAGGATACGGCGCGCGAATATCAGTTCACCCGCGCCGAAATGGACGCTTATGCGATCGAGAGCCTGAGCCGTGCCAAGGCGGCGATCGCCAGCGGTGCCTTTGCGGGCGAGGTGACGCCGGTAACGGTCACGACCCGCGCGGGTCAGGCCGTCGTCGAAATCGACGAGCAGCCGGGCAATGCCCGGCCCGAAAAAATCCCTTCGCTCAAACCGGCCTTCGCCAGGGACGGGGCGATCACCGCGGCATCCTCCGCCTCGATCTCCGATGGCGCGGCGGCGCTGGTCATGACCCGCGCCGATGTCGCCGAGCGGCTTGGTCTGACGCAGGAGGCGCGGATCGTCGCGACCGCGGGCCATGCGCACGCGCCCGCGCTGTTCACCACCGCGCCGGTCTTCGCGATCCGCAAGGCGCTGGACAAGGCAGGCTGGTCGGTCGGGGATGTCGATCTGTTCGAGGTCAATGAAGCCTTCGCGGCGGTTGCGATGATCGCGATGCGCGACCTTGGCATTGCGCACGACAGGATGAACGTGAATGGCGGGGCGACCGCGCTCGGCCATCCGATCGGCGCCAGCGGCGCGCGCATCATCGCGACGCTGATCGCCGCGCTCAAGGCACGCGGCCTTAAAAAGGGCGTGGCGGCGCTGTGCATCGGCGGGGGCGAAGCGACCGCCATAGCCCTTGAAATCATCGAATAAGGACAAGATCCATGCAGATAGAAGGATTGGCCGCCATCGTCACCGGGGGCGCTTCGGGCCTGGGCGGCGCGACCGCAGAGCGGCTTGCGACGGCTGGGGCGAAGGTCACGATCTTTGACCTGAACGAGGAACTGGGTCAGGCCCATGCCAGCGCGATCGGGGCGCATTTCATCAAATTGAACGTCACCGACGAGGCGGCGGCCGAGGCCGCGATCGAGCAGGCCGAAGCGCTGAACGGCAAGGCGCGCATCCTGGTCAATTGCGCGGGCATCGGTCCACCGGCCAAGGTGATCGGCCGTGACGGCAAGGCGTTGCCGCTGGCCGATTTCTCGAAAATCGTGACGATCAACCTGATCGGCAGCTTCAACATCCTCTCCAAATTCGCCGCGCGCATCCATGACGCCGACACCGTTGGCCCGGAAGAGCGCGGCGTCATCATCAGCACCGCCAGCGTCGCGGCCTATGACGGCCAGATCGGCCAGGCGGCCTACGCCGCTTCCAAGGGGGGCGTGGTCGGCATGACCCTGCCAATCGCGCGTGAATTCGCGCGCTACGGCATCCGCGTGATGACGATTGCGCCGGGCATCTTCTGGACCCCGCTGCTCGCCAGCCTGCCGCAGGACGCGCAGGATTCGCTGGGTCGGCAGGTGCCGTTTCCCAACCGGCTGGGCAAGCCGGAGGAATATGCGCTGATGGTCGAGCAGATCATCACCAATCCGATGCTGAACGGGGAGACGATCCGCCTCGACGGTGCCATTCGCATGGCGCCGAAATAAGCGGGCTATCCCGCCGGCATCCGCAGCACCGGAGAATCAAAACCCCCGCCAATCCATGGGGATGGGCGGGGGTTTCGATGGTGGGCGTGGCAAGGATTGAACTTGCGACCCCTGCGATGTCAACACAGTGC
>CAZLSU010000182.1:0-3400 GCA_964562225.1 uncultured Sphingobium sp.
GCGTCACCGACCGCAACGGTCAGTATGACGTGATCGCCACCGTCAAGGGCGGCGGGCTTTCGGGCCAGGCCGGCGCGCTCAAGCATGGCATCGCCCAGGCGCTGACCAAATATGAGCCGGCGCTGCGTAGCGCAGTCAAGGCCGAAGGCTTCCTGACCCGCGACAGCCGCGTCGTCGAGCGCAAGAAATACGGCAAGGCCAAGGCGCGCAAGAGCTTCCAGTTCTCGAAGCGCTGATCGAGCCTTCGATTGCCAGATACGAGAAAGGGGCCGGAAACGGCCCCTTTTTTTGCGTTTTACCTATATCCTGACAATCGATGGCTGTTCCCCGGCGCAGGCCGGGGTCCAGTCCTCACGCTCCGGCCTGGACCCCGGCCTGGGCCGGGGAACAGCGGCCTATTCTGATACGCTATCCTGCTGCCGTTGGGGATGCTCTACAACCCCTCCAGCGCATTGAACCTCTGCGACCAGAGCGCGCCATGGACGGCCATCCACTGAACGACCGGGGCCAGGCCCTTGGCGCGCGCGCTATAGAAAGTCTCACGCCCCGCCCGCCGCGCCGTGACCAGGCCGGATCGCTTGAGCTTGGCGAGGTGGCGCGACACCATCGGCTGCGATACGCCTGCAACCTCCGTCAGCGCGTGGACGCTCTGTTCGCCCTCCCGCACCAGATGCTCCAGCAACGCGCGCCGCGTGCCGTCCGCCAGTGCCTTGAACAGCGCGTCGCATTCCATCATTTCGGTCCCGATCATTGCCGGTCCGATACTGATCGGATCGAGAAGGGGTCAAGCGCTATGTCTCGATCGGAACAAATCCTTATCGACAGTTGTTCAACCTGCCACAGGAAAACGCAGGAGAGAATGATGGTCGAAGTTCGCAATGATCCCTATGGCGATCGTGTAATCGTCAAGAAAAGCGGCGCGGGCCGCACCATCGCCATAGTGTTGATCGTGGCGGTCGCCATCGTCGGCCTATTGTTCGCAACCGGTTTCTGGAAAGCCGACATGACCGGCGGCGATGTTCCCGAAGTCAGTGTGAAGGGCGGCGAACTGCCATCGGTCGATGTCGATTCCAAGGAAGTCGTGGTCGGCACCAAGAAAGAAGAAATCGACGTGCCCACCGTCGGTGTGCGCGATAACGGCGAAGAATAAGTCTCGCCCCATAGCGAGGAAAGGCTCTCCATAGCGATATGGAGGGCCTTTTACTGGAGGCTGTCTAACGTCGCGACAATGGCATCCGCCGCCGCATCGGGCCTCATCATTGTCGTATCGATTACCAGACCGGGTGCAGGCATGCGCGCTTCGCATGCCGCCATCGACGGTCGCAACGTCCGCAGCAAGTCGGGCGAGCGCAGCTTTCCAAATGCCGCGCGCTCGGCATGGTCGATGCGCCGCTCCTGCTCGGCAGGATCTACTGTCAGCGCAACGAAGATGGTTTGCCCTCCAGCCTTGTCCACCAGTTCGGCGGCGCGCGCAGGAAAATCCACCGCGACGCTGGCTTCCGGTGCGAAGGTGAAGACCAGCGATCGATCGGATCGGGCCGCTGTGCTCAGCGCCTCCAGCCAGAAATGCTCGCGCAGCCGCACGAATTCCGGCGACCCGAACGGAAATAGCGCGGCGACGGCATCGACGACGAGGTGATTGTGGAACAGCGCGAACCCGGTCCGCTCCGCGACGATACGACCGATGGTCAATTTGCCCGCAGCGGGTGGGCCGTGGAGGAAGATCAGGCGCATGCCTCCAACATAGCGAAGGTCGCCCTGAAATCGAGCTGTAAGACTTGATGCTGTCCTACAGCGCCCTCGTTATGCTATCGTCCCGATGGTTCCTTGATAGCGTCACCCGTCCAAACACAGCCTTGTAACAACCGCAAAACGCCGCGACATAATATGTCGCATCCGGCGGGAAATATGCGAAGTTAAGCGTCATTCGGCCAGGATGAACGCCACCCCGGCCCTGGCGTGAATCGACGTGCAGTCGTAGATCGGCAGCACATTGGCCTTCACATCGACGATCAGTTCCAGCTCGGTACAGGCCAGCACCACCGCCTGCACATCCTCCTTGGCGATATCGGTCAGTTCGGATTTCATGAACCGCTCGGACTCGCGGCTCACCTTGCCCACGGTTAGTTCGTCATAGACGATGCGGTCGATCCGGTCGGCCAGTTCCATGTCGGCGGGCAGCAGCGATACGCCATGGCTCACCAGCCGCTGGCGATAGAATTTCTCGGTCATCACATTGCGCGTGCCCAGCAGCGCGGCCCGCTCGACCCCGTCCGCCTGCATCGTCTGGCCCACCACCTCGGCGATGTGAATGATGGGAATGCCCACCGCGTCCTGCACCCGGTCATAGACGCGGTGCATGGAATTGGCGCAGATCAGCAGGCTCTGCGCGCCGCCCTGCTCCAGCCGCTGCGCCGCCGCGATCAACTGGCCCGCTGCGCAATCCCAGTCCTCCTGGGTCGCGCATCGTGCCACCTCGGCAAAGTCCAGGCTCTCGATCCCCAGCGGCGCGCTATGCTGCCCGCCCCTGGCGCGATGCACCCCCTGGTTGATGATCTGGTAATAGCGGGCGGTGGACGTCCAGCTCAGACCACCAATCAAACCGAGTTTGCGCACAATATGTCCCCAAATGAAAAGGGACGGCCAGGCATGCCCGGCCGTCCCTTTAACGGTTAGGGGAAGCCCCCTTTAGTGGGCAAGCCCCTTCACGATTTCCTCGACCATCTTCTTGGCGTCGGCCAGCAGCATCATGGTGTTGTCCATGTAGAACACCTCATTGTCGACACCGGCATAGCCTGCACCGCCCATGGAGCGCTTGACGAACAGCACCGACTTGGCGTTGGCGACGTCCAATATGGGCATGCCATAGATGGGCGACGACTTGTCGGTCTTGGCCGCCGGGTTGGTCACGTCGTTCGCGCCGATGACGAAGGCGACATCGCACTGGCCGAACTCGCCGTTGATGTCCTCCAGCTCGAACACATCGTCATACCCGACATTGGCTTCGGCCAGCAGCACGTTCATATGCCCCGGCATGCGTCCTGCGACCGGATGGATCGCATATTTGACGCTGATGCCTTCCTTCTTCAGCAGGTCGCCCATCTCGCGCAACGCATGCTGCGCCTGGCTCACCGCCATGCCATAACCCGGAACGATGATGACGCTTTCGGCCTGCTTCATCAGGAATGCAGCATCCTCCGCCGATCCGCGCTTGTACGGACGGTCGATGACCGGCCCGCCAGCGCCCGCTGGCCCCGCGTCGGCGCCAAAGCCGCCCGCGATCACGCTGATGAAGCTGCGGTTCATCGCCTTGCACATGATATAGGACAGGATCGCGCCCGAAGACCCCACCAGCGCGCCGGTGATGATCATCGCGCTGTTGCCCAGCGTAAAGCCCATC
>CAZLSU010000183.1:0-1880 GCA_964562225.1 uncultured Sphingobium sp.
CTCGGTGATCCGCGCCGTGGTGTCACCGCGACAGCAGAAGATGAACCAGGGCGCCGTCTACACCGACTACGGCGGCCAGATCGACAAGACGCTGCCGAACGTCGTCACGCGCGACGCGGGCGACCTGGGGCTGACCGTCGGCTCGCTGGGCTTCTTTCCGGCGATGGACGTGGTGCGCCAGGCGCTGCCGATGGTGCTGACGATGCTCAAGATGGCGCTCGTCATCTGCATCCCGCTGGTGCTGCTGATCGGCACCTATGACCTGAAGACGGTGGTGACGGTGAGCTGCGTCCAGTTCGCGCTGTTCTTCGTGGACTTCTGGTTCCAGCTCGCGCGCTGGATCGACAGCACGATCCTGGACGCGCTCTACGGCTGGCATTCGCCGCACAGCAACTTCAACCCGCTGATGGGGTTGAATAACGCTTTCGGCGATATGCTGTTGAATTTCGTGATGGCGATGATGTTCATCGTGTTACCGACGTTCTGGGTGATGGCACTCGGATGGGCGGGAGTTCGCGCTGGAAACTTCCTGGGCGGTCTCATCACTGGCACGTCCGATGCAAAGTCGGCTGGAGGTAGCGGCTCTCGTCTTGCGATGACGGCCGTATCGAAAGGTGCAGCGAAGTAAGGAGCACTCTCCTCGCGCTGATGCGGCGGCTACGGCTCGTCGGGATCGCCCATGTCGATCCGCCAGTCATCTTTGTCGTACAGGCCGACGCCCGAGTGTCCGTCTCTAAGTTCCGGCTGCTTCTCGTCATCCGCATCGGCATTTCGCGCGAACCATGTGGCGACCACCGCAAAGGCCAGCAGCAGGACGAGCCAGGATACGGTGTAGAGCAGCATGCCAAGCACGGCCAGCTTGACGATCCAGAGCACCGCCGTCGCCGCGCCTGCGGGCACCCCGCGCGTCACCAGCCGGCCGGCGACACGCTGCTCGCGGCGCTGGTATCCACGCCAGGCACGGCCAGCCCCCCGGCCCAGCCGGTGGCTCCAGCGCCCGTTGTGCGTGTTGGTGGTCATGCTCATGTGCCTCGGTTTCAGTGGTGCCTCACCTCAGGAGCGGCCGGTTGTGGCTTGCCCTCCAGCATAGACCGCGATCAGGAGGGCGGGTGGGTTGCGGCTGGCAGAGCCAGGCTGGCTCGGGTGTCGCCAAGATGATTAGATTTTGCAATAGAAATCAAACCTTATGCTACTTTCCCTGCGAGGTTCTTGCGATACCTCTAGGGGCTGATTGGATTCCGTGCTATTTTTATAGCATGGATGGAAATTCTAGGCACCAGGTAATCAAGCGGCTGCAGGCCGGACTCCCCCGCGGGGCGCCGTTCGACCTCGCCACCCTGAGTCAGTTCGGGGTGTCGCCCCAGCTTGCCGCCCACTATGCCGACGGCGGGTGGCTCGTGCGCCTGGCCCATGGCGTCTATGCCTTCCCGAACGATGAATTCGGGGTCTACAGTGCGCTGAAGTTCCTGCAACAGCGCGTGCCCGGCCTGCACGTCGGCGGCAAGAGCGCCCTGGCCCTGCAGGGCGTGCGCCACAACCTGGGCAGCCGGGAGACGCTGGTACTGTGGGGCGACGGTCGTTTCGCGTTGCCGGCCTGGTTCACCGCGCGCTTTCCGGCCCGCTACGTCCACGCCCGCCTGTTCGACTGGCCGGACACGGCGCTGGCCAGCATGACCCTGACCACGCCGCCTGGCCTGCCCGAGGATCTGCGGGTGGCTGCCTCCGAGCGTGCCGTTCTGGAACTGCTGTACGAAGCCGGCGCCAAGCAGAGCCTCGAAGAGGCCCGCAACATCTTTGATGGACTGCGTTCCCCCCGCAAGGACTTACTCGGGCAACTGCTGTCCTGCTGCGCCAGCGTGAAGGCCGTGCGCCTGTTCCTC
>CAZLSU010000183.1:2064-3331 GCA_964562225.1 uncultured Sphingobium sp.
CGCGACGAAGCGCTGCAAGCCATCAACCAGGAGCTGGCCGCCATCGCCACGCGCGTTGCACCACTGGGCGTGCAGACACGCCTGGTTCGCGCCAAGGACCTGGGGGACACCAAGCTGATCGTCGAGAACGATGCCAGCCAGGTGAAGATCGAGGTCAACGTCGTGTTCCGAGGCAGCGTGCTGCCCGTCGAGCGGCGGCCGCTGAGCGCCAAGACCAGCGATCTGTTCGGCATCGAGTTGGACGTGCCGATCCTGGCACCGGACGAGCTGTACGCCGGCAAGCTGGTGGCCGCGCTGGACCGGCAGCATCCGCGCGACCTGTTCGACGTGTGGCAGCTCTTTGAGTCGGGCGACATCAGCGATGGCATGGTCGAGTGCTTCGTGATCTATCTGGCGGGCCACAACCGGCCGCCCCACGAAGTGTTGTTCGGCAACGACAAGGACATCGCCGGCGAGTACGAACGGGCCTTTGTCGGTATGGCCGAAGTGGACTGCCCCTTGGACACGCTGCTGGAGGCTCGCGCGCAGTTGCGACGCGAGTTGCAGCAACGGCTGACGAAGGCGCACAGGCGGTTCCTGAGCGGCCTGGTACGCGCAGAACCGGACTGGTCGCGCAAGCCGCTGCGCTCGATGCCGGCCTGGGCCAGATCTGACGCGGCGACAGAAGTATTCCCCGCTTGTCGGGCCTGCCCCATGCCGCATTCATCGTGGCATCCGCGAAGCAGCGGCCCTATACCCAAAGGCTTCCGACAAAGGCCAAAGGGCTGGGAAGGGGCAAGGGAACGGGGCCAAGGGGAAAGGCCCTACCCGAAAAGGCCAAAGGCGCCCCAGATCAGCCCGTCATCCGGGGGGGGGCGTCATGCTCTCGCTGTTCCAGCGCAAAAGGGTGCCACCCGCCGCCGGCACACCGCCCGCCTCCGCTATCGAAACTCAGAAAGGGTCGATGCGGCCGGAGTCGGCCGCATCGCTGCTGGCCACGCCGCGCCGGCAGAAACTGCTGGAACACATCTGGCAGCGCACATCGCTCTCGCGCCGGCAGTTCGCCACGCTCTACCTCGCCCCACTGGAGCGCTACGCCGAGCTGGTCCAGCAGTTCCCGGCCTCCGAGAACCACCACCACGCCTATCCGGGCGGCATGCTGGACCACGGCCTGGAGATCGTCGCCTATGCGCTGAAGCTGCGGCAGTCATACCTGCTGCCTGCGGGCGTCACGCCGGAGGCACAGGCGGCCCAGGCCGAAGCCTGGACCGCAGGCACGGCCTACGCG
>CAZLSU010000184.1:0-3315 GCA_964562225.1 uncultured Sphingobium sp.
CACGATGGTGGAGGTGTAGGGCGAGCTGTTCTGCGGCAGGCGCTTCTGCCAGTCCTTGGGCACCCACTGGCCGTTGGCGTGCAGGGCGTCGGTGTCGCCGGCCAGGGCCAGGGTGGCCACGTCGGCGTCCAGGCCGTCGATGATGGAACGGGCCTGCTTGCCCGAGCCACCATGGCTTTGCTTGATGGTCACGTCCTGGCCGGTCTTGGCCTTCCAGTGCTTGGCGAAGGCCGCGTTGTATTCGACGTAGAGCTCGCGCGTGGGGTCGTAGCTGACGTTGAGCAGGGTCACGGGCGCGGGCGCCTGGGCCTGGGCGGCGCCCAGCGTGAGGGTGAGGGCGGCGGCGCCCAGGGTGGTCAGCAGGTGGCGGCGGGTGTTCATGGTTCGTTCCTTGTTCGATCGGGTCGTTTGGCGGCGTTGAAGTCAGCGACAAGGCCGCGATATTCCCGACTTGTGGTCGAACAAGGAACGAATACGTTTTTGGTTGTTTATGACGAAAACATCTATGGACCTCGAGTCGGGCGCCATATGACGCTCAGGGCCGCAGCGGAAACCCCTCCGCCAGCGCCGCGCGCAGCCAGGCCACGAAGACCGACACCGCGCGCGGCACGTGGCTGGCGTAGGGCCGGATGGCGTAGAGGTGGTCGCTGAACGTGCCGACCGCCTGCCACTCCGGCAACACCTCCACCAGCTTGCCCGCGCGCAGCGCCGCCTGCGCACTGAAGTCGGGCAGCAGCGCAATGCCCAGGCCGACGATGGCCGCCTCGCGCAGCGCCTCGCTGTTGTTGGCGCCGAACGGCCCGGCCACCGCCACCGTGACGCGCGGGGCGCTGGTCTTGCGGCGGCCTTCAGCGGGCTGGAAGTGCCAGGCCGGCGTGTCCTGCGCGCGCGGGTAGTGCAGGCAGTCGTGGCTGGCCAGGTCTTGCGGAGTGGCGGGTGTGCCGCGGCGACGCAGGTAGGCGCGGGTGGCCACCAGCACCGAGCGCGTGCGGCACAGGGTCCAGGCCACGTGCGTGTCGGGCGGTGCGGCGGTGTGGCGGATGGCGAGGTCGAAGCCCTCGGTGGCGAGCGAGCTCAGCCGGTCCGACAGGTCCAGCTCGATGCGGATGCCGGGGTGTTCGCGCAGGAAGTCGGCGATGCGCGGCACGAGCTGCTGGCGCGCGAAGGCCACCGGCGCCGTCACCCGCACCCGGCCCACCGGCACCTCCGCCAGGTCCCGCACGCTGGCGAAGCCTTGCGCGATGCGCTCGAAGGGTTCGCGCAGGCCATCGACCAGGCGTTGGCCGGCTTCCGTCAGGCGCACGCTGCGCGTGGTGCGCTGCACCAAGGGCACGCCGGCGGCGCGTTCGAGCTCGCTGATGTGCTGGCTCATGGCGGCCTTGCTCACCCCCAGGCGCTGCGCCGCCGCGGTGTAGCTGCCGTGTTGCGCCAGCACGGTGAGCCAGTGCAGGTGGGACCAGAGGTGTTCGGCTTTTTCCAGACTCATGGACACATTGTTCACCAAGGCAAACAATGCGTTCAAGCCCTTGGCCTAGGCAGGCGCAGGCCGGCTGCCTAGAGTGGCGGACCGCTTCTTCACCGCAGGCCGCCGCCATGACCACGAACCCCACCTCCATCGCCCACTTCATTGGCGGCCGCGCCGCCGCTGGCACGTCCGCGCGCGTGCAGGACGTGACCAACCCCGCCACCGGTGCCGTCACCGGTCGCGTGGCCCTGGCCAATGCCGCCGACGTGGACGCGGCCGTGGCCGCGGCCCAGGCCGCGTTCCCGGCCTGGGCCGACACGCCGCCGATCCGCCGCGCGCGGGTGATGTTCAAGTTCCTCGAACTCGTGAACCGGCACAAGGACGATCTGGCGAAGCTGATCACCAGCGAGCACGGCAAGGTGTTTACCGACGCACAGGGCGAGGTGGCGCGCGGCATCGACATCATCGAATTCGCCTGCGGCATACCGCAACTGCTCAAGGGCGACTTCACCGACCAGGTCTCCACGGGCATGGACAACTGGACCCTGCGCCAGCCGCTGGGCGTGGTCGCGGGCATCACGCCCTTCAACTTCCCGGTGATGGTGCCCATGTGGATGTTCCCCGTGGCCATCGCCGCGGGCAACAGCTTCGTGCTCAAGCCCAGCCCCATCGACCCCTCGGCCTCGCTGTTCATGGGTGAGCTGCTCAAGAAGGCGGGCCTGCCCGATGGCGTGTTCAACGTGGTGCAGGGTGACAAGGAGGCGGTGGACGCGCTGCTGGTGCACCCCGACGTTAAGGCCATCAGCTTCGTCGGCTCCACGCCCATCGCCAACTACATCTACGAAACCGGTGCGCACCACGGCAAGCGCGTGCAGGCCCTGGGCGGCGCCAAGAACCACATGGTGGTGATGCCCGACGCCGACCTGGACCAGGCGGTGGACGCGCTCATCGGCAGCGCCTATGGCAGCGCGGGCGAGCGCTGCATGGCCATCAGCGTGGCCGTGCTGGTGGGCGACGTGGCCGAGAAGATCATGCCCAAGCTGATCGAACGCACGAAGACGCTGAAGGTGCTGGACGGCATGAACCTCGCGGCCGAGATGGGCCCCATCGTCACGGCCGCCGCGCACCAGCGCATCAGCGGCTACATCGAGGCTGGCGCGAAAGAAGGCGCGAAGCTGCTGGTGGACGGCCGGGGCTTTGATGGCGCGTCGACCGGCAAGGGTTGTGAAAAAGGCTTCTGGATGGGCGGCACCCTGTTCGATCACGTCTCCACCGACATGAAGATCTACAGGGAAGAAATCTTCGGCCCCGTGTTGAGCTGCGTGCGCGTGCCCGATTTCGCGCAGGCGGTGCAGATCATCAACGAGCACGAGTTCGGCAACGGTGTCTCCTGCTTCACGCGCGACGGCAACGTGGCGCGCGAGTTCGCGCGGCGCATCCAGGTGGGCATGGTGGGCATCAACGTGCCCATTCCCGTGCCCATGGCCTGGCAGGGCTTCGGCGGCTGGAAGAAAAGCCTGTTCGGCGACATGCACGCCTATGGCGAGGAGGGCGTGCGTTTCTATACGAAGCAGAAGAGCATCATGCAGCGCTGGCCCGAGTCCATCGGCAAAGGCGCCGAGTTCGTGATGCCCACCGCCAAGTGAACGACACCACCTTCGACTTCATCGTCATCGGCGCCGGCACGGCGGGCTGCCTGCTCGCCAACCGCCTGAGCGCCGACCCGACGAAGCGCGTGCTGCTGGTGGAGGCCGGTCGCAAGGACGACTACCACTGGATCCACATCCCGGTCGGTTACCTCTACTGCATCGGCAACCCGCGCACCGACTGGCTCTACCAGACCGAGCCCG
>CAZLSU010000185.1:0-3290 GCA_964562225.1 uncultured Sphingobium sp.
GAGTGGCAATGGCGATACGGTGGAGCACGGCCTGTGGGCAGGCCTTTTTTATTGAGGTGAAACACGGTCAAAACTGTAGGCGCAGGCAAGCCAGCTCCTACAGGGGATTTGGGGTGTTTTCAGGAGTGGTCGAACTCCAGCAAAAAGTGTGGGCTGACCTGGCCTTCCAGCGCGGTCATGTGGTGTTCGGCGTCGCACATGTGTTCATGCATCAGGCTGCGCACGGCCGCTTCATCGTTGGCACGAAACGCGCTCAACAGTTGCTTGTGATAGTCCAGGTTGGCCGCGTCGAACTGCTTGCGCTTGGGCTTGTAGGCCTTTTTCAGCACCACCAGGTCGCGCAGCAGGTCGTTGAGGAACTGCGCCATGAAACTCAGCAGCGGGTTGGGGCAGGCCCTGGCCAGCAAATTGTGGAACTCCAGTTCCGCCAGGCGTTGCTCACGCTGGCCGGCTTCGCTGTCTTCCGGGGCGCTGCAAAAGTCCACGTTGTCTTGCAGGGCGCGATAGTCGTCGTCGCTCAGGCGTCCCAGCACCGACACGGCCAGCTCCACCTCGATCACTTTGCGCAACTGGTACACCTGCTCGCCATCCAGGTGCTGGAAGTGCAGGTAGTTGCGCAAGGCACGGCTGGCCGGCTCCGTGCCGGCCTGGTTCAGGTACGCGCCACCGGTTGGGCCGGTGCGGGTGCTGACCAGGCCTTCGACCTCCAGGGCCTTGAGCGCTTCGCGGGCCGAGCCCTTGGAGCACTGGAAGCTCTCCATCAGCTCGCGCTCGGTGGGCAAGCGGTCGCCGGGCTTCAAGGCATCGGTGACGATCGAGCGCTTGACCGACTCGACAATCACATCGGAAAGCTTCTGGCGTTTGCGTCGCAGGGGGCGGCTGAGCATGGTTTTCTATTTATCGTATTAATGCGGATAAATAGCACTTAATAGAGGTTGGGACGGGGCGTCAACGGCGGGGGTCGTTTTCAGTGAAAACAGGTCGTAAATCACGTCCAGGGGCCCATGTGGGAGCGGGCTTGCTCGCGAATGCGGTGTATCAGCCGACATACCCATCACTGACCCACCGCCTTCGCGAGCAAGCCCGCTCCCACAGTTGATGTGCAGCGTTCATGAACCTTGAGCCTGGCGCAGTAATTGCGTGCCTTGGTGCTCCAGTCTTTGTGCAGGAGCACCCGAGCATGCAATTACGAGCCTTGCGGTATTTTCACGAGGTGGCGCGCTGCGCCTCGTTGCGTAAGGCAGCCGAGCGTTTGTACGTCACGCCCACTGCCGTCAGCCGGCAGATTGAACACCTCGAACACTTCTTTGGCGCCGCCCTGATTGAGCGCGGCCCGCGCGGTATCCGCCTGACGGTGGAGGGTGAGTGCCTGGCCGAGCAGGTCACTAGCACCCTGCGCGGCCTCGATCAGGTGCGCGATGTGATCGCCAGCCGGCAGAGTCAGGTGGCGGGTAACATCAGCATTCATGTGTCAGAAAGTATCGTTTCCACGGTGCTGGCGCCGGTGCTTGCGGCGTTCTACCGGGCGCACCCCAAGGTCACCTTCAATATCGTGATCGCCAGCGCCTCGGCCACCCTCGACGCCCTGTGCAGTGGCGAGGCCGACCTGGGCCTGGCGTTCTATCTGCAGGAACGGGCCGACGTGGAAGTCACCGCACAATGCGAGTTGTGGCACCGGGTGCTGGTCAGTGCCGAGCACCCCTTTGCCCAGCGCGACAGCATCGAACTGCGCGAACTTGAAGGCCAGCCCCTGGCCATTCCTGACTCGGCGTACGGCGTGCGCCAGGCTCTGGAGATGGCAGCAAAAAAACGAGGAGTGACGATCCAGCCGGTGTTTACCACCAGCTCCCTGGAAGTGCAGAAGAGCCTGGCCCGGCAACGGGCGGCGGTGTTGATCCTGCCCCAGGTGGATGCCGACGCCCGCGACCTGGGCGATGGCCTGGTGGCGGTGCCGATTGCCGATGAGCACCTGGGGCGAATCCGCATCGACCTGTGCGGGTACCGCAACCGGCCGCGCTCGGTGGCGGTGCTCAAGTGCCAGGAAATGCTGGCCAGCGCGATGCAGCGTTGTGCGCTGGTGGACTGAAGCCTCAGTTGCCCAGGCAGTCGCTTGCCGGCGGTGGCTGCCTGCCGTGTGCCAGGTAGACACCCGCCCAACGATTTACGCAGCGGCTGGCATCGACGACGGAACTGCCCTGTAGATAAGGCCCCTTGAGCCGCAATGTGGCGGGCAGGGATTCGAACGCCGGGGTGGCAGCCTCATCGGGCTCTACCAGCACCATGCGTTCGATGCGATCGGCAAACAGCCCGGCGTACCCGGCACCGAGCACGTTGCCTTGGGCGATGCCCAGGAAGCTGATCCGTTGCTCACCCAGTTGCTGGCGTACGAAATCCATGTCCCAGGCCGATTGCTCGTTGTCGGCTGCTGTGCGGGCGTTGCGCGGGCTCAACTCGATGACATCGTAGAACTGGGTCAGCGTGCGGTACGCCTCGGTGTTGTAGTACTTCCAGACTGTGGCCAGGTGCACCGCGAACACCCCGCGCAAATCCGCTTGTGCGGTAGCCGGGCGGGTGAAGATCACACCCCGACGCTCCAGAGGCTGACGGGCACCGACCCGGGTGAGGGTCAGGCGCAACGTGCGTGCGTCCGCGGCCTGATGGTTTTGCGGCACGGTGACGATGCCGCACTGGGTGCGTGCCATCACCTCCTGGTCAAGGGCCCGCCCGGGCAGGCGCGGGCAATCCACCAGCCACTCGATACCCGGCGGTGCGGCATGGCCAGGGGAACTCAAGAGCATTAACCATCCACTGATGATGCAAAGCGCTGCTGCTTTCAAAGGTTTCATCCGCGTTCCTGGGTAACCGTCCGTAGGGGACAGGCTTTTTACCAAGCGCGGCGGCGAGCCAATGCCGGAGCAGTCTCATGCAGGGTGTAAGAATTCTGAATATTACCCGTCGGCATTGACTGGTGCCGACGGGCGGGTGTCAGAACAGGTTGATGGGGAAGTTGCCGACGATCCGGAACTCGTCGTAGCTGCCGTCAATTTGACCGCCGCTGGCGCGGTGGTTGTAGACGATGGTGCGCAGTACGGTGTTCTTCAATTTCCCCGATTGCACCACGTAGGCCAGCATCAAGCCGTTTTCATTGTGCTTGGCGTTATCCAGGCCGCGCACGTTATAGCCGGTGTTGTGGCCATTGCGATCCCCCTCGTAGTGCGTGCCGTCGATGCCCCAACCCTTGGCGTGCCACAGGCTGGCGGTCAGGCCGGGCACGCCGTAGGCGGCCAGGT
>CAZLSU010000186.1:0-3217 GCA_964562225.1 uncultured Sphingobium sp.
ACTGCAACGTCAACCACCTGCTTGCCATACTTCGCCAGACGCAGCCCCAGGTACGCGATCCCGGCACCTTGCAGGGCAATGGTCAGCACCAGCGCAATCAGCAAATCAATGAGCAGCGACACGGCAAACCCGGCAATCACCTCGGCGGTTTTCCCTGCCACCTGGCTGGGCGGCAACGCCGACAACCAGATCATCGCCGTGCGCAACATCAGGTACAGCGCCGCTTCGTCGCTGGCCAGCAACATCGCCTGTTCCATCACCTGCGGCGCTTCGCGCGCCAGGGCTGTCAGCTCGGCGGCCTGGGCGCCAAGGCGTTCGATGTGTTTGGCCGGGTCCTTGAGGATGTCCTGCACCAGCGACAGGCTGTCCCACACCTCGGAAATGGCTGACCAGGTACCGGCCAATACCCCACTGCCAATGGCACTTGACGCCGACACCTGCCAGTGCGGTTTGAACCCCCTCCATTCCTTGCGCAGCCAGGCTTGTAGCTCGGCGGCCAAACTGTCGTAGGACGCAAACAGCGCCTCCACCTGCGCCGCCGAAACCCCGCCCTGTACGCGCACCTGATAGCGCCCACCGGCCGCGCAGTGATGGGCGCCCTTGCCCTGTTCATCCAGTTGGATAAATGTGGAACTGCCGTCCTCCAGGCCAATCACCTGCACCTGGAGATTGCCCAGCGGCACGTCATACACCGACTCGAATTTGCTTTCGATCTTCAGCTCGCCGCCTGCCGGGCACACGGCAACACTGGAAGTAAAGTCGGTGTCGGTCAGGCTTACCGACACCTGGGAATCACCGATCCGCAGCACCCGCTCCATGCCCAGCAGCGACGGCAAATCCGTGGCGTGGCTGACCTTGTCCAGGGCCAGCGCGTACCAGCTTGTTACCTGCTGGCGATACAGCGCCAGGCTCTGGTGAAAGCCATCCAGCTCGTATTCGATCAGGTCGATGGGCGATGAATCAGGGGCAGGGGCTGGCATCCATGACGTCTCTGCAAAAGAAAGGCGTCGGAGAATGCCGCAGGAAAAGGGCGGTTGGAGGTGTGGGCTGTTAAATCAGAATGGGCTTACGGACAGGGGGAGTTTTTCAGTTGGAATCGGCGTTTACGCCCACATCAACTAGCGATCAGTCTTAAAGAAAGACACAGGGTTTACGGCTATGGAGCGGCGCGTAATCGCTTGTATAAGGTATTGCGGCTGACCCCCAACTCCCTCGCCAAGTGGGAGATATTGCCGCCGACCGCTGCCAGTCGTTGCTGAAGGTTTTGCCTATCGTCCAGATCGTCCATGACCACCGGCGCGCTGGGTGCGGCTTGCCTCAGGTCGACAAAAAAATCATCCGGCAGGTGCTCGGGGCGAATCGGTTGATCTTCGGCCATGACCAGCGCCACCTGCATTACGCTGCTGACCTGGCGCAGGTTGCCCGGCCAGGGGTGTTGCTCGAATAACGCCAGCACTTCAGCACTGAGCCCGGCCCACTGCGTGGGCTCGCGGTGCTGTTGCCACAGTTGCTTGAACAGCGCCTGCTTGTCACTGCGCTCGCGCAGGGGCGGCAGCTCCAGGGTCAGGCCGCCGATGCGGTAGTACAAATCCTCGCGAAACCGGCCGAGCTGCACCTGTTCGCGCAGCGAGCGGTTGGTGGCCGAGATAATGCGCAGGTCCACCGGGAACAATTCGCTGCTGCCCACCGGCTGTACGCAACGCTCCTGCAACACCCGCAGCAGCCGGGCCTGGGTGGGCAGGGGCATGTCGCCTATCTCATCGAGAAACAGTGTGCCTTTGTCCGCCTTGCGGATCAGGCCGATGCTGCCTTTTTGATTGGCGCCGGTGAACGCGCCTTTTTCGTAGCCAAACAGTTCCGATTCCACCAGCTCCGCCGGAATTGCCGCACAGTTGACCGCGATAAACGCCTGCTGGCTGCGGGAACTGGCCTGGTGCAGGGCTTTGACGAAGACTTCCTTGCCTACGCCGGTTTCGCCGTGGATCAGCAGCGGGATGTCTTTTTCCAGTAGGCGCTCGGCCTGGCGCACGGCTTTTTCCACGCGGCTGTCGCCAAAGTGCAGGGTCTTGAGGCCGATGACGGTGGGGGCCGGCTCGGTAAAGACCCTGGCCTGCACCGGCACCTGCCTGGGGCGTTTGAGCAGGCATTGGAAACGGTTGCGCCCGGCGGCTTGCAGGGCAAAGGGTAGGCCTTCGGGCTGGTTGAGCAGCTCCAGCAGCGAGACTTTGAACAGGCTGTCGATCATCACCCGTGACAGGCTGATGCCCAGCAGGTTGTCGGCGCGGCGGTTGGCCGACAGCACCTGGCCACTTTCATCGAAAATCAGCAGGCCGGCCCACTGGCTGTCGAGGTTGTTCAGGCCGGTATTGAACGTCAGTTGGAAGTGCTCGCCGCCAAACAGGTTGAGGATCAGGCGGTTTTCCACGGTCTGGCTCATCATCTTGACCATGCCCAGGGTGTGGGAGGGCGGCAGGTAGCTGTCGCTGGACACATCCAGCACCGCAATGATTTCGCGGTTGGCATCAAAGATCGGCGCGGCCGAACCGGTCATGAACCGGTTGGCCTTGAGGAAATGCTCGTCATGCTCGATATGCACTGCCTGGGCGCAGGCCAGCGCGGTGCCGATGGCGTTGGTGCCGGTGGCGCGCTCCATCCAACTGGCCCCGGCGCTGAAGCCACGGGCGAGCTTGGGTTCGATAAAACGCTGGGTGCCCCAGGAAGTCAGGACCTGGCCCTGGTTGTCGGCGAGCATGATCAGGCAGTTGGAATTGCTGAGGATGTTCTCGTAATAGGGCAGCACTTCCTGGTGGGTGGTCTGGACCAGCGCGTGCTGGCTCTCCAGCAGTTGGCTGATGCCCTCGGCGGGCAGCTGGTCGAAGCTGGGGGCGCTCTGGTGATCCAGGCCGAACTCACGGCAGCGGCGCCAGGAGTCCTGGATGATGGTGTCGTGGGGCAAAAGCGGGGCTGGTGCGGCCATGGCGGTGACCTTCTTTTTATTGTTGTTATGAACCCTATGCAATTCCAATGTGCGAGCGGGCTTGCTCAGTGTTGTTCAGAACTGTTCATTGTCAACCTGGAGGTTGTTCAATTGTTCAGTTGTGAATGTTCATTTCTGTTCAGCACTGAGCAGTGGTTTTGCTCAAGTCTTTGGCAAATCGACGTTTTTTATTATTGGCACGAAACTGGCTCTGCCCCTGGAAGAACAATTCCAATAAGA
>CAZLSU010000187.1:0-3177 GCA_964562225.1 uncultured Sphingobium sp.
TGATGGACGCGGTGAAGGCGGCGCTTGCGCAGCTCAAGGTGCCGGCGGAGCAGGTCAAGACCGAGGAATTTGCCCCCCCCAAGGGCGGCCCCGTCCTTGAAGATGAACCGGCAGCGACCGCGACCGACAGCCAGGCATCGGCCACCCCGCAGACGCCGCCCGCCATTCCTTCTGCGCAGGCGACGATCTCATTTTCGAAGTCCGGCAAGAACGGCGCGCTCGCGCCCGACCAATCCGTCCTCGAGGCGGCCGAGGCGATTGGCGTGGCCATCGACTATGAATGCCGGGTCGGCATCTGCGGAAGGTGCAAGGTCCCCTTGCGGCAAGGCCAAGTGACGATGGAAGTGGAAGACGCGCTTGCCGCCGACGAGAAGGCTGACGGCATCATCCTCGCCTGCCAGGCAAAATCGGTGGGTGATCTCGTGGTGGACGCATGAAATGACCGAAACCGAGAAAGTAACGGTCGGCGCTCTGCTGAGCGCTCTTGCGCTGCTGGTCCCGGCCTTCCTGCTGCATTCCGCACCGCGTTTCCCCGGGAGCCTGGCAGGCGGACTGTTCGGCATCGCCGCCGCCCTGCTTTTCGTGCTTCTGCTCGTCTACAGCATCGTAAAGCGGCAGGCGTGGGTCAAGGAGCGCACGCAGCGCCTCGTCTCCCTCGGAGGACTGCTCAGCTTCCATGTGTATGCCGGCGCGATCGGCGCTCTGCTCGGAATCATCCATTCGGGGCACAAGTTTCAAAGCCCGATCGGCATCGCCCTCGTGATCGCGATGCTGACTGTCGTCGTCACGGGCTTCATTGGCCGATATTATCTGGCGCAGGTCGGGCAGGAATTGCGGTTTCAGCAAAAGGAACTCAAGGTTCTGCGCGACCGCTATGATGTGCTTGCCGCCGTATCGGCCGATCTGCGCCATCAAAGCGTCGTTGATCCGTCAGGGTTGCCGCTGGACTCGCTCCTTGGCGCAATATCCGACCTCGAATTCACGATTACTGCACGCGACGTCATCAAGGCCACGCTCGACAAGTGGGTCGTCGTGCATATTGTCGCTGCGATCATCATGTACGGATTGCTGACGATCCACATCTGGAGCAGCGTCTACTTCGGCTTGCGGTGGTGGCCATGAAGCGGACTGGTATCGTCTGCCTGATCCTCGCGACACTGGTCCTGGCCACCGCGATCATCATCCCCCTTACCATTTACCGCTCGGGCAGCGCCGCGCTGCCGCAATGGACGGCGTCGGTTCGACCCGGTTCGCTGTCGAACGCCCATGCTTTTCTCGAGGGCAAATGCGAGAGTTGCCATACACCCAATCGGGGCATCAAGGCCGAGACCTGCATAGCCTGCCACGCAGCTTCGCCGGAAATCCTGAAGAAGCCTTCGACCGCTTTCCATGTCAACATCAAGGAATGCAGTGGCTGCCATATCGAGCATCAGGGAAACACGCTCCGTCCGGTCCGGATGGATCACCAGGTTCTCGAGCGCATCGCCGAACGGGCGACAGGGCGTGACACTCCTCTCGATTGCCAGTCCTGTCACGCCCCCCGCGACAAGCACCTGGGGTTCTTCGGCAGTGATTGTGCAAGCTGCCACACCACAACGAGCTGGAAAATCAGCGGGTATCTGCACCCCAGCCCCAAATCCACCGAATGCTCGCAGTGCCACAAGCCGCCGCCGAGCCACAACATGATGCACTTCGAAATGATGGACAAGATGATCAGCGGTGAAAAACGGGCGCGGGTTGATCAATGCTTCAGTTGCCACCAGACCGACTCGTTCAACAATATCAAGGGTGTCGGCATGGTCAAAGTGCACTGAAAATCCTCGCCAAACCCGACCTGCCATCGAAGAGCCCTCCAATTATCAAACCCGGCGACATCTTCGCCCAGGCGAGGAGTGTCACCGTGAACGCGCCCAATGATCCTGCGGAACGCTGTGTCCCCTTGCCCGGGCAGGCCGGGCAAGGGACCACGCTTCTTGAAGCCGATCTGCACTTGCCGCCGACCCCTGGCCAGGCCGCGGGCGAGGGGCAAGTGGCGATCCCGCACGCTCACCGGCTTCAGAGTATCGGGCGGATTTTTGGCCCGGGATTCATTGCCGGGGCGGCCGACGACGATCCAAGCGGGATTGCAACCTATGCGCAAGCGGGAGCGGCTTACGGTTACACGCTCGGTTGGACGATGTTGCTTACCTGGCCGCTCGCCGCAGCTGTGCAGGAGACGTGCGGGCGGATCGGCAGAACGACGGGCGAAGGTTTGACGGCGGCGATCAGCAAGCGCTGCCCGCTCGCGCTGCTCCGAACGGTCGTTCTGCTCCTCGTGGTCGCCAATGTCATCAACCTTGGTGCTGATCTGGGAGCGATGGGTTCGGCAATGTCGCTCATCGGCGGCGGCGCGCCGCACCTCTGGGTCATCATATTCGCCTTGCTCTCAACGCTGTTAGAGACCTTCCTCGACTACAAGCGCTACGCGCGTTTCCTGAGATGGATGACGCTGGCATTGCTGGCCTATGCGGCTACGGCATTTGCCGTGCACCTGTCATGGAGCGATGTGCTGCGTGGAGTCCTGCTACCGAGCATGCCGGACTCAAGCGCCTGGATGCTGGTAGCCGCGATCTTCGGCACCACGATCAGCCCCTATTTGTTTTTCTGGCAGGCCTCCCAGGAAGCAGAAGATGCCAGAGCTAAAGCGAAAAGCCTTTCGACATCGGAAGTCAGCGCCGGCGAAGAGCGCCGGATTAGCCTCGATAGCTGGTTCGGTATGTTTTTTTCAAACCTCATTGCCATTTTTATCATCATAACCACCGCCGCGACCTTGCATATCGCTGGTATTACGCAGATCGATACGGCCGCGCAGGCGGCCGAAGCACTCAGGCCGCTGGCGGGCGACTTTGCCTTTGCACTTTTTGCCAGCGGTATCATCGGGACCGGCCTTCTTGCCGTCCCGGTTCTAGCCGGCTCGGCGGCGTATGCGGTCTCCGAAGCCTTTGGGTGGCGTGCGGGCCTTGGGCTGGCACCTCGGAATGCCAAGGCTTTTTACAGCGTGATAGCTTCGGCCGGCATTCTGGGCATTCTCGTTCATTTCTCGCCGATCAGTCCCATGCAGGCGCTGCTGTGGAGTGCTGTCATCAACGGCTTTGTTGCAGCCCCACTTATTGCCCTGGTGATATGGCTCGGCTCGGA
>CAZLSU010000188.1:0-3157 GCA_964562225.1 uncultured Sphingobium sp.
TGCATGAAGGCGGAGATCAGGACCAGGGTGATCGCGATATCGGAGTTATCCATGGGGTTTGGCTGTTCTGAGGAGAAGGCGGGTATTTAACTCAGCCTCGCGTGCTGGCCAGAAGCGAAAGCTCATCAGCGCAGCCATGAGCCTTCATCATGCCGACATTGCCACCCAAAACGCTGGGACCTGCTGTGGGAGCTGGCTTGCCTGCTCCCACATTGGGTCTGCGGTGCTGCCCAGGCAGCGTTACAATGCCGCTCCCCCAAGGAGCCCGCATGTCCACCTTACTCACCGACTGGCGTCATCGCCCCACTCACCGCCGTGTCTGGGCCCTGGCCGCGCCGATGATTCTGTCGAATATTTCGGTACCGTTGGTGGCGCTGGTGGACAGCATGGTCATCGGCCACCTGCCCCACGCCCATCAACTGGGTGCCGTGGCCGTTGGGGCCAGCCTGTATACCTTCCTGGCCTGGGCCATGGGTTTTCTGCGCATGGGCACCACCGGGTTTGCCGCCCAAGCCGCCGGGCGCAATGATGGCGCGGCGCTGCGGCAAATCCTGCTGCAAGGTTTGCTGCTGGCACTGGGGTTGGCGATGGTGCTGGGCACGGTGGGCATTCCCCTCAGCCACCTGGCACTGGAGTGGATGCAGCCCTCGGCCGAGTTGAATCAACTGACCCGCGAATTCTTCCACACCCGCCTGTTCGGCCTCCCTGCCGCCCTGGCCACCTACGCCCTGGTGGGTTGGTTCCTGGGCACGCAGAACGCCCGGGCCCCGCTGGCGATTCTGTTGACCACTAACCTTGTGAATATCGCCCTGAACCTGTGGTTCGTTTTAGGCCTGGACTGGGGCGTGGTCGGCTCGGCGCGGGCCTCGGTGATTGCCGAATGGACCGGCGCCTTGCTCGGCCTGGCCCTCACGCAAAAAGCCCTGCGCGCCTACCCCGGGCACATCGCCTGGGCGGCGCTCAAGGTCTGGCACAGCTGGCGCGCGCTGCTGGCGGTCAACCGCGACATCTTTATCCGCAGCCTGGCGCTGCAATCGGTGTTTTTCATGATCACGGTGCAAGGCGCCCGGCTGGGCGACGCCACCGTCGCGGCCAATGCCCTGCTGCTCAACGGGCTGTTGCTGACCGCCCATGCCCTGGACGGTTTGGCCCACGCGGTAGAAGCGCTGTGCGGCCACGCCATCGGCGCCCGTGACCGTCAGGCCCTGCGCCGCTCACTGGTGGTCGCTTGCGGTTGGTCGCTGATCGCCAGTCTCGGCTTCGCCCTGCTGTTTACCTTCGGCGGCCACCTTTTTATCGCCATGCAGACCGATATCCCCAGCGTGCGCGCAACCGCCGATCTCTACCTGCCGTACCTTGCGGTACTGCCGTTGATTGCGGTGTGGAGTTACTTGTTGGACGGTTTGTTTATCGGCGCGACCCGCGCGCGGGAGATGCGCAATGGCATGTTGCTGACGGTGCTGATTATGCTGCCGCTTGCCTGGGCGTTGCAGGGGTTGGGGAACCACGGGCTGTGGATAACGTTCCTGCTGTTTATGGCGGTGCGCAGTCTGACGTTGTGGGCGATTGCGTGGCGACTGAACAAACAGGACCGCTGGCTCGGCCAACCCTGAGAACGCGGGCTATCTGTTGATTGTTACAAAACAGCTTGGCTGTTTTTCGGGGAGCAGACCACAGAGCATTTACACCTTCGAGGTCAAACATCACCTCTCATCCAAGGTAGGTCTGTGAATGAATATACGCCCGACACCAGCAACCGCAGCCCCCCTTTCACCACGCGTCACTCCACCGGCGGAACCGGCCGGCACCCCACATATCAGCGTTTTAGCGGATGATGGAAACACCAAGATCCAGCAGATTTCAACCTATAAAACAGACCCTCAAGGCAAGCGTGTGCCCGATGTCAGCAGAGTGCTGATTACCACCTCCGACCGGGCTGACAACGTCAGTATTACCGTAGGCGCAAACCACCAGCTCAACGCGCGTATCAATGGCAAAGACTACAAACTCCCACTGACAGCAAACAACAACGCGCACTCACTGAGGATCAACACTGCTGGAGGCAATGACCGCATTACCGTCGACAAGTACGTCAACATCGAAATGCACATAAACAGCGGCGACGGTGATGACGATATTGTTTCAAATGGGCGAGTGGGGAGATGACCATCTTTACGCTGGGCCTGGCAAGGTTGTACTAAACGGGGGAAGGGGCAATGACACACTGAGTGGTTATTACCGGACTACTTTTTATAGCGGCGAGGGCGCCGACACCATTAACTCTTATGATAAAAACGATAAGATCTATGCCAAGTCTACCGACACAATTAACAACCAAGGCAACTCTAAAATCATCCCTGTTACATATTCCGAGAGCGGTAGAAAAGGCTTGGTAATAAAAGGTACAGAACAATTCATAGAACAGACGGAAGATGTTATAGACCGACTAAGAGCCTCACCAGCGGGTCAAAAAGCACTCGAAGCCATGGATCAATTTGTTGAAGACGGGCATAGGCCTATCGTCCTTACCGAATCGCACACCCCAGGCTTTAGCGCCTACGGATTCAGGAATGAGTACACCTCAAACGCTGAACTCAGGAAAGACCCTTTCCGCCCTGAGTTTGGTTATATAAAAGACAACAAACCGGGTTCAGTTTCGACCCAGCCCGAAATCGTTTTCGAACCCGCTGACTTTGACCAGACCTTTTCCATCTCCCCGGAGATTACGCTCCATCATGAACTCGCTCACGCGTTCAATGGAGCCACAGGGACGGGCATACCTGGCAAACAAATCCTGAAGGACGCTAATGGAGCCCCCCTCCTCAGAGGCGGAGTGCCGAAAACCGTAAACAACGAGGAATACCAAGTGGTTGGAATTCCCACGGATGCCACGCCTTTCGACTTTGACAATAACCCCAACACTCCAGCGACCAACGTCAACCCTTATCCCTTCACGGAAAACGCCCTCCGTGAGGAAATGGGCGTTCCGCTGCGCGACCGTTATGACGTGGATGAGGCGCCGCGCATCTGATAAGTCAGGAAGACAGGTACGAGGAGCGGGTCAGGCCCAGGCGCAAAGCATCCAGGAACTGCGTACGCTCCGCCGCCGTGATCTTCGCGCTGGCGCACTTGTCACGGTAGTGGGTCATCAACTCCT
>CAZLSU010000189.1:0-3152 GCA_964562225.1 uncultured Sphingobium sp.
CTGCGAGAGTTACACCCAGCGCCGGTGCAAGAAGCACATCCGTAACAATACCGTGCGCCGGGGTCGTTTCGCCGACGTGGTCGGTTCTCACAACCTGCCCGGCTGCGAGAGTTACACCCGCTGCCGGTGCAAGAAGTGTATCTACAACCACACCGTGTGCTCCGACGTTTTCACCGATGTGGTCGACATGCACATACGGGGTTGTTTCGCCGACATGGTCGACGGTAAGAGCTACACCCGCCGCCGTAACAATGCCGTGCGCCGGGGTTGTTTCTCCGACATGGTCGACGGTAATCTGCCGTGCGGCTGGGACAACCAGATCAGCATCCCAGTTCAGCCCCGAGACGTTGACAGTCCGGGTTAGTCCCCCTCCAAAAGGCATTTTCTCAGTCCTCCGACATTTCTTTGAAGACCAGCACGGCCCCTCCAGCCGACGCGATCGCTGACCAGGGGTTCTTGATATCTTTCCCGTCGATCAGCGTTGAGAACGCCAGCCACTCCCCCGCGCCGAGAATATACCCGCAGTTCGCTGCGACCAGGCCGGCCGGGTCGGTGTTGTCAAGGAACAAGATCTGAGCGGCTGCCGAGTTGTTGCGGAAATAGATGGTCTTGCGGGGGGCGCCCGGGCCGACGATCGCGCCCGGTGCGGCTGCTCCGATAATCACTTGTGGCATAACACCAAGTCCTCCCCCTCAAAAAAGGGGATGGATCTATTCGTATTGCACTCCGAAAACTGCATCCCCGCCGTCGGTCAATTCGATGTCCATGATCATCTCGACGAGGATCGCGCCGCCGGGGTTGACCGGCACGTCGCAGTCGTGGGTGACGATCATTCGATCGTAGCACCCGGAGCCTGTTACGACGTTGCTGCCGCTCGCCTGGTTGCCGAGGAACATGTGGTTTCCGGATTCATTGATACCCGAGCCGGTCATCCGGAACCGGATTGCGGTCCGCAGGGAGGTTACGGCTGCCAGGTTGTCCATGATCAGGCCGCAATCTATGCGCTTGATCCGTTTCGGGTTCCCAGCCGCCGCGAGCTGCGGGACGACCAGGATGCCGACCGCGACCCAGGCCGCTGGGGCTGCGGGCATGACTGCGGTGACGAAGTCCGACATGCTGTTGCCGGCCTTGGCAGGTTCGGCCGAGAACACCAGTTCTGCCCGTGCCGACCCCGGAACCACTTCCGCGATCGACATCGTCTCGATGAGTATCGGGCCGCCGGTTGCCACCGGGATATCGACGTCATAGACCTGGATCGCCGGCTGAGCTGATATCAGCGCCGTGGTTGCCGCGATCAGGACCAGATCCGATCCCTGGGCAACGTACTGGTGCGGGTTCTGTTCCTGGAGCCCCGAGCCGGTTATCCGGAAGACGGGGGTCAGGTGGATCGTGGCTGCCGCGACGCCCGGGTCCGGTACCACCCCGACCTTCACCTGCTTCAGGCTGCTGACGCCTGCAGGAACGGGGATTATGCCGACTGCAGCCCAGGCGTTCGCTGCTGCCGGGGCTGCTGCGGTGACTGATTCACTCTGCATGTTAAGCCACCTTCCCGACGACAAAGCCCGTATAGGCTGCCGCCTTCTGTTTCCTGGCCGACTCCTCGATCTTTCGGATCGCGTCCGCGCGGTCCAGCTCGATTTCGGCTACTGCCGCCTTGAACTGCTCGTACTCTGCGCCGCCCACGACACAGCCGCAGGCGAGTTTCCAGGCGACAACGTCGCTGGCCTTCCGGGGATTCGAGGCGTCGGGCGTGATCAGGACCACAATGTTCTGCCGGCCGTGGCCGTTGGGACATTCTGCACCCACGATAATCACCCGAGCCTCTTCTTGATCTCGATGAGCGTCTTCGCCACGAGCTTCACGCGGTTGTCGATGTTGGCCATCGGGTCCGCGGTCCTCGCGGGGTATTTACCCGTGAGCCCGTCCAGGCCCGCGTAGAACGGCTCGACGTTCTTTGCCTGCTTGTCGGCGTTGTCCCGCGTGCCGGAACGGTAGTTGGTCGCCCCGACAGCGCTCATCTTGGCGTTCATATCGGACTCATTCACTTTGCCCAGGGCCTTCTGCCTCGACTTGTTGGCGATGGCCTGCTGCACTTTCTCGGCGTACAGCCTCTCAGCTGACTCCGAGCGGGCGGCGTCGAGTTTTCCCGGCGTCGCGATGTAGTTTTTCACGAGTTTGTCCGCGTTCGCAGACGCACCCGAGATATAGTTCGCTTTTGCTGCTGTCCTATCAATTGCCACGGTTTAGCCTCCGTGCTGCAGGAGTATCAGAAATTAGATATATACGCGCGTCGGAAATTTCACTATGGCCAATTCTGATATAGATTCGCCGCAGCGGGTTGCCCTGGCCAGCCTGCAGGCGCAGCGCGTCGCCCTGGTCGCTGCGATTGAGATGCACATCCGGCGCAGCGAGGAGATAGCTGTCCAGGTCGTGCTGCTTGATGAGGAAATTGACGCCGCCCTGGCAGGGGATAAACGATGAGGCTCGCTCGCCGCGTTAACCTAGGCGGCTTTCAGAGTATGGAGTTCGCGAGTAACGAGCGGACCGCGATCTCTGAGGCAGCTCAGGATCTCGTTGACCAGATGGTTCCCCTGGTCCAGGCGTATCCGATCCTTAAACAAGTGATCGCCGAGATCCGCACGGCCTATCGGCTGCCGTAGGTGGGCCCGTGGTCCAGGGGAAGCCAGCGATCCAGCGGCAGATGAGCATGTGGTATGAGAAGTACCGGATGCCGCCGGGCTCGACGAGGCGATATCAATACTCGATCTTCGATGAGATCCAGACCTCACGCACGACGACGAGCCTCGAGGAGGCGGCGATCCTGTCCAGGGCAATGCCGAGGCTCGACCTCCTGGTAATTGCCCCCGACGCGGTGCACGTGGTCGAGCTGAAGCCCCTGGCAGCCCTCAAGGACGTGGGGCAGGTGTTGCAGTATGCAAAATACCTGCAGCGCGATATTTTCCTGCGCGAACACCTGACGCGACCGCTGCGTCTTATCCTCTGCAGTGTGGTCGAAAATGCCTCGGTCCGTGCCGCCTGCCAGGCTGACAATATCGAGTATATCGTTATCCCGCGGGACGAGCTGCCGCCCCTGCCTGAGTAACGCCGCCGCCGCAAAACTAATTAAAAAAGGGAGGGGGGGGCTTAAAATG
>CAZLSU010000190.1:0-3063 GCA_964562225.1 uncultured Sphingobium sp.
GGGAGCGGGCTTGCTCGCGAAAGCGGCAGTCCAGTCACTGTTTCTGGCGGCTGATACACCGCCATCGCAGGCAAGCCAGCTCCCACATTTGATTTGTGGTGGTACCAAAATTCTCTGCCCCGCGCAGATCCCCTGTGGGAGCGGGCTTGCTCGCGAAAGCGGCAGTCCAGTCACTGTTTCTGGCAACTGATCGACCGCCATCGCAGGCAAGCCAGCTCCCACATTTGATTTGTGGTGGTACCAACATTCTCTGCCCCGCGCAGATCCCCTGTGGGAGCGGGCTTGCCCGCGATAGAGGCAGTCCAGCCACTGTTGCTGGCAGCTGACCCACCGCCATCGCAAGCAAGCCAGCTCCCACAGTTGAATCTCCATTGGCTTACGAGAGTTGTGCTTGCAGATGATCCAGATGTTGGGTCATCAGGCTTACGGCCGTGCCCCCATCCCTGCGCTCCAGTGCCTCGATCATCGCCGACTGCTCACGCCAGGTCCCGGCGAACGCTCCCTGTTGCGCAATGACCAGCGAGGTCAACGGCACCAGGCTATTGAGAAACTGCGCCAGTGGCCGATTCCCCGCAATGCTCGCCAGCAATAGGTGAAACTCGCCACACAGGCGGATGGCCGGGCCTTGCTGGCCCTGTTCGACGCACGCCCGTTGGCGCGCCACCAGTTCGCGCAAGCGCCGCACCTGGCCGGGGCTGGCCTGTGCGCATGCCAATTGCACCACGGTCACTTCCATCAAGCGCCGCGCCTCGAGAATGTGTTGCACCTGCTGCGCATCGGGCGCCGCCACCTGGGCACGCAGGTTGGGGCGCAGGATGATCACTTGCTGCTCGGCCAGGCGCGCCAGGACCCGGCGCAGTACGCTGCGGCTGACGCCAAATTGTTCGGCCAGGCCTTCTTCGGTAAAGCGGCTGGTGGGCACGATGCGCTGTTCGAGGATGGCATCGAACAGTCGTGGGTAGAGGTCATCCACCGATGGCCGTTTACCGGGCACCAGGCGCATAGCGGGTGGGGCGGTGACAGCAAAAGTGCGTTGCAGGGCGTGAGCGCTCATGGCCAGCCTCCAGAGTCAGTTGCCGAGATGGTCGTCGGGAATATTCAGGGCGGTGCCCATGCGCTGGCCCTCGTTGAGGATATGGCGGCGCATTTCGGCGCTGGCCAGGGCGCTGTTCTTGTTGCGGATCGCGCGCACCACGGCTTCGTTTTCCTGCAGGCGCTCGGCCAGGTGTTCGGGGGAATTGCGCAACACCTGGGCGCTTTGCTTGAGGGCGTTGCTGGTCTGCTGCACCACGTTCTGGAAAATCGGGTTGGAGGTCAGGGCGAATAGCTCCTCATGGAAGGCAATGTAGGCGTTCATCCCGGCTTCACTGTCGTTGGCTTCCAGGGCTTCGCGCATGTCCATCAGGGTCAGGCGCAGTTGGCCGATTTCCTTGCTGGTGATGGACTGGGCCACCAGGCCGACGATAAACGGCTCCAGGGTGTAGCGCAGTTGCAGGATATCGGCGAGGCTGGCGTCGGCCACGGCGTCATGGGCTTGTGGCTCGCTGACGCTGGTTTCCAGCACGACCACGCCTTTGCCGGGCATCGAGCGCACCAGGCCGAGGGTTTCCAGGACGATCACCGCTTCACGCAGACTGGGGCGGCTGATGCCCAGTTGTTCGGCCAGTTCGCGCTGGCCGGGGAGCATTTCGCCACGCCGCCATTGGCCCCGTGCCAGGGCGGCGCGCAGTTTTTCTACGACTGAATTGACGACGGTTGAAGTGCTGATCACGCCGGGCTCCTTATGTTGCAAACACAAACGGTAAAAATGGCGACGATTAACGGTGGGAGCGAGCAAGCCCGCTCCCACACTCGATCTGCGCTAGAACTCCTGGTGAGCCGGCAACACCGGCTTCTTGGCCTGGAACGCATACCCTTGCTGCCCCTCCAGCACCTTGTTGGCCCGTTGCAGATCAATGTCCTTTTCCCAGCGGGCAATGGCCACGGTGGCCACGCAGTTGCCGATCAGGTTGGTCAGTGCACGGCCAATCCCCATAAACCAGTCCACGGCCAACACCAGCACCAGGCCCACCACCGGGATGGCGGGAATGGCGGTGAGGGTCGCGGCCAGAATCACCAGGGCCGAGCCCGGTATGCCGTGGGCGCCCTTGGAGGTGATCAGCGACACCAGCAGGATGGTCAGCAGGTCGGTCATCGACAACGGTGTCCCAGTGGCATTGGCGATAAACACAATGGCCAGGGTCAGGTAGATCGAGAAACCATCGAGGTTGAACGAGTAACCAGTGGGGATCACCAGGCCGACGGTGGAACTGCCAATGCCCAAGTGTTCCAGTTTACGCATGATCTGTGGCAACACCGCATCGGACGACGCGGTGCCCATCACGATCAGCAACTCTTCGCGAAGGTATTTGAGCAGCGGCAGCATGCGCAGGCCCGACAGGCGCATCACCGCGCCCAGGATCAGCGCGACAAACGCGATGCAGGTCAGGTAGAACAGACCCACCAGGCTGCCCAGGTGCTGTAGCGAATCCAGGCCATAGGTGCTGGTGGTAAAGGCGATGGCACCGAATACGCCGATGGGCGCCAGGCGCACGATCATGCCCATGATGCGGAAGATCACATGGCTCAGTTCGTTGATCAGTCGTGAAATGCCCGACGCCGCTTCCCCTACCAGGTTCAGCGCACTGCCGAACAGCACTGAGAACAACAGCACTTGCAGTACGTTGTTGTCGGCAAAGGCGCCGATCACCGAGTTGGGGATCAGGTCCATCAGGAACTGACTAGTGCCCTTGATATGTTGGCCACGATCCGCCAATTCATTGAGGCCGGCGGAAGACAGCTGTTCCAGATGGATATTGGCCCCGCTACCGATCCCGGTACTGAAGGCCAGCACCAGGCCCAGTACTAGGGCGATGGTGGTGAGGATTTCGAAATAGATCACCGACTTGAGGCCGATGCGCCCGACTTTTTTCAGGTCGCCAGCACCGGAAATGCCGCTGACCACCACGCAGAACACGATCAGGCCGATCAGCATCTTGATCAGCTTGATAAAGCCGTCACCCA
>CAZLSU010000191.1:0-2993 GCA_964562225.1 uncultured Sphingobium sp.
CGCCATTACCCCAACGGAAGCATCAAAGTGCCGGTTTTTGCGGGTGTCCAGCTCGCGCTTGCGATCCGGCCTCAGAGCTTTCGCTTGATGACATCCTGCAGCATCTCGCGATCCAGCGTCAGGTCCGCTACGATCCGTTTGAGCCGCGCATTCTCATCCTCGAGCTCGCGAAGCCGGCGCATCTCCGTCGGCAACAACCCTGCGTATTTCTTCTTCCAATTGAAGTAGGTCGCCTGGCTGATCCCTGCCTTCCGGCAGATCTCAGCCACTGGCGAACCTTCTTCGCCCTGCTTGATGACGAACGCCTTTTGCGCGTCCGTGAACTTTGATGCCTTCATGCCACGACTCCTCGTCCAGCCAAGGAAATCTACGGCACAAAACTCTATCAAAAAATGGTCCAGTTTTCAGGATGCAGAGCATTAAATACGATGGCTCCTGCGCCTGCACAAGCGCGTCGGGCGTGATGCTCTCGTCCTGCCCGAACGCCCGACGCGCTTGTGCAGGCGTCCGATTTCCCAGCGACGAGTGGGGCCGGACATTGTTGTAATCGTAGCGCCATATAGCCAGCTTCCGGCGGGCATCGGCCAGGCTGTCGAACAGTTCCTCGTTGAGCAGTTCATCGCGCAGCGAGCCGTTGAAGGATTCGATGTGTATCGACCATTTACGACGGGAGCTTCGGTTCCGCTTCGCTCCACCTCCACCTCCACCTCCACCCGGATATGGCGGCGGCGAACATAATCCACTAACAAACCAACCGGTCCACTCGGTGGGGGCAGATCAGTCCTGCTCGAACGTCTCTTAGAAAGCTTTGCGAATGTCACCTGATCCAATGCGTACCACTAATGATAAATCGCGTATCGCCGAGTTCATCGATGCCGCCTCTCGCCTCATCGCGGAGAAAGGATATGACCGGACGTCTGTTCGCGATATCGCCCAAGCGATCAACCTTACATCCGGCACGATGTTCTACCATTTTAAAACGAAGGACGATCTGCTTGAAGCAGTGATCAAAAAGGGGGTCGATGACGGCTTCCAACTCATGACCGAGGCGCTGCGCCGTGCCGAGTCTGGATCACTGGCCCGATTCCTTGCATTGGTCACCGCTCATATAGGCGTCGTTCACGGCGATCTTCGTCACGTACACCATGTATGGCTGCGTGAATGGGATCGGTTACCTAAAGAAGCACGGGTGCGTCTGCGTCCGTTGGCCGAGCAATATCGCGAGTTGCTCGATAATCTGCTTTTCGCTCTGGCACAGGACGGTCATATCAAGGCGGACCCGGCGACGGTGCGGCATTTATTGCTGCCAGCACTCAACTGGACCACCGCCTGGGCAACTCTGCCTGACCAACACTCTCGCACCTTGTTGGCTGAGCAGATTTGCGCGGCTACCCTCAACCAAACCGTAGACACTCTTCGTTCGCTCTTGCGTAAGGAAACTGAAGTCTCCCGAGCAGCATTCCTGTCTGGCAATTCCTTGACTGATTGATTGATCAGCACTAAGGTAGCTATTAATTGTAGGCTGGATAACGGAGACGGATGATGTCGTTTCAAGAAATGAATACCAGTTCGAGTGAGGCTCATACGGATTATGACGCGTTGATTCACCAGGACCGTATCCACGGATCGCTCTACACGAGTGAGGCCATCTTCAAGGACGAGATGAAGCGCATCTTCCGCGAAGGTTGGGTTTACGTGGCTCACGAATCGGAAATTCCCAATCGCGGTGATTTCGTTCGCCGGCGGATCGCCGGCGACCCGGTAGTGGTAATTCGCGCCGCCGACGAGCAGATCAATGTGTTCGTCAATCGCTGCGCTCACCGCGGCAATCTGCTGTGCTCCGATGACCGGGGTTCAGCGCGGGCTTTCGTCTGCAAATATCACGGCTGGGCCTACGATCTGCAGGGTGATCTGGTAGACGTCCCCTATCCGGCAGGCCTCACCGCCGACCGCAAGGCCTTGGGACTTACCAAGCTTCCGCGCATTGATCAGTATCGCGGATTCTATTTTGCCAGCTTCAATGAAAATGTCATGCCGCTGATGGAGCATCTCGGCAAGTCGGCGACCCTGATTGACCGTGCCTGCGAGATGTCGCCGACAGGCAAGCTCAAGCTTGATGCTGGCTGGGTTCAGCATCGTTTCAAGTCGAACTGGAAGATGCTCCCGGAAAATGACGTTGACGGCTATCACGTCAGCTTCGTCCATCCCTCGTTTGCGGAGGCGATCCGCACCCGCTATGACGAAGATGCCCTTCTCCAGAACGAGGAGGATGTCGTCTCGGAGGCGCGCTATTGGGGCATGGGCCACACCGAGATCGACTTCAGCAAGGGCTATAAGTCCGTCCTCAGATGGTTCGGCTGCGACGAGAAGCGTTATCCAGAATATGTCGCCAACATGGTCAAGTCCTATGGCGATGAGGGCGCGCGCAAACGGATGACGATAGGGCCACCCCACGCCTGCATCTTTCCGAACCTGTTTCTCGCTGAGGGGAATATCGGGATGTTTGAGCCGATCAGCCCTACCGAATGCATCCATTGGCACACTGCGATGCAGCTGGAAGACGTCGAACAGGGCGTCAATGACCGCTTCAAGCGGCAGTCCGAAGGGGCGCTGGGCCCGGCGGCGTTTCTGCTTGCCGATGATGCAGTGATCGCCGAGCGCGCTCAGGAAGCTTTTGGCCAGTCCGGCGGCTGGCTCGACCTTAGCCGCGGCCTCGATCGTGAGCATGAGGAGGACGGCGTGATAGTTGGTCATCTGACCGACGAACTGACCAATCGCGGTTTCTGGCAGCACTATCGCACCGTCATGACCGCTGCTCGCAAGCCTGAGCGTATCGTCAAGGCTGCCTGACTTTAGATAACGTTGGTCTGATCCAGCAACCTGGCCGTTTGGAACAGTCAGGTTGCTGGATTGCCGAAAAGAACAATTTAAGGAGGGCTGAATGAACGTGTCGGTTGAAGAGCGTCTGGAGATCGAGGAATTTCTGGCGCTTG
>CAZLSU010000192.1:0-2932 GCA_964562225.1 uncultured Sphingobium sp.
CGCTGACCTCCTGCATGCCATGCAGGCGCTCTCCCAGCTGAGCTAAGGCCCCATATTGGCAGCGTCCGATGGGTCGGAGGCCGCCTTGGAGGCGCTGCCATTATGCGGCAGCGCCCCCCTTGGCAAGTCAAAATTTCACTTAATTGTCGTCGTCGCCATCGTCGGTCGCGGCGTCCACGCCCAGGTCGTCGTCGCCGCCCAGATCGACGTCATTGTCCGGCGAATCATCATCCTCATCGATGTCCAGATCCACGTCCAGATCGTCGTCCGTCGTCTCCAGCTCGCCGTCCGCGGTCTCGACCACCTTCTTCGGCGCGATTTCCTCATAAGGCAGCGGCTGCTTGGATTTGAGCACCGGTTCCGGCTCCCAGCTGCTGTTGCAGTTGATGCACACGACCGGCGAATCATTGCCCAGATCGTAGAAGCGCGTGGCGCATTTCGGGCAGCTCCGCTTGGTGCCCCATTCAGCCTTCACCATGTCCGGCCTAATCCTTCTTTGTTCAAACAGAAATCACGCGGCGCAACTTGACGTTGCCCGCGAAGCGTCGCGCGCCTTGCCATAGGCGGATCGCGCTGTCAAAAGCCGGGCGCATTTTTCTGTCCGTCCCTTGTCCTGGAATTATCTTGTCCGATCAGCCCATCCCCATGACATTCACCGCCGCGCCCGCTTTGTCGGGCAGCGTTACCGTGCCCGGCGACAAGAGCATTTCGCACCGGTCGCTGATGTTGTCGGCGCTGGCGGTGGGTGAAAGCCGGGTCGAAGGGCTGCTGGAGGGCGAGGATGTGCTGGCAACCGCCGCCGCGATGCGGGCGATGGGCGCGGACATTGTGCGCGATGATGATGGCGTGTGGCATATATATGGCGTCGGCGTCGGCGGGCTGCTGCAACCGGAAACCGCGCTGGATATGGGCAATAGCGGCACCTCCACCCGCCTGCTGATGGGCCTGATCGCCAGCCATGCCATCACCGCGACCTTCACCGGCGACGCATCCTTGAGCAAGCGCCCGATGGGGCGGGTGATCGACCCGCTGTCGCTGATGGGAGCCGACTTCACCGCCAGCCCCGGCGGCCGACTGCCGCTGACGATGCGCGGCCTGTGCCCGGCGGTGCCGATCGACTATCGGTTGCCGGTGGCGTCGGCGCAGGTCAAGTCGGCGATCCTGCTGGCGGGTCTCAACACGCCCGGCCTCACCCGCGTGGTCGAACCGGTGCCCACGCGCGACCATAGCGAGCGCATGCTCAAGGGGTTCGGCGCGGATTTGTCCGTCGAGGTAGAGAAGGACGGCACCCGGATCATCTCGCTGGTCGGCGAGGCGGAACTGAAGCCGCAGCATATCGTCGTGCCCGGCGACCCCTCCTCCGCCGCCTTCCCGATCGTCGCGGCGCTGCTGGTGCCCGGATCGCGCGTTACCATCGCCAATGTCGGGCTGAATGCGACGCGGGCGGGCCTGATTGCCCTGCTGCGCGATATGGGCGGGGACATCATCATCGCCAATCCGCGCGAGGTGGGCGGGGAGCCGGTCGGCGACCTGATCGTCACCGCGTCGATCCTTACCGGCGTCGAGCCTGATCCCGCGCGCGCGCCGTCGATGATCGACGAATATCCGGTCGCCTTCATCGCCGCCGCGCTGGCGCAGGGGCGCAGCATCTTTCGCGGCCTGGACGAATTGCGCGTCAAGGAATCGGATCGCATCACCGCGATGGCGACCGGTTTGCGCGCGATCGGCGCGACCGTCGAGGAAATCGAGGACGGGCTGATCATTGATGGCACCGGCGGCGAACCGCTGCGCGGCGGCGGGCCGATCGAGACGCATCTGGACCATCGCATCGCGATGAGTTTCGCCGTGGCGGGCCTCGTGTCGCGCGACGGCGTGACGATCGACGATATGCGGCCTGTGGCGACGAGTTTTCCGGGCTTCGTTCCTTTGCTCGAAACATTGGGCGCCACTCCCCACACCCGTTCGGGCTGAGCTCGTCGAAGCCTTGCGCTTCTTCTCTGCCCTAGCAAATACAGTGCAGCCCTTTCGACAAGCTCAGGACGAACGGAGAAAGTTACAAAGTTCATGACCCTAGATTTCGCCAACATCGTCGGCCTGCTCGGCAGCGCGCTGATGGTGGTCGCCTATGCGTACAGCAATATCGCCAAGGCCATGAACTTCGTGGCTTTCAACCTGCTCAACCTCGTCGGATCGCTGTTGCTGATCGCGTCGCTGATGGTGCATTTCAATCTGGCGTCGATGGCGCTGGAGATCGTCTGGGCGCTGATCGCGCTGCTGGGCCTTGCCAATAGTTTCCGGAAGAAGGCGCGCGCATGATCATTGCCGTGGACGGCCCCGCCGCATCGGGCAAAGGCACCATCGCCCGCGCGCTCGCCCGCCATTATGGCCTGCCCTATCTCGACACCGGCCTGCTCTATCGCGCCGTGGGCTTGAGCGTGCGCAAGGCGGGGGGTGATCCCGACAGCGCAGCCGATGCGGCCGCAGCCTGCGATTTCGCCGATATAATGCTCGACGATCCCGAACTGCGCAGCGAAGCGGTCGGCGCGCTGGCGTCGCGCGTGTCGGTGCATGGCGCGGTCCGCAGCGCGCTGGTCCAGCGCCAGCGCGATTTCGCGACCCAGGCCGGCGGTGCGGTCCTGGACGGGCGCGACATCGCCACAGTCATCGCGCCGGATGCGGACGCCAAGCTGTTCGTCACCGCCAGCGTCCCGGTGCGCGCCGCGCGCCGCTTCAAGGATGGCCTCGCGCAGGGCGGCGCGCCCGATCTGGATGCGCTGATCGCCGACATTCAGGCGCGTGACGCGCGCGACATGGGACGCGACCATGCGCCGCTGAAGATCGCCGATGGCGCGGACTTGCTAGATAGCAGCGATTTGACTATAGACGCGGCCGTCCGCCAGGCGATTGCGCTTGTGGACGCCCAGCTTGAAGG
>CAZLSU010000193.1:0-1106 GCA_964562225.1 uncultured Sphingobium sp.
GCTGCGCCTTTTCGACATTATAGTCGGACGCCTGGAGCAGCTTGAGGATGATATTTTCTACGTCCTCGCCGACATAGCCCGCTTCGGTCAGGGTCGTCGCGTCGGCCATGGTGAAGGGCACGTCGAACGTCTTGGCGAGCGTCTGCGCCAGCAGCGTCTTGCCACAGCCGGTGGGACCGACGAGCAGGATGTTGGATTTGGCGAGTTCGACCTCGCCGGGGCGGATGCCGTGGTTGAGCCGCTTATAATGATTGTGGACCGCGACCGACAGCACCCGCTTGGCGCGCTTCTGGCCGATCACATAATCGTCGAGCACGTCGCAGATTTCCTGCGGGGTGGGCACGCCGCCATCCTTCTTGCCGACGAGACCGCCCTTGGTCTCCTCCCGAATGATGTCGTTGCACAGTTCCACGCATTCATCGCAGATGAACACGGTTGGCCCCGCGATCAGCTTGCGTACCTCATGCTGCGACTTGCCGCAGAAGGAGCAGTAAAGCGTACTCTTGGAATCGGAGCCCGTAAGCTTAGTCATTCGCCAATCTTCCTTCCCGGCCTGCGCTGACTGCCAGCATGGCGGGATTCTGGTCCAAACTTCATTCTAGACCGCCGCGCGCCGCTTTCACAAGCGTTGAATATGGCGCGCGGGGGTAAAGATATCGTCAGCCCTCGGTCGCGTCGGGCAGTGCGGGGCGCTTGTCGAACACTTCGTCGACCAGCCCGAACGCCTTGGCCTCATCGGCCTCCAGGAACGTATCGCGGTCCATCGCCTTCTCAATCTCTTCCAGGGGCTTGCCGGTATAGTCGGCATAGAGAGAGTTGAGGCGGCGGCGGATACGCAGGATTTCCTTGGCCTGAATCTCGATATCGGACGCCATACCCTGCGCGCCACCCGAAGGCTGATGCACCATGATGCGCGCGTTCGATAGCGCGATGCGCTTGCCCGGTTCGCCCGACGCCAGCAGGAAGCTGCCCATCGAGGCGGCCTGGCCGATGCAGACGGTGCCGACCTGGGGGCGGATATATTTCATCGTGTCGTGGATCGCCATGCCGGACGTCACCACGCCGCCGGGCGAGTTGATGTACATCCAGATGTCCTTCTTCGGATT
>CAZLSU010000193.1:1116-2926 GCA_964562225.1 uncultured Sphingobium sp.
GAACAGCAACTGGGCGACGATCAGCGAGGCCATATGATCCTCGACCTGGCCGGTGACGAAGATGATCCGCTCACGCAGCAGCCGGGAGAAGATGTCGAAGCTGCGTTCGCCGCGGTTCGACTGCTCGATGACGATAGGAACCAGCGCGGCCATGGGATCGTGCATGATATTGGTCATTATACTCTTTCGGTCAGTGCTTTTGCCCAGGCCCTACATCGGCACAAAAGGCGAATGGTTCAAGGGGGGATAGGTGAGCGCGCGCGGTTCAGTCGCGGCGAGCGAAATCGGACGGCGCGCGGAAGCTGAGATAGGACAGGCGGCGCACTTCGCGGCGGCCGCGCACGACGGTGTCGAGGATGAGGCCGCACATCGCGCTGAGCGTCGAGAGGATGATGAGACCGGTGACCAGGATCGCGGTCGGGAAGCGCGGGACGAGGCCGGTCTGCATGTAGGTGACGATCAGCGGCGCTGCGAGGCCCAGCGCGAGGGCCAGCAGGAGCGCCGCGATGATGCCGAAGAACAGGATCGGCCGTTCGATGCGGTAGAGGGTGAAGATGGTGCGAAGGATGCGCCAGCCGTCACGATAGGTGGACAGCTTGCTCTCCGATCCTTCGGGGCGGGCGGCATAGGCGGTGACGACTTCGGACACGGGCATGACCAGTTCGAGCGCGTGGACGCTGATTTCGGTTTCGATCTCGAAGCCCGCCGACAGGACCGGGAAGCTCTTGACGAAGCGGCGCGAGAAGACACGATAGCCTGAAAGGATGTCGGTGAAGCTGCGGCCGAACAATTGTTTGAGCAGGCCGGTCAGCAGCGCATTGCCGAGCCGGTGGCCGGGGCGATAGGCGGCCTCCACCTCGTCGCGGCGCGCGCCCACGACCATGTCGAGATTGTCGGCCAGCATCGCTTCGACCATCGCGGGGGCAGCGGCGGCTTCGTAGGTCGCGTCGCCATCGGCCATGATGTAGATGTCGGCGTCAACGTCGGCGAACATGCGGCGCACGACATGGCCCTTGCCCTGCTGCGTCACGCGGCGGACGATCGCGCCCGCCGCAGCGGCGAGTTCGCGGCTGCCGTCTGTGCTGTTATTGTCGAAGACGTATATCTGCGCGGTGGGCAGCGCGCGGCGGAAATCATCGACCGTCTGCACGATCGCGCCCGCTTCATTATAGCAGGGCAGGATGACCGCGATGTGCGGCGAGGCTGCGGCCTGGTCGCTCTGCACTGCCGGAAATTCCTTCATTTGCGCCCGCTATCCCCTGCCCGTCCGTGCGCTCGATCATGGACCGGCAGGGTTAAGATTTCATCTGCCATGGCGCGCCCGAAATGAAAAGCGCCCGCGCTTCGACAAAGAAGGCGGACGCTTATTCAGGCGGTCTTAGATGCCCGTTCACCGGCGCAGGCCAGAGAACGATCCCGGTTTATTCGGCCTTGGCGGCAGCCTTTTTGGGAGCGGCCTTTTTCTTGGGCTTTTCCTCGGCGGCAGCAGGCTCGGCTTCGGTTGCGGCGGCCGCGGCTTTCTTGGGCGCTGCTTTCTTGGCGGGCTTTTCGGCGGCAGCTTCCTCAGCGGCGGGCGCTTCGGATTCTACCTTCTTGGCCGCCTTGGCTTTCTTGGCAGGCTTTTCGTCATGATCATGATGGTCATGGCCGCAATCCGGGCCGTGGACGTGAGGCTTGATGTCGCCGTCTTCCTCGGCTTCGATCGCGGCTTCCAGTTCCTCGCGGCTCACCGCGCGGTCGGTGACTTCGGCCTTGTCGAACAGATAGTCGACGACCTTGTCCTCATAGAGCGGCGCGCGCAACTGGGCGG
>CAZLSU010000194.1:0-2842 GCA_964562225.1 uncultured Sphingobium sp.
GGAGACGCCCCATGAACGAAACCGAAGCGATCACCGCCCTGGCCGCGCTGGCCCAGGCCACGCGGCTGCGCGCCTTTCGCGCGCTGGTGCAGGCCGGGCCCCAAGGCCTGACGCCCACGGCCCTGGCCGAGCGGCTCGACGCCAGCGCGACCACCCTGTCCTTTCACTTGAAAGAGCTGCACCGCGCCGGCCTGATCACCCAGGAGCGCGATGGCCGCCACCTCATCTACCGCGCGGAATTCGCCCGCATGAGCGGCCTGCTGGGCTACCTCACCGAGCACTGCTGCGAAGGGCAGCCCTGCGAGCTCACCACCGACCCCTCCGTCCACTGCACCACGTGCTGAAAGGAAGACCATGGATACCCGGCCCTACAACGTGCTGTTCATCTGCACCGGCAACTCGGCGCGAAGCCTGATGGCCGAATCGCTGCTCACGCAGCTGGGCGGACGGCGCTTTCGCGCCTTCAGCGCGGGCAGCCAGCCTGCGGGCCAGCCGCACCCGATGGCGATCGAGCTGCTGCAGCGCAACCGCTATCCCACCGAATCGCTGCGCAGCAAGAGCTGGGACGAGTTCGCGCAGCCCGGCGCGCCGGCGATGGACTTCGTGCTGACCGTGTGCGACCAGGCCGCGGGCGAGACCTGCCCGGTGTGGCCCGGCCAGCCCATGTCGGCGCACTGGGGCGTGGCGGACCCGGTCGCCGCGACCGGCAGCGAGGAACAGCGCCGACAGGCCTTCAACGACGCCTTCCTGGTCCTGAGCCGGCGCATCGCGATCTTCCTGGCGCTGCCGCTGGACAAGCTCGACAGGCTGTCGCTGCAGAAGGAGCTGCGCCAGATCGGCCTGCTCGGCAAGGCAGCAGGGGCCGTGGGAGAGGTGGCCTGATGGGCTTGTTCGAACGCTGGCTCAGCCTGTGGGTGGCGCTCGCCATCGCCGCCGGCGTGGGCCTGGGCAGCGCCGCGCCATCGGCTTTCGCGCAAGTGGCCGCACTGGAATTCGCGCACGTCAACCTGGTGGTGGCCGCGCTCATCTGGGTGATGATCTACCCGATGATGGTGCAGGTGGACTGGGGCGCCGTGCGTGAGGTGCGCCGCCGCCCGCAAGGCCTGGCGCTCACCCTGGTGATCAACTGGCTCGTCAAGCCCTTCACCATGGCCGCGCTGGGCGTACTGTTCTTCCAGCACCTGTTCGCGCCCTGGGTGGACCCGGCCTCGGCCAGTGAGTACATCGCCGGCATGATCCTGCTCGGCGTGGCACCGTGCACCGCCATGGTGTTCGTGTGGAGCCAGCTGGTGCGCGGCGACCCGAACTACACGCTGGTTCAGGTGTCGGTGAACGACCTGATCATGGTCGTGGCCTTCGCGCCCATCGCGGCTTTCCTGTTGGGTGTGACCGACGTGACGGTGCCCTGGTCCACGCTGCTGCTGTCCACCGTGTTGTACGTGGTGCTGCCGCTGGCGGCGGGTGTGCTCACCCGCGCGCGGCTGCTGCGGCGCGGGCCGGCGGCGCTGGCCGCGCTGGTGGCGCGGCTCAAGCCCTGGTCCATCGCCGGGCTGCTGGGCACGGTGGTGCTGCTGTTCGGCTTCCAGGCCGACACCATCCTCGCGCAGCCCCTGGTCATCGCGCTGATCGCGGTGCCGCTGCTGATCCAGACCTACGGCATTTTCTTCCTGGGCTGGTGGGGCGCGCGCTGGCTGAAGCTGCCACACGACGTGGCCGGCCCGGCCTGCCTGATCGGCACCTCCAACTTCTTCGAACTGGCCGTGGCCGTGGCCATCTCGCTGTTCGGCCTGCACTCCGGCGCGGCCCTGGCCACGGTGGTGGGCGTGCTGGTGGAAGTGCCGGTGATGCTCTCGCTGGTGGCGATGGTGAACCGCTGGCGCCCGACCGCCCTCTCGCCAACATGACGAAACCCATGAACGACGACTACCTGATCTATCACAACCCCGCTTGCGGCACCTCGCGCAACGTGCTGGCGCTGATGCGCCACTGTGGTGTCGAGCCGCAGGTCATCGAGTACCTGAAGACGCCGCCCTCGCGCGACGAACTGCGCCGCCTGCTGGCCGACATGGGCCTGGGCGTGCGCGAAATCCTGCGCGAGCGCGGCACGCCCTACGCCGAGCTGGGCCTGGAGCAGCCGCACTGGAGCGATGAGCAACTGCTCGACTTCATCGAGGCCCACCCCATCCTGATGAACCGCCCCATCGTGGTCACGCCCCAAGGCACGCGCCTGTGCCGGCCTTCGGAAATGGTGCTCGATCTGCTGCCCGAGCCACCGATGCGGCCCTTCGCCAAGGAAGACGGCGAAATGGTGCTCAACGCGGAGGGTCGACGTGTCCGTTGAGAACTTGCCCGTATCCCTCCCCGCGCTGCAACCCGACCTGCTGCACCCGATCGACCCCAAGCGCCTGTTCCCCATCACCCGCTCGGCGCACGCGCCGCGCATTCTGCTGCTCTACGGCTCGGTGCGGCCGCGCTCCTTCAGCCGCCTGGTCACACTGGAGGCCGAGCGCGTGCTGCGCGCCCTGGGCGCCGACACGCGCGTCTTCCACCCCAGCGGTCTGCCCCTGCCCGACGACGCGCCCGAGTCGCACCCCAAGGTAGCGGAACTGCGTGAGGCGGTGCAATGGGCCGAGGGCATGGTCTGGTGCTCGCCCGAGCGCCACGGCGCCATGACGGCCATCATGAAAGCGCAGATCGACTGGATTCCGCTGGCCCTGGGCGCCGTGCGCCCCACACAGGGCAAGACGCTGGCCGTCATGCAGGTCAGCGGCGGCTCTCAGTCGTTCAACGCCGTCAACCAGATGCGCGTGCTGGGGCGCTGGATGCGCATGCTCACCATCCC
>CAZLSU010000195.1:0-2718 GCA_964562225.1 uncultured Sphingobium sp.
TGGACACGGTGGACAAGTTTGTCGGTGAAACCTTGAGCCGGTTCCTGGTGGCCACCCTGACCCTGGTCGGCACCTCCGGGATCCTGATGTGGATGCACTGGAAGCTGGCCCTGTTGATCCTGCTGTTCAACCCCCTGGTGATCTACGCCACGGTGCAGTTGGGCAAGCGGGTCAAACACCTGAAAAAGCTCGAAAACGACAGTACCTCGCGGTTTACCCAGGCCCTGACAGAAACCCTGGATGCCATCCAGGAAGTGCGCGCCGGCAATCGCCAGGGGTTTTTCCTCGGGCGCCTGGGGCAGCGTGCCCAGGAAGTGCGCGACTTTGCCATCAACTCCCAATGGAAAAGCGACGCCTCCAGCCGCGCCAGTGGCCTGCTGTTCCAGTTTGGTATCGACATCTTTCGCGCGGCGGCAATGCTCACCGTGCTGTTTTCCGACCTGTCCATCGGCCAGATGCTCGCGGTGTTCAGCTACCTGTGGTTCATGATCGGCCCGGTGGAGCAACTGCTGAACCTGCAATACGCCTACTACGCTGCCGGTGGCGCGCTGACGCGCATCAACGAACTGCTGGCCCGCGCCGACGAGCCGCAATATGCCGGGGGCGAGGATCCGTTTACCGGGCGCGAAACCGTGGGTATCGAGGTGCGGGGCCTGGACTTTGGCTACGGCGAAGACCTGGTGCTCAACCAACTGAACCTGGCCATCGCTCCCGGCGAGAAGGTGGCGATTGTCGGCGCCAGTGGCGGCGGTAAAAGCACCCTGGTGCAACTGCTGTTGGGGCTCTACACCCCGCAGGCAGGCACGATCCGCTTCGGCGGCGCGACCCAGCAGGCTATTGGCCTGGAAACCATCCGCGAGCATGTCGCGGTGGTGCTGCAGCACCCGGCACTGTTCAACGATACCGTGCGCGCCAACCTGACCATGGGCCGCGAACGCAGCGACCAGGCCTGTTGGCAGGCCCTAGAAATCGCCCAGCTGGAGGCTACGGTCAAAGGGTTGCCCCAGGGCCTAGACAGTATTGTCGGGCGCTCTGGCGTGCGCTTGTCCGGTGGCCAGCGCCAACGCCTGGCGATTGCCCGAATGGTACTGGCCGAGCCAAAGGTGGTGATCCTCGACGAAGCCACCTCGGCCCTGGATGCGGCCACCGAATACAACCTGCACCAGGCGCTGGCGCGGTTTCTCAGTGGGCGTACTACACTGATCATTGCTCACCGTTTGTCGGCGGTGAAGCAGGCTGATAGGGTATTGGTGTTTGACGGTGGACACATTGCCGAAGATGGCGACCACCAGCAACTGATAGCCGATGGCGGTTTGTACGCCAAGCTTTATGGACACTTGCAACAAGTTCGCTGAATCGATCCCGTATCCGATCCTGGAGGGATCGCGTTTGGCCTCGGCTGTGCTGTCAGGAGCAGTTTTTACTCGCCTGTGCTGATGCAAGGGACCTCATGAAGCAGAAGCGAACTTTCGGAACACCCCGTTTGCTGGGCATTGTCTGGCCTTTTATTGCGGTTGTACTGTTCCAGGCATTACTGGGCTGCGTCAGCCTCTATATGCTCTCGGCCGTGCGCGGTTATGTGGCGGGCGAAAGCCTGTGGTCCAAGGGCCAGAAAGATGCCATCTATTACCTGACCCTGTACGCCGATAACCGCGACCAGAAGACCTTTCTCAAATACCAGAACGCGATTGCCGTGCCCCAGGGCGGGCACGAGCTGCGCATCGCCCTGGACCGCCCCAACCCTGACCTGGCGGCCGCGCGCCAGGGGATCCTCAAGGGCGGCAACCATCCGGATGACGTGTCGAGCGTGATCTGGCTGTACCTTAATTTCCGCCATTTCAGTTACCTGGAAAAAGCCATCGAGCTGTGGACCGTGGGCGATGGCTACCTAGTGCAACTCGACGACCTGGCGCAGGAAATGCACCGGGACATCCTTGCCAACCAAGCCACCAGCGCCGACATCCATGCCTGGAAAGAACGCATCATCGCCATCAACGATAGCGTGACGCCGGCGGCCAAGGCTTTCAGCGATGCCCTGGGTGAAGGCTCAAGGATGATTCTGCGCCTGCTGCTGATCACTAACCTGGCCACCGCCCTCGGCCTGATTGCCCTGGCCTTGTTGCGCACCCGCAAGCTATTGGCCCAGCGCCATGCGTTTGCCGATGCCTTGCAAGTGGAGAAGGAGCGGGCGCAGATCACCCTGGAGTCCATCGGCGACGGAGTGATTACCACCGATGTCGACGGGGCTATCGCCTATATGAACCCGGCGGCGGAGTCCCTGACCCACTGGAAGGCTGCCCAGGCCCAGGGCCTGCCCCTGGCGGCGTTGTTCAATCTGCTGGATGAAAACGCCCAGGCCGAAGGGTTTGCCCTGATCGAGCATATTCTTGGCGGTCAACTCACCGGCGGCAGCGAACACTCCAAGCTGATCCAGCGTCTGGATGGCAGCACGGTCTCCGTGACCCTGGTAGGTGCCCCGATCCGCAGTGCCGGAAAGGTCAGCGGGGCAGTGTTGGTGTTGCACGACATGACCCAAGAGCGCCAATACATTGCCAACCTGTCTTGGCAGGCGACCCATGATGCCTTGACCGGGCTGGCCAACCGCCGTGAATTTGAATTCCGCCTGGAGCAGGTGTTGCATGGCATCGGGCGCCAGCAGTCGGGGCATGCCTTGATGTTCCTCGACCTGGACCAGTTCAAGCTGGTCAACGACACCTG
>CAZLSU010000196.1:0-2717 GCA_964562225.1 uncultured Sphingobium sp.
ACTATCTTGGCCAATTTGGAGGGCTGTCAGGAGAGGGTGCTGGCCGGACGGTTACCAACGGATGAGAATTCGATGCGGTCGTCTTCATCCGGGATCACGAAGCCCGTCTCCAAGATGTGTCCTATAGTCCAGTAGTTGGACTTGAAATGGCGAATCTCGCTCTTGTCGTTTTCCCATGCTCCCCGCCTGAAACGAGGGCTCACCAGAATGCCGTAAGATGCGTTTTTTTGACCTATCCATATCTCGGCTTCTTGAACTTCAGGGCGTTTCCGAGCAAGGGCATCGAACTGCCGCAGATAGGTCCGTGTAAGGAATAGCCTGAACCATTTCTTCACCACTTCGGAGTCCTTGATGTGAGCATGGGCGTCGAAGTAAGGGTTTCCTAGCCGTGCCGCAGATCCCAGATCGTGCAGGTAGTCCAAGAAACCGCGCAGATAAAGTGCGATGAATTGCTCCGGAGAGTCGATAATTTCGTGCTTTATGTCGATGTACTGGGAGTGCTTCCCACCGTAGGTGGCATTCAATGATTGCTCGTTCCGGTAGCCAGTGATCCTCAGGACCTTTTCCTTCAGTGCGTTGATCTGCTCGGTCAGCTCAGCGATCTCACGATTGCGTTGAGTTTTTACCGGATCTCGAGGCGTCATCGCTCATTTTCCTTTTCGTTTAGCATGCCCAGCCCCGAGGGGGTGACTTGAGAGGGCCAGTTCAGTGAGGATCGTTCGGATTAGAAATATCTATCGGGACCTTGGCTGATGACTGTAGCGGTCAACTGATCCCGGACACTGCGTTAAGTTTTTCCTCGGCAACGGGGGGGCGCTAAGCCTTCGTTGAATTGATGCGTTCGCCGCCAATTGTACCGTTCCATTAGGAAGTAACCGATATCTTGTTGAGCCAACACGGCGCTCACCCGGAACCAATGATTCTTTGGATGACGAGCATTGCCTAACGCCTCTATAGTGGTGCGGTCATCAAGCGCAAGGACGGCATCATGGCAAAGCATAACGACGCAACGGGTTATCTGCTGGCCCACCGTGACTCCGTTCGTGAATCTTGGTTTCACGCGGTTTGCGACGCTGCAATCAGCTCAAGCGGACAAGCGCTTTCACCAGAAGAGTTGGATCGCCTTTGGCGGCTTTTCCATGGCAGTGAGACCTACACCTTCACCGCCTCAGCACCACTCCCCCTCTTGCCTCCGCTGCGTGGTTCTATCCCCCCTTTCTACCTGGAGAACCTGTCAGGCTTTTCTGAGTTCAAGAAACTCAGTCCGAGCCTCAAGCTCGATCTCAACAAAAGGATTACCTTGGTGTTTGGTCGAAATGGCGCAGGCAAGTCAAGCCTATGTCAGGCTCTCAAGGTGCTCGCAAATCCGGAGAAGCCAAAGGAGCCGCTCCACAATGTTTTGAAATCCGACGCATCGCTCCCATCCTTCAGTTTTAAGCTCCGAGGGCAGCTCCAAACTACGTGGACAGAGCTAGATGGGTTCGGAACTCAAGCGCAGGCGCTGAAGTACTTCGACGCGACGGTCGCATTCAATCATGTGAACAGCTCCATAAGACCTGAGGCCGTGGTCGAGCTAAGTGTGTTCCGCTTGGAGTGCTTCGATTACGCTCGAGAATGCCTCAAGCAGTTTCAATCCTATGGCACAGGTCTCATCAATCAGACTAGGGGCGCTACCAATCTAAGCATCGCAGCGGTGAAGGCAAAGGCACAATCTGCAATAAACGTTGATACCGGAACGTTCAAGGACTGGAGTGCGATTAACTGCCAATCGATACTCGATTGGATTAGAGCCATCGTATACGGGCCGGAGCAAGAACAAGCAAAAACGGTTGCGCAGACAAGGCTTGCTCAACTGACGGCGGCCTCAAGCGCGGAGGGGCAGCAATCTCTAGGAATGCAACGACAATTAATCGCTCAGGTGAAGGAATCTCTCACGACCTTTCGTGATAGGTGCAGCGGGTTTTCATACTCGAATTATGCTGACACGCTGAGGCTGATTCAGCAGAAAGAGGCCGCTAGTGTTGAGCTGGGAGGAACAGTATTTAACCCCAATTATTCGCTGTCTGCTCAGCAAACTTTGTTGTCAGTGGCGGCGGCGATCAAACCATTTTCTCCATCTGGCGAGTGCGTGCTTTGCCGCCAGAGGTTAGCACCCGAGGCCAGCGCACTATTTGGTGCGTACCACGAGCACCTGAACTCTACACTCCTGTCCGATCTGTCTTGCTTGCGGAGAGAGCGTGATTCTCAGGTTGCGAAAAAGCAATTAATCCACGATTACCTGCCTTTCCAATACTCTCAATACGAACACGTCATCAATCCAGTATTTTTGAGTGCGCTTGCTAACTTGATTGATGCCATTCGTGAGGCTCTTTCGGTGCCGGTAATTGATACCACCGCAATTGCAAAATTTGAGCGGAGAACGGAGTTGGATGGCTATGTAAAGGGGGTGTCTGACCTGCTTGATAGCGTTGATTCGGCTATCGCCCTTGCAGCAGGTGGGCAGCAGAACCTAAACGTAGAGACATCCCGGCTAACTGCTGAGCTTGGTTCGCTGGCAGTTTTGGCCGCTGCACATCAGCTGAGGCCCGAAATCGAGCAGATATGTATTGATAGCATCGCATTTGAAAAGCTGTCAGGAACGTTCGAAAAATTTAACTTCACAGCTCGTTTAACCGCGTTGACCACGAAAAAGAAAGAGGCGCATTCGGAATTGGTGC
>CAZLSU010000197.1:0-2710 GCA_964562225.1 uncultured Sphingobium sp.
TGGTGCAGGTCATCAAGGGCACGGCGCTGGCCTCGGTGATCGGCTTCGTCGAGCTCACCAAGGCCGGCACCATGATCACCAACGCCACCTTCGCGCCCTTCCTGGTCTATAGCTGCGTGGCGCTGATGTACTTCGCGCTGTGCTTCCCCGTGAGCCTCTACGCCCGCGCGCTCGAAAGGAAACTGAATGTCCGCCGCTGAACCCCACGCCATCGTCGACATCGGCGCGCTGCGCAAGGCCTATGGCGCCAACGAAGTGCTCAAGGGCATCGACCTGAAAGTGAAGCGTGGCGAGGTGATCGCCATCATCGGCAAGAGCGGTTCGGGCAAGAGCACGCTCTTGCGTTGCATCAATGGGCTGGAGGTGTTCCAGTCGGGCACGCTCTCGGTGGACGGCCAACCGCTGCGTCACCAGGACGCGGCCGCGATGCGCGAATTGCGCCAGCACGTGGGCATGATCTTCCAGAGCTTCAACCTCTTCCCGCACCTGAGCGTGGGCCGCAACGTGATGCTGGCGCCCGCGCTGGTGAAGAAGGCGCAGGAGACACCCAACATCGAACGCGCGAAGCAGTTGCTGCAGCGCGTGGGCCTGGCCGACAAGTTCGACGCCTACCCCGAGCAGCTCTCTGGCGGCCAGCAGCAGCGCGTGGCCATCGCGCGCGCCCTGGCCATGCAGCCCAGCGTGCTGCTGTGCGACGAGATCACGTCCGCGCTCGACCCGGAGCTGGTGGGCGAGGTGTTGCAGGTGGTGGAGTCACTGGCCAACGAAGGCATGACCCTGCTGATGGTGACGCACGAGATGAACTTCGCGCGCAAGGTGAGCGACCGCGTGATCTTCATGCACCAGGGGCGTGTGCACGAGATGGGGCCGCCGGAGCAACTGTTCGGCAGCCCCGAGACGCCGGAACTCAAGCAGTTTCTGGCGTCGGTGCACTGAAACCGGCCAGTTTCGCCGCCGGGCCGCCCCAAGGGGTCAAACGCCCCAGCGCAGCCAGATCCAGATCACGCCCAGCGACAGCAGCGTCACCGGCACGCCCACAGTGGCGTGTCGCTTCCAGTCGATCACGATGCCCTGCGCACGCGCGAGGTCGGCCACGATGAGGTTGGCGATGGAGCCCACCAGCAGCAGGTTGCCCGCGAAGGTGGTCACCAGCGCCAGCAGCACACCGGCGCCGGGGTCGTCCGAGAGGTGCGGCAACAACAGCATGACCGCCGGCACATTGGAGACCAGGTTGGACAGCACCACCCCCACCACCATCAGCGGCCCGGGCGATGTCAGGTGCACGCCGTGCCCCGCCAGCCAGGCCACCGCCGCGGCCGCCAGGCCGGTCTGTTCGAAGGCGTGATTCACCACGAAGAGACCCATGAAGAGGATCAGCAACGGCCAGTCCACCAGCTTCATGAACTCGGCCGAGGCCAGCCGCCGGCTGAGCAGCAGCAGCGCGGCACCCACCAGGGCCATCACCTCGTGCGGGCCGTCGCGGAACAGGAACAGGCCCATCAGCGCGCCCGCCACCACCAGGCCCTTGGTGGTCTGCCACACGTCCAGCGGCGGGTCCTCGGAGCGCCGGTCCCTGGGCGGCAGCGGCTCCAGGCGCTCATGCGGTACGCACACCAGCCAGCCCCACAGCAGCACCAGACTGACGAGCACCGGCACCAGCGCCGCGCGCGCGTAGCCCGCGAAGTCGAGCCGCAGCACCGAGCCGATCAGCATGTTCTGCGGGTTGCCGATGAGCGTGGCGGCCGAGCCGATGTTGGCCGCGCAGGCCAGGCCGATGAGAAAGGGCAGCGGGTTGGCGCCGCGGCGCAGGCACAGGCGGGCCACGATGGGGGTCATGGCCAGGCAGACGACGTCGTTGGAGAACACGGCCGACAGCACCGCCGCCACGGCGATGAGCGCGGCCAGCAGGGCGGCGTCGGACAGCGGCAACTCACCCACGCGCCGCGTGACGGCGGCGTAGAAGCCACCCAGGCGCATCTGCGCCGAGATGACCATGAAGGCGAACAGCAGCAGGATGGTGGGCAGGTCGATGGCCTCGGCCGCCTCGACCACGCCCATGCCCGAGATCGCGATCACCGCCACGGCCCCCAGCAGCGCCACGCCCGAGCGATCGAGCCGCAGACGCGGCAGGCCGCCCAGAAACATGCCCAGGTAGACCACGCCGAAGACGACGATGACGGCCCAGTCGGCGGCGGCGTGAATCAGGGGATCGGTCGAGGGCATGGAGCGCGCATCGTAGCGGTGGGCAGCAAAAAGCCGCCCGGGGGCGGCTTCTCAGTGGGAGGTACCCCAGGACGGGCGGCGCGTTCAGGCCTGCAGCGCGCTGTGCGCTTGTAGGCCTGCCCGCTTCGCATTCAGGCCTGCAAGGCCGCCCACATCTCCTTGTCGCGCTCGGCCGTCCAGATGCGCGGGTTCTTGATGCCCTTGGCCTCGTCGTACGCGCGGCTGACGTCGAACGGCAGGCAGTGTTCGTAGATGAACACGTGGCCGAAGACCGGGTCCATGCTCTTGCGGGTGTGGGCCATGGCGGCTTTCAGGTCCATGCCCGCCGAGGCGGCTTCCTTGCCGGCCTGGAACAGGGTGGTGACCCAGCGCTTGGTGTAGTCCAGGGCCTTGTTCACGTCGGCGTTGCCTTTCATGGCCTCGCCGCGGCCGGGCACGATGGCCTCGGCCTGGAGCGCGCGCAAGGCTTCCAGCGTGGCGGGCCATT
>CAZLSU010000198.1:0-2645 GCA_964562225.1 uncultured Sphingobium sp.
TGGACGACAAGACCCTGCTGGAAAACGCCATCAAAGGCATGCTCAGCAACCTCGACCCGCACTCTGCCTACCTGGGCCCGGAAGATTTCGCCGAGCTGCAGGAAAGCACCAGCGGCGAATTCGGCGGCCTGGGCATCGAAGTCGGCGCCGAGGACGGCATCATCAAGGTGGTGTCGCCAATCGACGACACCCCGGCGTCCAAGGCCGGCATCCAGGCCGGCGACCTGATCGTCAAGATCAATGGCCAGCCGACCCGTGGCCAGACCATGACCGAAGCCGTCGACAAGATGCGCGGCAAGGTCGGCCAGAAAATCACCCTGACCCTGGTGCGTGACGGCGGCAGCCCGTTTGACGTGACCCTGACCCGCGCCACCATCGTGGTCAAGAGCGTGAAGAGCCAGTTGCTGGAATCGGGTTACGGCTACATCCGCATCACCCAGTTCCAGGTCAAGACCGGCGACGAAGTGGCCAAGGCCCTGGCCAAGCTGCGCAAGGACAACGGCAAGAAGCTCAACGGCATTGTCCTGGACCTGCGCAACAACCCCGGCGGCGTACTGCAATCGGCGGTGGAAGTGGTCGACCATTTCATCACCAAAGGCTTGATCGTCTACACCAAGGGCCGCATCGCCAACTCCGAACTGCGCTTCTCGGCCACCGGCAAGGACCTCAGCGAAAACGTCCCGCTGGCAGTACTGATCAACGGCGGCAGCGCCTCGGCCTCGGAAATCGTCGCCGGCGCCCTGCAAGACCAGAAACGCGGTGTACTGATGGGCACCACCAGCTTCGGCAAGGGCTCGGTGCAAACCGTGCTGCCGCTGAACAACGAGCGTGCGCTGAAGATCACCACGGCGCTGTACTACACGCCTAATGGTCGTTCGATCCAGGCCCAGGGCATCGTGCCGGATATCGAGGTGCGTCGGGCCAAGATCACCAACGAGAGCGACAACGAATACTTCAAGGAAGCCGACCTGCAAGGTCACCTGGGCAATGGCAACGGCGGCGCCGACCAGCCAACCGGCAGCGGCCCGAAAGCCAAGCCGATGCCACAGGACGACGATTACCAACTGGCCCAGGCGCTGAGCCTGCTCAAGGGCTTGAGCATTACGCGCAGCCGTTGATATGCGTTTTGCGCTAATCCTTGCAATGTTGTGCAGCCTGGCCGGAGTCGCCCAAGCGACGCCGGCCGACAAGCCCCACAAAGCCTACCTCACGCTTATCATCGACGACCTTGGGCAAAACCTGCCCAGGGATCGTCGTGTGCTGGCCCTGCCCGGCCCGGTGACGGCGGCAATCATGCCCGACACGCCCCACGCTGCTGAAGTCGCCCGCGAGGCCCACCGCGCCGGCAAGATCGTGATTCTGCACATGCCCATGGACCCGGCCACCGGCCCCTTCGCCTGGCACCCCGAGCTGCCCATCGAAGAACTGGGCAAGCGCCTGGATGCGGCATTCAAGGCCGTGCCTTACACCGCCGGCATCAACAACCACATGGGCAGCCGCATGACGGCCGAGCCTGGCGCCATGGCGTGGTTGATGGGCGAGCTGCAGCGTCGGCACAAGTTTTTCGTCGACAGCCGGACCAGCGCCAAGACCGTGGCGGCCGCCGAGGCTCAGAAAATCAACCTGGCCCACGTCTCACGGGATGTATTTCTGGATGACGAACGGACCGAAGCGGCCATCGCCACGCAGTTGCAGACGGCTATCAAGCTGGCCCACAAACAGGGCTCGGCGGTGATGATCGGCCATCCTTATCCACAGACCCTGGCGGTGCTGGAGCGCGAACTGCCCAAGCTCAAGGCCCAGGGTATCGAGTGGATTGATATCAAGCTGATGATCAGTGTGCGCAGCAATCGGGCGATGGCTGGGCACGGCAAGGATGGGGTTTACCGCTGAAACCTACAGATAGCGCGCCATGATCTGATCCACCACACCTTCCTTGCGTAGCTGGTCCAGCGCCGCCTGCAGCTTGGCCACCACCTCATCCGGCACCTCCTTGTTCAGCGCCAGGTACAACTGGGCGCTATTGAAGCGCAGCACCGTCTTGAGCCCGGAAACCCCCACCTGGCGCGCCAGATAGCGCCCGGCCGGGTCGCCGGTGGCCCAGAGGTCAATCTGCCCCTCCATCAGCTTCTGCGCATTGTCCTGGTCGCGCAGCACGATGATCGGCTTGAGCCCGCGCTTTTCCAGGGTCTGGGCAATGGCATCGCCTTTGTAGGCACCGATCTTGTAGCTACGTGCGTGCTCAAGGTCGGTCAGCTGGATCTTGCTGTCAGCCTTGGCCAGCAGCACCCAGTCATCCGGGCCGATGGGGCCGACCCACTTGAACAGCGCTTCGCGGTCCGGCAGGCGCGCCATGACAAACACGCCGTAGCCTGGCTTTTCCAGGGCGAGTTTGTAGATCCGCTCCCAAGGGAAGCGCAGCGTGAGGTTGTAGGAAATACCAGCCTGCTTGAAAGTCTCGCGGACAATGTCCACCGCAATGCCTTCGATGTTCTCGTCCTTGGCGAAGTTCTTGCCGTTTTTCGCCATGTTGTAGGGCGGAAAGTTTTCCGTCAGCAGCACCAGAGAAGTGCCAGACGGCTCAGCGGCATTGGCCGAGCCCGCCAACAGAATGGAAGAACTGGCGAGGGCAAGCAGCAGGTCTT
>CAZLSU010000199.1:0-2572 GCA_964562225.1 uncultured Sphingobium sp.
CTATATCGTTGAGCTTCGCCGTGCCAATGAGGCTCAGCATGAAGGCGGTGCGCTGGCCGCCGCGATCTGAACCAGCGAAGAGCCATGATTTTCTGCCCAGGGCTATGCCTCGAAGCGCCCGTTCCGCCGCGTTGTTCGTAAGGCAGATGCGGCCATCGTCGAGGAATGCGGTGAAGGCGGGCCACGCCTTGAGCATATAATCCATGGCCTCGGCCACATCACTGTTCTTCGATAGCTTGGACCGGTTGTCCCGCATCCATTCCTCCAGATCGGCAACCAGCGGTGCGCTGAGTTCCTGCCGAAGGGTGAGACGCTCCTGGGCCGATCTGCCGTTGATGGCGCGTTCTATGTCAAAGATCGCGTCGATACGGCGGACCGCTTCTACGGCCAGCGGCGAGATGACGGCGTTTTTGCGGCGCTTCTTGAGCTGCGCGGCGATATCGGCCAGCTCGAAGAAATAACGGCGCGCGTGGCTCCAGCAAAGGGCGCGGGTCAGCGGCGCCGGCAGGCGGTCGCCATGGAACAGGGCATTATAGCCAGCATAGGCATCAGCCTGAAGAATGCCTCTCCAACCGCGCAGATGGCCCACAGGATGCTCGCCCCGCCGGTCGCGGGAATAATGGAAGATCGCTGCGGGCGGTGCCGGTCCGCCAAAAGGTCGATCATCCCGAACATAGGTCCAGATCCGGCCCGTATCGGTCTTGGTCTTGGCCAGCACTGGCACCGTCGTATCGTCGCCATGCAATCGCTCGGCGGCAAGGACGTGGGCTTCGATCAGCAGATAGAGCGGCATCAGCGCGGCGGTGCAGGTGCCGACCTGATCGGCCAGAGTGGAAAGGCTCAGGTCCACGCCTTCCCGGGCATAGCGATCACGCTGGCGGTTAAGCGGTTGATGCGCAACGAACTTCTCGAACAGCAGCATCGCCAGGAAGCTGGGGCCAAAGAGCCCGCGGGGCGTCACATGGAACGGCGCCGGCGGTTGGGTGATCTTCTCACAGGCTCGGCAAGAGAACTTCTCCCGCACAGTCTGAACCACCTTCCACTGTCGCGGCACGACCTCAAGCGTCTCGGTGATATCCTCGCCCAGCTTGCACAGCCGATCCGAGCCGCAGCAGGGGCAGGAATCGGGCGCGGCGATGACGACGCGCTCGCGCGGTAAATGCTCGGGCAAGGGCTTGCGGGCGGGCCGCTTGGGCTCGAACGGCGCGACATTGGTCTTCACCGCTGCCAGGGCAGCCAGGAACTCATCTTCGCTGGCAGCGGTCTCGCACTCCTCGAAGGTCAGTTCCATCTGGTCGAGCAGATGGCGCGTGCGCTCGGAGCGCTGGCCAAAAAGAGTGCGGCGCATCTTCTCGTTCTGCAGTTCGAGAAGGGCGTTACGGGCTTCCAGGTCGGCGTTGATGGCCTTGATGCGGGCGACTTCAGCGGCGACCGCCTGGGCTGCCGCAAGCTGCGCGCGAAGGCTCTGGATCTCTGCTTGCGCCGCGTCACCCATGCCCAAAGGCATAGCAGAAAAGCACCGGAATCTCTAGCTTTTTAGCCTCCCGACATCGATTATCCGGCCAGTGTCGGCCGCCAGGTTGCTTGCGGATTACGCCAGTCGATCGCCTCCAACATGCAAGCCAACTGGGAGGCGGAGATGGCAATCACCCCGTCTACAGCCGATGGCCAGATATACTTCCCGCGCTCCAGGCGCTTGGCATAGAGCGACATGCCAATGCCATCGTGCCACAGGATCTTGCACAGATCGCCCCGGCGCCCTCGGAAGACATAGAGATCACCGGCATGGGGGTCCCGCTTGAAGCTCTGCTGTATCTGCAGGGCCAAGGATCGCATACCCTTCCTCATATCGGTATGCCCGGTCGCGATCCATATCCTGACACCCGAGGGGACCGGGATCACCGCCGCAGCGACCGCAGGACGGCAGCAGCCAAATCCGGCGGCGTATCCGCCGCTATGCGGACCGTGATGCTGCCCAGCTCCACGACAACCGCTGGCCCCGTCGGCGGCGCTGGATCAGGCTTCACCGCAACGGCGGCAAAACCGTTCGCATCACCGAACATCTGTCGCCGCCAGCGATAGATCTGGCCCGGCCGTAGATCCGCCTCCCTCGCGATCTCCGCCACGTTCGCGCCGGGTTGCGACACCGCCATCACCAGCGCCCGCTTCTGGTCGTCAGACCATACCCGCCGCCGCTCAACGCCCGAAATTATCGTCACCTGACCCATCGCACCGTCTCTAGTACCGGTGCAAACACCAGTGCTTGCACCGGTGCCATCTCCAAATATCAGACGATTACCGCAAGGCGGCCCTCACCGAAGGCGTACGGAAATCTTATACCAACCTGCATTGATCACGACCCACGCGCCACCCCCCAGCAACCCGCCCCGCAAAGGAGGGCTTCTTGCGCTCCGAAATCAAAAAAACTGTCAATCGCGGCACATCACTCAGTCGCCGCAAACCGGTACCCGTCCCGCACACTCCGCGGCCAACGCAAACGCAAGACTTATTCAGTGGCCCAAAACGCGTCCAATAGGCGCGGAATATGCAACGTCATCCGATCCGGTTGTGG
>CAZLSU010000200.1:0-2569 GCA_964562225.1 uncultured Sphingobium sp.
GTGCGCGTGCCCTGCAGGCGCATCAGCGTCATGCCCGGCATCACGGTGGCGCCTTCGCGCACCATGAGTTCGCTCACGATGCCGGCGATGGGCGCGGTGAGCGTGAACCGCGCTTGCACTTGTCCCGAGGTGACCACGCGCTGGATGTGCGCCGGTGTCATGCCGGCCTGACGCATGCGCTGGCGCGCCGCATCCTGCAGTGAGTCGGTGCCATCGCCCGTCAGGCGCGCCAGCGCCAGGTACTCCTCCTGGGCAGCCACCCAGTCGGGCACGTAGAGCTCTGCGAGTGGCGCGCCAGCCGCCACGCGGTCCAGCGCCGCTTTCACATGCAGCTTCTCCACAAAGCCCATGGCGCGCGAACTCAGCTCCACCCGCTCGCGCTCGTTCCAGGCCACGTTGCCCACCGCCGTCACGTCCGACACCAGCGAGCCTTCGACCACCGGCGCCGTGCGCAGCCCCAGGTTCTGCTGGATGCGCGGGCTCACGGTGACGCTGCTGGCGTCCGCCGCATCGCTGCCGGCGTAACGCGGCACCAGCATCATGTCCATGAAGGGCGACTTGGCGGGCGCCTCGAAGTTCTTGCCCGGCACCATGGGGTCGTGGTAGTTCAAGATGCGCCGGCCCGTGACCGGGTCCACATCCCCCGCCTTGAGCGATTCGCGGATGTGCCGGCGCGTGGCTGCTTCGCCTTGCGGGATGGTCCACAGGGACGGGTCGTCGCTGGCGGTGGTGGCCGCAACCGGTTGTGGCGCTGGCGAGGTGTGGCCCATGCCCTGCTGCATGCCCAGCCACCAGGCACCCAGGCCAACGGCGGTGACAGCGGTCAGGACACCCAGCACCATGAGGGTGGACTTTTTGTTCATGGCTTCACTCCAGTCGAGCTGTCAGGGATGAGGTATTCGAGTTGGGCCCACAGGCTGGCGGTGTCGCGCTCCAGCGCCAGGCGTTCGAGCGCGAGGTTCAGCGCATCGCGGCGCGCTTGCAGGACAGCGCCCAGGCCCTCGCGACCGCCCCTGTACGCGGCCAGCGCGGCATCCACGCGCTGTGTGGCCAGCGGCTGGCGCTGCGCATCCAGATGGGCCAGTCGTTCCAGCCCGGCGCGCCAGTCCTGCTGCCAGCGTTGCACCTGCAGCACCCGCCCGCGCGTCTGCTCTTCGCGCTCGGCCTCCAGTTCGTTGACACGCGCCAGTCGCGCAGCAAGCTCGCGTTGCTGGCGCTGTGGCCGGTCCCACTGCAGCGGCACCGACACGCCGACCGACACCATGTTGGAGAACTGCGAGCCGCGCTGGCTGAACATGATCTCGGCGCTCCAGTCGGGCTTGAGCTCCTGGCGGGCCACTTCAGCCTCGGCCCGGGCCACGGCCTCGCGAGCCTGCAGCGCGGCCAGGTCGGGCAAGTGGTCCAGCGGGTCGATCGCCGTGGGACTTCGTTGGAATGGCGGTGGATCGGCCAGCGGCTGGTCGGAGGGACCACCGGTGAAGCGCGCCAGCGTGAGGCGGGCGTTGGCGCGCTCGGCCTGCGCGCCGATCAAGCCTTGCTCCAGCTGCGCCAGCGCCTCTCGCGCGTTCAACGCATCGGCCGTGGAGCCCCGTCCACCGCGAAGAGCCGCTTCGGTGGTTTGCACCAGAACGCGTGCCTCGGCGATCTGCGCCTGCAGCAACAACATCCGCTGCTCCTGCATGCGGCGCTCCAGCCAGGCCTGCGCCACCTCGGTTTGCAGCATGGCGACGCGTTGTACACGTTCGCTCAGCGCAGCTTCGGCCTCCCGCTCAAAGCGTTCGCCCCGCGCGCGGCGCTTGTCCGCGTTGGGTAGGGTCTGCATGAGTGCGATGGAGCGCATGGTCATGAAGTCGCGCGTGCTGCTGAAGCGCTCCGGGCCTTCCACAGGCAGGTTGTCCAGTGAGAGGCGCAGCACCGGGTCGGGCCGCTGCGCGGCCGCCACCGCCATCTCGCGTGCGCCTTGCGCGGCGGCGGTTGATGCGTCGAGGCTGCGCGAGCGGGCCAGGGATGCGCTCACCGCAGCGCTCAGGCTCAGGGGTTCATCGGCAGCAGCGGGTGTGACCAGCACAAGGAGGCCAACGAGGGCCAGCACGGCGCGTGCAAGAAAAAACGAGGAGTGTTCCATGTCTGAGCTCCGGAGCAGGCACGCCCGGGCGCAAAAGCCCTGACAGCGCGCGACAGCAGCGCCACCGGCGGGTGGGCTGCGCTGTGCGGGGAATCAGACGGAAGTGGGCGGACGCCAGAGGCGCGAAGTCGCGCCCGGAGGAAGGCTGCGCCAGGCCGGCGCTTGAGGGTCCTGAATGACCGGCGTCAGGGCCACGAGGGATGGAAAAGACGGCAAGCCTGCGGCGGGCACGACGCAACTCTGAATACTCTTGCAGGGCTGGCCCGTGCTCTCAAAGGTGGCCATGTCGTTGCAGCAATCGTCCATGGCCTCGACCAGGGACTCTGCCATCCCGTCGACTTCATCCGCCATGGCCATCATGCCCACCATGGGGCATGGTGACGCAGGTGCCTGCCACGCCGCAAACCCCTGCAAGGGCAGCAGCAGACACAGGACGAGGACGAG
>CAZLSU010000201.1:0-2559 GCA_964562225.1 uncultured Sphingobium sp.
GCCCGCTATGCACCCAGACATATTGGCCGCCCGCGACGAAGGCGTTGATCTCCGGATCGTTGATTACCATCACCTGGACGTTGCGCGGCTCCATGCCGGCGGCTTTCACCAGTTGGCCCGACATGTCGGCCATGAAGGCTTCGGTTTCCGCGTCGCGCAATATGCTCTGGGCGAGGGCAGGGCGCGCCATCAGCGCCAGCAGGGCGACCAGCATGGCCGAGAGGCGCAGGGCGCGGCGTATCGTCGGGTAAGATCGGGTCACGGCACGCGCCGTGCCATGGTTGGCATGAACGCCCCATGAAAAAGGAGCGCCGCCGCCCATGTCGGTCTGAACCGGACGGGCGGCGGCGCTTCCATGATCGGCTGCTTTACTCGCCGCCAGCTTTATTGACCAAAGGTGCGCTGCCACCAGCCGCGACGCGGTGAACCATCGGCATTTTCGCCCTCGTCCTCACCTGCATCACTCGCTTGCGCGGGCGGGGCTTCGGCTTCGGCCAGCACCGGCTCGGGCGCTTCGACGACCGCTTCAGGCTCGGTCGGCGCTTCAACGGCCTCGGCTTCGCTTGCTGCCGCCTTCTTGCGACGCGGACGCTTGGCCTTGGGCGCGGCTTCGACGGCTTCTTCGACCACCGGGGCAGGGACCGCTTCGACCTCTGCTACGGCCTCGACATCGGCCTTCTTGCGGCGCGACCGCTTGGGCTTGGGCGCGTTCTCGGCGACCTCCTCTACCGGCACTTCGGCAACGGGAGGTGCCTCTGCGGCCTCCGTCACTTCGGGCGCGACAATGGTTTCGGCAGCGGCGACCTTGCCACGCGCGCGGGGGCGGCGGCGGGTCTTGGGCGCTTCCTCGGCGACCGGCTCGGGCGTTTCGGCAACCGCTTCTGTCGGCTCGACACCAGCGTCATCGCCTGGCGCTTCGCCAGCTTCGGCCACAACAGCAGCATCGCCGCCGCCTTCACGACGACGACGACCGCCCCGGCGACCACGGCGGCCGCGACGGCGGGCTTCTCCCTCGGCGGCGGTTTCGCCCGCAACGCCATCTTCGCCAGCGTCGACGGCTTCGCCCGCTTCGACGATTTCGCCTTCAGCGTCGCTTTCGTTCTCGGACTCTTCCTCGCCACGGCCTTCGCCCTGGGCCTCATCACCGCGATCGCGACGGCCGCGACGGCGACGGCGGCGGCGACGGCCGCCTTCGCCTTCCTCGGCGTTGCGGGCGGGACGCTCGGGGCGCTCGCGCTCGGCTTCGGCTTCGATTTCCTCGATCTCATCCTCTTCCTCGGGGATGTCGAGATCATCGTCATCCTCGATCATCGGTGCGACATAGGTGACGACGCGCTCGGGGCGCGGACCGCTGGCCTCCACCGACATGCGCGCGCCCTCGACTTCGCCATCCGGCAATATCTCGATGCGGACGCCATAGCGCTGCTCGATTTCGTCCAGTTCGCGGCGTTTGTTGTTGAGGACGTAGAAGGCCGCTTCGGTGCTGGCGCGCAGCGTGATGCAGTTGCCCCGACCCCGCGCGGCTTCCTCTTCCAGCATGCGCAGCGCGCTCAGGCCCGCCGACGATGCGGTGCGGACCAGGCCCGTGCCCTCGCAATGCGGACAGCCGCGGGTGGAGGCTTCCAGCACGCCGGTGCGCAACCGCTGGCGGCTCATTTCCATCAGGCCAAAGCCCGAGATACGACCGATCTGGATGCGGGCGCGATCATCCTTGAGCGCGTCCTTCATCGCCTTTTCGACCTTGCGGACGTTGGAGTTCACCTCCATGTCGATAAAGTCGATGACGACCAGGCCCGCCATGTCGCGCAGGCGGAGCTGCCGGGCGATTTCGCGCGCGGCCTCCAGATTGGTGGCGACGGCGGTCTGTTCGATACCATGTTCACGGGTCGACCGGCCCGAGTTGATGTCGATCGACACCAGCGCCTCGGTCGGGTTGATGACCAGATAGCCGCCCGACTTGAGCTGCACCACCGGGTTGTACATCGCGGCAAGCTGATCCTCGACGCCCGCGCGCTGGAACAGCGATACCGGATCGGCATAGCCCTGCACGCGGCGCGCATGGCTCGGCATCAGTAGGCGCATGAAGTCCTTGGCGGCGCGATAGCCCTGCTCGCCCTCGACGATCACTTCCTCGATATCCTTATTATAGATATCGCGGATCGCCCGCTTGATGAGGTCGCTGTCATTGTGGATCAGCGCGGGGGCGGCGGATTTCAGGGTGTTTTCACGAATCTCGTCCCACAGGCGGGCGAGATAATCGAAATCGCGCTTGATCTCCGGCTTGGTGCGCTGGAGACCCGCCGTGCGCACGATGCAGCCCATCGACGAAGGCAGCGCCATTTCGGCGATGATCGACTTCAAACGCTTGCGATCCGCCGCATTGCTGATCTTGCGGCTGATGCCGCCGCCATGCGACGTGTTGGGCATCAGGACGCAATAACGACCGGCCAGCGACAGATAGGTGGTCAGCGCCGCACCCTTGTTGCCGCGCTCCTCCTTGACGATCTGGACCAGCAGCACCTGGCGGCGCTTGATGACGTCCTGGATCTTGTAGCGGCG
>CAZLSU010000202.1:0-2547 GCA_964562225.1 uncultured Sphingobium sp.
GGCAGCCGCAGGTTCTGCAAGGCCCTCGCGCGCGGTACTGTACGTACTTCATTTATACGATCATTACGTACTGTACGGTCCTCCTTCGGAATCCGAAGAGAGCCGTCCGGCGCGGGTTTCGGCCCTGCTTCGGATTCCGAAGACGGGCGCGCAGCATTCCGAAGAAGGGCTTCCTGGCCTTCTTCGGATTCGTGGTCCGCACCCTCCTGTGGATAACCTGGCGTCGTCCAGCCATGCCGCGCCATGCGCTGCGCCAGCACTTGCAGGCGGGTCGGCAGCGTGCGCCCGCTGAGCAGCGGGTCTTCGGCGATCTCCCGCAGCGTGTTCATGCCCACGCCTGGCTCACCAGGCCCAGGTAGTCGGTATCGAGCTGCATCGCCTCGAAGGGCGACAGCGGTTCGTCGTGCAGCACGTAGAGGTTGCCTTGGATACGGCCGGTCCTGGGATCGCGCCGCCGCCGCACCAGGCTGAGCCAGCGTGTCAGCCGCAGCAGCGTCAAGGCGCGCGCCACGGTCTCGTGCGAGGCTTGCGACGCACAGGGCATGGACGCCAGATAGGGGCGGAGCTGGTCGTAGGTAGGAAAGGCGGTCACGCCGTCGTCGTTGAGCTGCAGGCGGAACACCTGCCAGGCATTGCGCTCCAGCGGCGTCAGGCGCCGGTCGAGGAACAGCGCGCGCGGGACGCTCTCGTGCCGGTTGCCGCTGTAGAGAAAGCAGTCCTGGCTCGGCGCCGTGCCCTGCGCCGGTTCCTTCGGCTCAAGGTGCCGCAGCGCCTCGTCGAACAACGCCGACAGCGCAACCGGGCCATCGCGCCGTGGTGCGCTGCCCGTGGTCATGGCTACACCAGCCCCTGGTCGATCCAGTTCCGTATCGCCGACCAGATCACCGACATGGGCAGGGTCATGGCCTCGGCCAGGTCCATGGTCAGCGCCAGCATCGCCATGTCGTCGGTCAGGGCGATATGGCGCTCGGTGACGCCGGCCTTCCAGCGCTCCCACAAGGCCACGTCCTGCGCCTCGTCGAGCACCGGATGCCGGCCCTTGCGCTTGGGCAGCCCGAGGATGTCGCGGCGCAGCGCCACTTCCTGATGCGTGAGGCCGTAGAACTTGCTGACCATCTCCGTGCTCGCCCCCAGGCGCAGCATGCGGTCCACCGTGGCGATCTCCCGCTCCACGTCGTGCACCTGGCTCAGCAGCCGCTTCAACACTTCCCGGTTCACCGACACCGAACACCACGACACCGTGGCATTCACCAGCATGCTCACGAGTTCGGGGTGCTTCAGCGCATCCAGCTCCTCCTCGCCGAAGCCCATGGCCTTGCAGCGGCGCAACTGGCCGTTGCGCAGGTCATGCAGGGCCTGGGCGATCACGGCCTGGTTGAGTGGGTGCGGTGCCGACATGCGGGAGCCTCCTGCGCTCAGGAATCCTGGCCCGCTTCGCCGGCTTGCAGGTCCAGCAGCCGGCGCGCCAGGCGCAGCAGACGGAACAGCTTCACCAGCGCAGCATCGCTCAGGCGTGTGGCCGAGCCGCCGTGGCCATGCAGCAGCGCCGCCAGCTCGTCGGCCAGCCGCGCGCGGTCCAATCCGTTCGCGGAGGGCGGAGCCGCACTCAGCACATGCAGCAGGGTGAGCACCGCCCGCGCGAACGCCGGCAGCGCCTTCGCCTGGCCCACGGCCGGTGCCACGCAGACGAAGCCGATGCCGCCGACGCTGGCCTCGATGTGGTCGGCGACCGCCGCTTCCTCGCCGATCTCGCGCGCGAACTGCGCGATGTGCACGCGCAGGCGATCCGGCGCGTCCAGCCCCGGCTCGATGTACCAGACGTCCGAGATGGGATAGAGCCCGCCAGCCTGCACGGGGATCGCACGCAGCGCATCGGCCTCGAAGTCGGGCAGCTTGTCGCCGAGCTGGTCCGCGACCATCCGCTGGATGGACTGCAGGCGCTCGGTGGTCGGTGCCGGTGTCACGATGTGCCCTTGCAGGCGCTCGTCGCGTTGCCCGTGCTGGTCCTCCGGCGCTTCGAGCGGTGCAGGCGGTGTCGCTGCTGGCGCCGCAGGCGCGACCGGCGTGGTGTCGCGCGGCACGGACGAGGCGGGTGGCTGCTGAGGCGCGGAGACCGGCGGGGGAGGACCAGCAGGCACGACAGGCGCTGCCGGTGGCGTCGGCGCCGCCGGTTCGCTGGTCAGCGCACGCTGGCGGTTTTCGCTGTCGTTGATCTCCAGCGCCAGCGTGTCGTAGTCCGCCTCCAGCAGCTCGGCCATCTGGCCGACCAGCTCGTCCTGCACCCGCTGCGGCGAGAAGTCGTCCGGCTGTGTGTCGAACTGCGTCAGCACGTCCTGAAACAAGGTGGCGAAGTCCACGGCCACGGTGCGGCCCAGCGCACGCCGCTCCCAGGTGCGCTCGCACGCCTTGCGCAGCACCGCGAGCCGGTCCACCTGATGCCGGCCCAATCCGCCGTACAGCAGCGTCGGGATCGCCGGCAGCAGATAGCGCACCGCATCGTTCATGCGGCTGATGTGTGACTGCGGCACCGGATAGCCGTCGGCAGTC